>JALETS010000157.1 GCA_022781395.1 Lachnospiraceae bacterium | reverse complement strand
GTATGGAATGCATCCCGTTTCATTATGATGAATATGACACAGGCAGAGGAAAAGACAGGAAAACGCGGTTGGGAAGTTTCTTATGATGATGTAAAAGCCAGTCTGGAACCGGTAGATAAATGGATTCTTTCCAAACTGAATACGCTGATTCAGGATGTTACCGATAATATGGATCATTTTGAACTGGGTATTGCAGTTCAGAAGGTTTATGATTTTATCTGGGATGAATTCTGCGACTGGTACATTGAAATGGTAAAGCCCCGCCTTTACAACAAAGAGGATGCGGATGAAAAGAGCAGAAATGCCGCACTTTGGACACTGAAGAATGTGCTGATTGATGCATTGAAACTGTTACATCCGTATATGCCATTTATTACAGAGGAAATCTTCTGCACAATTCAGGACGAAGAGGAATCTATTATGATATCCAAGTGGCCGGAATTTGCACAGGACAGAGCATTTGCAACAGAGGAGACAGCAATCGAGCTGATCAAGGAAGCAGTTCGCGGTATCCGTAATGTACGTACCCAGATGAATGTAGCCCCCGGCAAAAAAGCGGCTGTATATGTAGTCAGTGACAAGGAAGAGGTCAGAGATATTTTCACGGATGGTAAGCTGTTCTTTGCATCATTAGCAGGAGCTTCTGATGTAACGGTACAGGCGGATAAGGCAGGAATAGCGGATGATGCGGTTTCCGTAGTGATACCAAATGCCACGATCTATATTCCATTTGCAGAATTGGTTGACATCAAACAGGAAATTGAACGTCTGGAAAAGGAACAGAAGCGTCTGGAGGGAGAACTTGCACGTGTCAACGGCATGCTCTCCAATGAGCGTTTCATGTCCAAGGCACCGGAGGCTAAGGTTTTAGAGGAACGTGCCAAATTGGAAAAATATACCCAGATGATGGAACAGGTACAAGAGCGTCTGACCCAGCTGGGTGCCAGATAAGCATTCGAAAGAAAAATGTAATAAGACTGGAAAAAACCGTAACTTTAGTGTAAAGTTATAAGTAAGAAAGACTTGCTTGTAACACTACTGCAGATTGAGGAAAGAGAGGTGAGCCACGTGAGCGAAATGAGTTTCTCATCAGAACAGTTAAATAAGCTGAAGAGTGCCATGGAGAAAGCCTTGGAGCCGGAAACCGGTAAGGAAGCATCTGCACAGGAAAGTGCTACATTGGAGATGCCCAATATAGAGAAATGGGATTCCAAGGGAACGGTTTTAGCCAAGGGAACCTATTTGCGTGTGGATGATGACGGCATGGCAGCGTGGCTCTATCTGGCTCCTCCGGACCGAAAACAGACCTATGTTAAAAGTGATCTGGAGACTTTTTTACAACGCAGTGGTGTTGTAAAAGGATTTCACAGTTCGAATCTGTCAGCCATGATTAAGAAGAAGGTTTATGACCGGGAGATCCTGGTGGCACAGGGAATGCCTGTAAAGGAAGGTACAGATGGGTATTTTGAGTATCTCTTTACGCCGGAAGAGTATGGAGTTCCTAAAATCCGTCAAGATGGTACCGTGGATTATTCCAATATGAGTGCGCTTCAGAACGTGAGAAAGGGCGAGAAGGTAGCTATTTATCATTATGCCGTACAGGGTGAGGATGGTTATACGGTACTGGGCGGTGAGATGAAAGCGAAGCCTACGAGAGATATGCCCCCAATGCGAGGAAAAGGTATCCTGCGGGAGAACGATGTCTATTATGCCCAGTGTGACGGTAAGATTGAGGTCAAGGACGGTAAGATTGACATCCAGAATGTTCATGAGATCAGCGGTGACGTAGATATGATCATCGGTAAAGTGGAGTTTTTTGGGGATGTGATCATTCACGGCAACGTGGAGAGCGGTGTTACTATCCGTGCGGGACGTAATATTGAGATTCATGGTACGACCGGTTGTGCCAAATTGTTTGCAGGCGGCGATGTTATATTGTCCCGGGGCATACAGGGTGGCGGTAAAATTTCGGCCAGAGGAAATGTGTTTGCGGATTTTATAGAGAATACGACTGTGGAAGCTGGCGGTATGGTACAGTCCAATACTATCCTGAATGCCAGGATTTCTGCTAAGGATAAGGTCATTACTACCGGTAAGCGTGGGGCTATCATCGGTGGTTATACCCATGCGGTTAAAGGAATTGAAGTGATGACGGCAGGTAATGATGTAGAGGTTAAGACGACTCTGCATTGCGGGTATGAGGCAGAGCAGTTTGACAAGCTGATCGAGACAAAGCGGAAAGAAGCGGAGACGAAGCAGAAATTGTCGGAACTGGTAGAAACCATGACGGAGGCACTTCGGGAAAAGCGCATGCGTGGTTCGGCTACCTCCAAGACTACGGAAGCAAAGCTGTCGGAATGGAACCGGATGAAGGACGAATATTTTGCTGAACTGGACAAGATCGGTAATGACCGTGAGAAACTGGAAGAGATCATGGAGAGGAGTAAGGGAGCCTATATTAAGATTGACGGTAATCTTTACCGCAATGTAGTGATTGGAATTAATGCAGAGCAGATTATAATGGACCGGAATACCTGTTTTATGAAATATACGGCAGACCGAGGTATTATTGAGGGCTCTGTTATTGTTCATAATTAGTCTGGGTGGAGCTTTAACATGATAGAACAGATTCATACTTATAGGGAAGCGGAAGAGTATATCAGTGCGATTCCCAAGTTTTCCGGCAAGAACAGCATGGAATATACAAAACTTTTTTTGCAGCATCTTGGTAATCCGGGACAGAACAGTAAGATCATTCACATAGCAGGCACAAACGGAAAAGGTTCCGTTTGTGCTTATTTGTGTTCTGTGTTCAGGGAGGCCGGGATATCGGCAGGCATGTTTATTTCCCCTCATCTGGTCACCATGCGGGAACGGTTTGTGATTGAAGGACAGATGATTTCGGAAGAAGAATTCCTGGAAGCGTTTCAGATTGTAGCAGATCATATCAATGAGCTGCCAACGGAATTGAAACAGGTTTCCTATCACCCGTCTTTCTTTGAATTTCTCTTTTTTATGGCAATGGTGCTCTTTGAAAGAAGAGATGTAGAGTATATCGTGCTGGAAACAGGACTGGGCGGCAGACTGGATGCTACCAATGTGGCAGAGAAGAAAGTAATGTGCATCCTGACTTCTATCGGTTATGATCATATGGAGTATCTGGGAGACACGCTACCACAGATTGCCGGTGAGAAGGCGGGAATTTTAAGACCGGAAACACCGGTTGTTTATCCGGTGAAACAAAAAGAGGTGGAGTGCAAGATTGAAGAATGCGCAAAAACGGTTGGCGCAGAAACTTTTCCGGTGGGAAAAGATGCGATAAAAGAAATTAGGATTCAGCATAAAACAATTGATTTTTCTTTTCATTTACACTATTATGGTTATATTAGATTTACTGTGTCTACTTCTGCAGTCTATCAAATTGAGAATGCAGCTGTGGCGATCAGGGCGTTGGAACTGCTTTCCGATAGAAGGCTCACTGTTCCTGTGATGCAGTCCGGAATCCGTAAGGCATTCTGGGAGGGCAGGATGGAGGAAGTGATGCCGTCGGTATATCTGGACGGTGCGCATAATATTGATGGAATTCAGGCGTTCCTGGAGACAGTAAAAACCCATTCCTGTAAGGGAAAACGGAAGTTATTATATTCCGTTGTTAAGGATAAACAATATCAGAAGGTAATAGATACGTTGGCAGCTTCCGGTCTGTTTGACGTGATTGGTGTGGTAGCGCTTATGGATGCGCGTGCATTACCACTGGCAGCATTAGAAGAGTATTTCAGACAATATGCAGGATTTGAATGCAGGACTTATGAGGCGCTGGATACAGCGTTAGAGGAGCTGATATTTAGTAGGGGTGACGAGGATAAAGTGTATATTGTCGGTTCATTATATTTGGTGGGCGAAGTGAAAGCCCTTTTGAGGAGGCCTCGGCATGATTAATTTTGAAGAAGAATTGAAGAAGTTTCATCCCAGTTTAGAGGTTGAAGATGCAGAAGAAGCAATTTATAATCAGGATCTGACAGATATGGCAGATCTGATGGTTAAGATCGTTAAGGAAGCGAAGAAAGTTGAAGAAGAGGAATAGGGGACTGGCATAGATGATTTGTTATCAGTGTGGATGTAATCTGTCCGAACATGATTTCTGCACGAATTGTGGTGCCGATGTAGCCCTTTATAAGAAAATCATATATATATCCAACCGATTTTATAATGAGGGTCTGGAAAGGGCAAACGTCAGAGATCTGACAGGTGCAATTGCAAGCTTGCGGCAGAGCTTAAAGTTTAATAAGAATAATGTGGAGGCTCGTAATCTGCTTGGTCTGGTATATTTTGAGACCGGCGAGGTGGTTGCGGCACTCAGTGAATGGGTTATCAGTAAAAATCTGCGCCCCAGGAAGAATATCGCGGATGACTATATTGATATGATTCAGACGAATCAGAATCGTCTGGACATCATTAACCAGACGATCAAAAAATATAACCAGGCGCTGACATATTGTAATCAGGACAGTCTGGATCTGGCTGTAATACAGCTTAAGAAGGTTTTATCCTTAAATCCGAAATTTATCAGGGCACATCAGCTTCTGGCTCTTTTATACATCAATAGTGAAGAGTGGGAAAAAGCCAAACGGGAGCTGACCAAATGCCTGGAGATTGATACAAATAATATTGCAACACTCAGATATTTAAAAGAAGTAGATGAGATGCTTGTGCCTGAGGAGGGAGCTAAGAACTCTTCCAAGAAACAGAAGAAGACAGAGGAGATCATCAAGTACCAGAGCGGTAACGAAACCATAATACAGTCCGTGAATGTAAAGGACGGTAAAGGAGTCACTTCGCTTTTGAATCTGGGAATTGGTCTTGTGATTGGAATTGCCATAGCGTTTTTCCTGATTCTGCCGGCCAGAATCCAGAATGCCAAAGCCAATATTGACGATGAGCTGCGCAAAGTAAGTGAGCAGTCAGATGCCAAAACCGCTACCATAGATGAACTGCAGCAGCAGTTGGAGGAACTACAGGAAGCTAACAGCAATCTACAGCAGGATTTGTCAGCTTATATGGGAACAGACGGTACTTTGCAGTCTGTAGACAGTCTGATGAAGGCGGCAGGTGCTTATCTGACTAATCCTGAAGAAATAACTGTGGTGGCAGATTATCTGGATGAGATTGATATGGAGAATTCAGAAGAGGAGATGGAGACTTCCGAAGCATTCGATAATCTGTATAATACATTGCTTGCACTGGTGGGACCTGGTATTGCCGAGTCATATTACAATGACGGATATGAGGCATACAGACAGGAAAATTACGAGGATGCCATTCCTAATCTGGAGAAGGCATTTAAGTACGATGCTACCAATGGAGAAGCTTTATATAATCTCGCCAATGCATATTACCGGATTGGTAATGAAGATAAGGCAAGAGAAACCTATCTGCAGATTATCGATCTGTTCCCCGGCACTGAGAAGGCCAGCAAGTCGGAGGCTTTTTTGGAAGAGATGGGTAATGCGGAATAAATACGTCAGATGAATATTGTAAGACACGAAAGAGGACATAGATTTTTTCTATGTCCTCTTTCTACGTGCATAAGCAGAGTCATAAGAGTATTATATCAGGAAAGGAGTTTACATAACATGGATGAAGAATTTAAGGTAATTGACAACTATCTAATGATAAGAATGCCGATGGAGATTGACCATCATAAATCGGTGGACATCAGTGCAAAAGCAGATCGATATATTGTTTCCATGAAGGTGGGAAATGTGGTTTTTGATTTTGAAAGGACAACCTTTATGGACAGTTCTGGAATCGGGATTATTCTGGGGAGATACAAGAAGATATCCTGTTTTGGCGGCAGAGTGTATGCAGTCAATGTAGACAACAGGATACGCCGGATTCTTTTGCTATCGGGATTGGAAAATATTGTGGAGATTATGGAATAGTGCAGGAGGCGGAGAGGTTAGGAAGATGATTGAGATTGTAGAAAAGAAAGATGTTAAGACTATTACCAATGAGATGAGACTGGAATTTGCGGCTGTGTCTGATAATGAGGCCTTTGCAAGGATGGCAGTGGCAGCGTTTATTGCACCCATTAACCCAACAGTGGAGGAATTGTATGATGTAAAAACCGCAGTATCCGAGGCAGTGACCAATGCCATTATCCATGGCTACGAGAACCGATGTAACAGGGAAGATAAGGTATGTATGTATTGCGCCATCAGGAAAGATGTTCTGGAGGTGGTCATTACAGATCAGGGGACAGGAATTGAAAATGTGAAACAGGCAATGGAGCCGTTATTCACAACCAGACCGGAAATGGAGCGTTCCGGTATGGGATTCGCTTTTATGGAAGCTTTTATGGATGAACTGCAGGTGCATTCGGAAGTGGGGTCAGGAACTGTTATCAGGATGTATAAGAAGATAGGACTGGGCGCCTGGATTGATAGTGAGGAATAGCCGATGGAGGAAACTGCCGTATTAATAGAAAGATCACAGGCAGGAGATAAAGAGGCTAGAGAGAAACTGATAGAGGAAAATCTGGGGCTGGTTAGACATATTGTGAAGCGCTTTGCAGGTCGGGGATATGATATGGAGGATTTGTTTCAGATAGGATGCATAGGATTGATGAAGGCTATTGATAAGTTTGATCTGACTTTTGAAGTTCGTTTCTCCACTTATGCGGTTCCCATGATCCAGGGAGAAATTAAAAGATTTCTTCGTGATGACGGAATGGTTAAAGTGAGCAGAACACTGAAAGAAAACGGATGGAAGGTAAGGCAGGCGGCGGACAGGCTGTCTCAGGAGCTTGGCAGGGATGCTACCCTGAAAGAGTTATCGGAAGCAACGGCTCTCAGCATAGAAGATATTGTGATGGCACTGGATGCAAATGTAGAAGTGGAATCAATTTATAAGTCAGTTTATCAATCTGACGGAAATGAGATATATCTGGTAGATCAGGTGGTAGGCGGAAATGGTGGTGTAGGCTGTTCCCCTGCCGGACAGGCAGGCCTGAACGGAAACGGAATCTGTGAAGATACCGAGAAGGAGAAGATACTAAACCATATGCTGCTGGATCAGTTATTGGGACAGTTAGATGATACGGAGAGAGTTTTGATACAGATGCGGTATTTTCAGGATAAAACCCAGGTAGAAGTGGCAAAATATCTGGGAATCAGTCAGGTGCAGGTCAGCCGTATGGAAAAAAGGATTCTGATGCGGCTTAGGAAAGAAGTATATAGTTGTTAAGTATGGGAATTCTGTCCGGAATTGTTGCAATACGAAAGCTTTTCGTGTACAATAGTAAACAATTCAGAAGGATTGTCCGTGTATGGTTGATCGGACAAATGTATTACAAAAAGAGAATTGAGGCAGGGAGGCATCTTTATGGGATTTGTTGTACTGGCAGGCGGCTTACTGGTTATTATTATAGCAGTTATTGTAGCTGTGGTATCTTCGGTATCGGCGGCAGTTGCGGCTGATCAGGATGTGGAAGATTAACAGGCCGGAAGGGACGACAGGATGAATACATTTCAATATCAGGTAGTAAGTATTGATGGAGATTATGCGAATTTGAAACGCATTGATATCGAAAGTGATGAAATCAAGCTGGTGGCAAGAGCACTGCTCCCACCCGAGATTACAGAGGGCACAAAGCTTTTATATGAAATGATGCAGTATGAGATCATGGAGTAGCGGTGTGAAACATGGATTTAATCAGAATTAAATATGGAATAACGATAATCAATCAGGAAAGAGTGGAGCAGAATGCTTCATTCTTTTTTTGTACGCTGAATTGTTCCACAGAGAAAAGAATAGAAAAAAAGATTCTAGACATACTAAGATGCAGAAATGCAAAAGGAGAAAATAGAGTTATGTCAACCAATGTAACGATTTACCTGAAAGCAGAACAGAATGTAGAAATGCAGTCTGAAGATGTATATGTCAAGGATATCGGAAAGGTACTTTGTAGTGATGAACATATACTGGCTAAGGTCAAATCGATCAAGCTGCATCATTTCAAAGAGGGTGAGAGTAAGAGGCAGGTAATCAGTATCCTGAAGGTAATTGAAGAGATTACTAAGATATGTCCTAACAGTAGTGTGGAAAATATCGGAGAAACGGACATATTGGTAGAATATATCAACGTAAATAAGCATAAAGGGATGGTACAGTGGCTGAAACTGGCATTTGTGGCAATGATCAGTTTTTTCGGTACGGCTTTTACCATTATGGCTTTTCATAATGATATCGGCATCAATGATGTGTTTGTTAAAGTATACGAAATGGTCATGGGGCAGCCGGGAGACGGTTACGGTATATTGGAACTGGCATATTCGGCCGGTCTGGCAGCAGGTATCATCATATTCTTTAATCATATCGGAGGTCGAAGGATTACAAAGGACCCGACACCGATCGAGGTGGAAATGAGAGTTTATGAAAAGGATGTAAACACAGCTCTGATAGAGACAGCGGAAAGAGAAGGGAAAATAAAAGATGTTATGTAAACTAATATTGCTGGCAGTAATTGGTGCCAGCGCGGGTATGATCGTGTCGGGAGGAGTTTTTACGGTATTGATCTCTGTGGGGCTGATTCCCAGGTTTGCAGGGAAAATGCATGTGGCGAGGAAAATATTTATTCTGGAGGAAATGGTGGTATTCGGTACGCTGATGGGTGGCTATGCCAGCATTTTTAATGACTGGAGCATGATAGGACAGTTTGTAAGAGAGCATCATATCTTCGGCACCGGTGCCACGGACGGGATATGGAATTTTCTGGCTACGATATTACTCCTGCTGTATGGTTTGTTTGCCGGTATTTTTGTTGGGTGTCTGGCACTGGCCATTGCGGAGATGCTCAATACAATTCCTATTTTTGCGCGACGAGTGGGATTCAGGCATGGGCTGGGAGTTGCCATTCTGGCAGTTGCCCTGGGCAAACTGACAGGGAGCCTGATTTATTTCACGCAGCAGGTATATTTATATGGAGGGAAATAGTGTGAAAAATCCATATGCGAAAGATTTTTCACACGCAAATTTGTGCCTGCGGCCCAAAGTTTGCAGGCTGAGAGAAAGGCATGGTGATTAATATGACACAGACAATGCAGGAGAAAAAGGAACAGACATATCAGGAGCATGTGGAGCAGGTAACTCCTAAATACAATCTGGTATGGCAGATGTGCAAGGCTTTTCTTACCGGAGGTATCATCTGCCTGATTGGGCAGTTTATTTTGAATTATGCAACGAATACGGTGGGACTGGACAAGGATACGGCAGGCTCATGGTGCTCCATGCTGCTTGTGCTTGTCAGCGTAATACTGACAGGCTTCAACTGGTACCCTGGAATGGTAGAATGGGGTGGAGCGGGAGCGCTTGTTCCCATTACCGGATTTGCCAATTCCATTGCTTCGGCTGCCATTGAATATCAGAAGGAAGGTCAGGTATTCGGTATCGGGTGTAAGATTTTTACCATTGCGGGGCCGGTGATCTTATATGGAATCATGACCAGCTGGGCGCTGGGGGTGATCTACTGGCTGATGAGGCTTGTGGGAATTGCATAACGGCAAGAAAAGTGTATCAAAATAAATACCTGATATGGCATGGCTGATACTGGAAATTTGTGAAAGAAGGGTATATACTGAGGATAAATGTAATGTTAGGAACGGAGGCATAAGAGTGAAAGACAAGAAAAAAGTAAAAAGTTTGAAGACTACGTTAGTCAGTATTTGTGTTTTTTTGGGAACTATTATATGTATCGTGATTGGATTGGTCGGTATTGTAGCAGTAAAATCTATTTCCAACGATGCATATGAAAAGTATGCAACGGCTAAAGATGAGGGGTACCGGACGGAAATTAAGTCACAGGTACAAAGTGTACTGGCTGTTTTACAGGCAGAATATGATAAGGCTGCAGCAGGAGAAATATCCGAAGAGGATGCCAAGAAGGAAGCTGCGGAAATTGTCCGTGCCATGCGTTATCGGGATGATGAAAGCGGCTATTTCTGGATTGATGATGCGGATTATAATCTGGTAATGCATCCGATTCTGGTGGATCAGGAAGGAACCAACCGCTATGAACTGGAAGACCAGAACGGAGTTATGATCATCCAGGAAATTATGAAGGTCTGCCAGTCTTCTGAAGGCGGCGGATATAACGAGTTTTATTTTACCAAAGCAGATGGCGTTACAGTGGCACCGAAAGTTGCTTATTCCGGTTATTTTGAACCATGGGGATGGGCAGTTTCCACCGGAAACTATGTAGATGATATGGAAGCTGAGATGGCATCGGTCAAAGAAACCATTACGAATGAATTTCATTCTTCCTGTATAACCATGATCATTTGCTGTGTGGTTTTATTGATCATTACAGCAGTCGTATCTCTGCTTGTCGGTGAGATGGTAGTTACACCGCTTAGAAGGGTACAGCATTTTGCCGCAAGTCTTTCTGAGGGAGACCTGACCGAGGATGTCATTGTGAAACAGAAAAATGAGCTGGGTGTGACGGCAGAGAATCTGAATACCGCCCGCGGTCAGATTAATAGTTTGGTGAAAGCTATTGCCCAGGTGTCTGAGGATATCGGCAGTATGATTTCGGAATTTGAAGAGACTTTTGTTAAAATGGAAGGCTCCATTGCGGAAGTGGATACTGCAGTAGAGGGCATTGCCCAGAATATTACGAAGCAGGCAGGTTCTACAATGGATGCTTCTAATGAAGTAGGTGTCATTGCTGATGGTATTGACAGCACTTCCAAAGAAATTGCAGATCTGAGTGAGAGTTCCGATACAATGCATAAGCTGAGCAAGGAATGTTCGGATAAGATCAATGAACTTGTACAGGCGAATATTAAAACAAAAGAAGACGTTGTCAATATGCATGAACAGGCAGAAGCAACCAATATTGCGGCTGAGAATATCCGTAAAGCTGCAGGTCTGATTGACGCAATTGCCGAGCAGACTAATCTCCTTGCGCTGAATGCATCTATTGAGGCAGCACGTGCCGGTGAAAGCGGGAAGGGCTTTGCGGTAGTAGCTACAGAGATTGGAGGACTGGCTAATCAGTCTACCCAGACCGTTGATCAGATTTCTCAAATTATCGATGATCTGGTGAAAAATTCCAGCAAGTCTCTGGAGGTTATGGATAAGGTCAACAGTACCATGGATCATCAGGTAAATGTATTAAATGATACACAGGCTATTTTCGATAATCTGTATACGAACCTGAATCGTTGTATTGAATCCATTGCCACGATCGGAACGATGACAGATGAGATAGAGCGTCAACGTCAGGGCATTACTGCTGTACTGGATACGTTGAATTCGCTGGCTCAGGATAACGCAGCTTCCTCACAGGAAACCTCAGCCATGACACAGGAGCTTTCACAGACAGTGAACAGGGCTAAGAATACGGTTGACGATCTGCGTAAGAGCATTGAGGAATTACAAACAGATGTGAACAGATTCTCCGTATAGTGAAATTGATACATAACAGGAAAGGGTATGCATTTGGAAGAATGCATACCCTTTTTTCGTGATAGTGTAAAAAAGGATGATTTCAGAGAGGAGAAATGATATACTCTAGAAGGAAAGGCATGGTTGTGAAATGGATCATTTTATTTATAAAGATCAGAAAAAAATGCGATTAGGGTATACCACAGGCACCTGTGCTACGGCAGCAACCAAGGCGGCAGCGCAGATGCTTCTTGGTGGGAAGAGGATTGGGCAGGTAGAATTACTCACACCGAAAGGAATTCCGCTTCAACTGAAGGTTGAGCAGATTGTGATAGAGGAAAACAGAGTGTCCTGTGCCATCCGCAAGGATGCAGGGGACGATTATGATGTGACCAATGGCATGTATGTTATTGCATGCGTGGAGAAAATCGGACAGGGCTATGAGATTGAAGGTGGTGAAGGTGTTGGCAGGGTAACGAAACCGGGTCTGGATCAGTCAGTGGGAAACTGTGCCATTAATACCGTGCCACGGCAGATGATGGCGCAAGTGATGATGGAGGCAGCAGACGCATATGGTTACGAGGGTGGACTCCGCACGATTATTTCTGTGCCGGAAGGGGCTGAGATCGCTAAGAAAACCTTGAATCAGAAGCTGGGGATAGAAGGAGGCATTTCAATTCTGGGAACGTCCGGTATCGTTGAACCTATGAGCGAAACTGCGTTAATAGATACTATACGGACAGAACTGAGCATGTACTGTGCCCAGGGACAAAGAGACATTATCATTACACCCGGCAATTACGGAGAATCTTTTCTGACCGATCAGCTGGGACTTGATCTGAGTCACACCGTTAAGTGCAGCAATTTTATCGGAGAGACCATTGACATGGCATACGAATTCCAATTGTCCAGTCTGCTTTTGATCGGGCATCTGGGTAAATTAGTTAAGCTGGGCAGTGGGATTATGAATACTCATTCCAAATATGCGGACGGCAGGATGGAAACTTTATCCAGTTGTGTTCTGCTGGCCGGAGGAACAGGAGAACTTGCCCGCAGGATACTGGATTGCAATACTACGGATGAGGCTGTGGAGGTATTATGGATGGCAGCCTTCCTGCCACCTGTGATGGAGCAGCTTATGAAGAAGATTGACAGTGCACTAAAGCAGCGTGCCTTCGAAGGACTTAGAATTGAAGCGGTGGTTTTTTCTAACCGTTTCGGTGTACTTGGCAAGACAAAAGGTGCAGAACAGTTGATGATGCTGCACAGGGAATAAAGCAACAGTGTGTGATAGTGAAAATATATAGGCTGAGAGGTTAACTGGATTATGATAGATTTTGTAGGAGCCGGACCGGGCGCGGAGGATTTGATTACGGTACGCGGTATGAGACTTTTGCAGGAGGCAGATTGTATTATTTATGCAGGATCGCTTGTGAATCCCGGTTTGCTTTCTTATGCGAATGCGGATTGTGTGATCTATAACAGTGCCACGATGCATTTGGAAGAGGTACTGGAGGTCATGGAGCATATGGAAAAGCAGGGGAAACATACTGTCAGGCTGCATACCGGAGATCCTTCGCTGTATGGTGCCATCAGAGAACAGCTGGATGCGCTGAAGAGGAAGGGAATTCCTTACCGGATTTGTCCCGGGGTCAGCAGCTTCTGTGGCGCAGCGGCGGCGCTGGAAGCCGAGTATACACTTCCGGGAGTCAGCCAGAGTGTGATCATTACCAGAATGGAGGGAAGAACGCCGGTGCCGGAATCCGAGAAACTGTATTGCCTGGCACAGCATGGTGCTACCATGGTGCTTTTCTTAAGCAGCGGTATGGCCGAACCGGTACAGGCGGCATTATTGCAGGGAGCCTATACAGAGGAGACCCCATGTGCCATTGTCTATAAGGCAACCTGGCCTGATGAAAAAGTAATCCGTGGCACGGTCGGAGAGTTATGTAAACTTGCAAGAGATTATAATATTACGAAAACTGCATTGATTGTTGTGGGAAGTGTGCTGGGAGACGACTATGAACTGTCAAAATTGTATGATAAACATTTTACCACGGAATTCAGGCAGGGGACGGAATGATAAAATGCAATTACTTATAGATGTACTGAAAAGAGGAGCAGCATGAAGACAACGCAGAATTTGAAAATACGAATTGCGAAAGTGGAGGATGCGGAAACGCTTCTGGCAATCTATGCGCCCTATGTGGAGCAGACAGCAATCACGTATGAATATGAAGTGCCGACACCGGAAGATTTTTCGGCAAGAATTGTACATACATTAGAGAAGTACCCCTATCTGGTGGCAGAGCTGGAGGGGCAGCCTG
>JALETS010000118.1 GCA_022781395.1 Lachnospiraceae bacterium | reverse complement strand
TTCTGGGCTTTTCAGGATGTACTTAAGAACAGAGAGAATTCCCCTTATCTTAGCTGGTTTCATATTAATCTTGGTGGTAATTCCAATTATAATGACGGATTGTGGTATGAAGGCTGGGAAGGCAATTACGATCTGGTGAAGCTGAATCTGAGAAACGAGGATGTGATTAATCATATTCTGGACAGCATAAAAGGATGGGTTGAGGAATTCGATATCGATGGACTGCGTCTGGATGTGGCATATTGTCTCGACCATGATTTCCTGCGCAGGCTGCGCAGCTATTGTGACGGATTGAAGCAGGATTTCTTCCTCTTAGGTGAAACACTGCATGGTGATTATAATCAGTGGATGAACGATTCCATGTTGCATTCCGTAACCAATTATGAGTGCTACAAAGGATTGTTTTCCAGCTTTAACAGCATGAATATGTTTGAAATTGTCCATTCACTGCTTCGACAGTTTGGTCCTGAAAACTGGACCTTATATAGAGGAAAACATCTGCTTACCTTTGTGGATAATCATGACGTAACCAGGATTGCCAGTAATCTGACGAATGAGAAGCATTTGCCGCTTATCTATGCGCTGGCTTTCGGTATGCCGGGTATTCCCTGTGTATACTATGGCAGCGAGTGGGGCGCTAAAGCGAATAAAAGCGAGGGAGATCCGGCTCTCAGGGCATGCTTTGATGAGCCAATCTGGAATGAGTTGGGAGAATGGATTAGCAGGCTGACTGAAGCTAAAAAACATTCCGAGGCACTTAATTACGGATCATTCCGATCGGTTGTGCTGACCAATAAACAATGCATCTTCGAGCGTAAGAGTGAAAATGAGCGTGTGATGGTGGCAATCAATGCGGATGGAGAGAGTTATACGGCTCACTTTGATGCAGGCTGCGGAACAGCTGTGGATCTGATCAGCGGGCAGATGCATGACTTTGGTGGTGGCAGCGAGCTGCCTCCTTATAGCGCTTATTTCTGGAAAATGGAAAAATAGGCTGAAAATTTGACTGGAAAATTAACAAAAAAGTATTGACAAAATTGTAGAATTTGACTATTATTTTCTCAAGTTTCAAAGGTGGGACTTCTTATTTACAAAATAGGAGTCCCTTTCTTTATATCTTTGAAATAAAAAGGAGGAGAAAAATTATGAAGAAAAAAATGTTAAGCCTTGTACTTGCAGGCGCAATGACAGCAGCAGTCTTGACAGGCTGCGGTTCTTCCGCAAGTACAACAAGTGATGCAGCAACAGAGACTGCAGCAGAGACAACAGAGGAAGCTGCAGGAACAGAAGAGTCCGCAGATGCAGAAGCATCTGCAGAGACCAGTGGCGGTACTTTTAAGATCGGTGGTATCGGACCTCTGACAGGTGGTGCAGCTGTATATGGTAATGCTGCTATGAACGGCTCCCAGATTGCAGTTGATGAAATCAATGCAGCAGGCGGTATCAACGGCATGACAGTAGAGTTAAACTTCCAGGATGATGAGCTGGATGCCGAAAAATCTGTTAATGCTTACAATGCATTAAAGGACTGGGGTGCACAGGTACTTGACGGTTGTGTAACCAGTGCATGTTCTATCGCAGTATCTGATAAGACAGCACAGGATCAGATGTTCCAGATTACACCTTCAGGTTCTGCAGTAGAATGTGTTGCCAATGATAATGCATTCCGTATCTGTTTCTCAGATCCTAACCAGGGTATTGCATCCGCACAGTATATCGGTGAGAATGGTCTTGCAACCAAGGTTGCTGTTATTTATGACAGCTCTGATGTATATTCTTCCGGTATTTACGAGAAGTTTGTGGCAGAAGCAGCAAACCAGCCTTTTGAAATCGTAGCAGCAGGAGCGTTTACAGCTGATAACAAGACAGATTTCTCTGTACAGTTACAGCAGGCTAAGGATGCAGGCGCTGATCTGGTATTCCTTCCTATCTACTATACAGAGGCTTCCCTGATCTTAACACAGGCTGCAGATATGGGCTTTGATGTAGCTTTCTTCGGATGTGACGGATTAGACGGTATCTTAAATGTTGAGAACTTTGATGCAACCTTGGCTGAGGGTGTTATGTTATTAACTCCTTTCGCAGCAGATGCAACAGACGACTTAACTGTTAAGTTCGTTTCTGCTTACCAGGAAAAATATGGTGAGACACCGAACCAGTTCGCAGCAGACGGTTATGATACAATCTATACTATCAAAGCAGCAGCTGAGAAGGCAGGTATCACAGCAGATATGTCTACAGAAGAAATCTGTGCAGCATTAAAGGCAGCAATGACAGAGATCTCAGTAGATGGTCTGACAGGTGAGGGTATCACATGGGATGCTTCCGGTGAACCTACGAAAGCGCCTAAGGCAGTTGTTATTAAAGATGGTGCTTATACAGCAATGTAAAAATGCAAAAAGATTTTCTAAGGCGATACAGAACATCGCCTAAGAAAATCTAAGTTTTGCATGGAAGAACGCAGATACTGCGTTCTTCCCATGCTGAAATTTTTGGGGAATGCAGATACTGCGTTCTTCCCATGCTGTGAAATATGATATTAAGATAAGTCAATGCAGTAATTGGTTCTGACATGGAGGGATAGTATGAGTTTTATAGCCCATTTGATCAACGGAATAAGTTTGGGAAGCGTTTATGCACTGATTGCGCTTGGATATACAATGGTCTACGGTATTGCCAAGATGCTTAATTTTGCCCATGGTGATGTCATTATGATTGGAGGATACGTGGTATTTGTTACCGTCAGCAGTATGGGACTGAATCCACTTCTTGCGATTGTGATTTCCATGGCAGTGTGTACAGTGCTGGGCGTAACCATCGAACGAGTGGCATACAAGCCGCTTCGTGGGGCTTCTCCTCTGGCTGTTTTAATCACAGCGATTGGTGTCAGCTACTTTTTACAAAATATAGCGTTGTTAGTATTTGGTTCGGATACAAAGGCATTTACGAATGTGGTAACCTTGCCGAATCTGGAATTGTTTGACGGACAGTTGGTTATCAAGAGTGTGACGATTGTAACAGTGGTCGTCAGCATCATTATTATGGTGGGTCTTACCTTATTTGTGAAAAAGACTAAAATCGGACGTGCCATGACGGCGGTATCTGAGGATAAGGGTGCTGCCCAACTGATGGGTATCAATGTGAACGGTACGATTGCCGTTACCTTTGCAATCGGTTCTGCGCTGGCAGCCATAGCAGGTGTGCTTCTGTGCTCCGCTTACCCGTCTTTAACTCCTTACACCGGTTCAATGCCCGGTATTAAGGCTTTCGTGGCAGCAGTATTCGGGGGGATAGGTTCTATTCCCGGTGCTTTTATCGGTGGCATCCTACTGGGTGTCATTGAGAATTTAAGTAAGGCTTATATTTCTTCCCAGTTAGCGGATGCGATTGTATTCGGTATTCTGATTATTGTGCTTCTGGTGAAGCCTACCGGACTTCTGGGTAAAAAGATTCAGGAGAAGGTATAAGATTTGAGGAAAGGCTGGAGGATACTATGAAGAAATTAAGTAAAACAACGAAGAATAATCTGATTACCTATGGTATGGTGATCTTAGCATATATTATTGTACAGATTCTGGTAGCTACCGGACACGTATCCAGTCTGGTGCAGGGACTTTTGGTTCCCTTTTGTACATATGTAATCGTAGCGATTGCCCTGAATCTTACCGTTGGTATTCTGGGCGAGCTGAGTCTGGGACATGCAGGGTTTATGTGTGTCGGTGCTTTTACCAGCGCAGTTTTTTCTCTTGCATTTAAGGATGCTTTACCCGGTGGATTGCGATTTTTTATTGCGATCCTTATTGGTGCAGCGGCAGCGGCATTGGTTGGATTTCTGGTTGGCATTCCGGTACTGCGGCTTCGCGGTGACTATTTAGCGATCGTAACACTGGCTTTTGGAGAGATTATTAAGAATATTATCAATGCTTTATATCTTGGTGTGGACAGCAACGGCATTCATTTTTCCATGAAGGATGCAATGTCCCTGAATATGGAGCCTGATGGGTTGATGTTGATTAAGGGAGCACAGGGTGTTACGGGCACACCTCATGATTCCAATTTCACAGTTGGTGTGATTCTGATTCTGGTAACGCTTTTTATTGTACTTAACTTCATTAATTCCAGAACGGGACGTGCAGTTATGTCTATCCGTGATAACCGTATTGCTGCCGAGTCTGTAGGAATCAATATAACTAAATATAAATTGATTGCCTTTACCGTATCTGCTTCTCTGGCAGGTGTGGCAGGTGTACTCTATGCACATAACCTGTCAACTTTAAATGCATTGCCAAAGAACTTTGGATATAATATGTCCATAATGATACTGGTATTCGTGGTGTTGGGCGGTATCGGTAATATCCGCGGCTCTATTATTGCGGCAGTGCTTCTGACGTTATTACCGGAGGTATTAAGAGGCTTAAGTGATTACCGTATGCTGATTTACGCCATTGTTTTGATCGTGATGATGATCTTCAACTGGAGTCCTAATGCGATCTTTTTCAGAAAACGTTTGGCACAGCGCTTTCTCGGTAATAAGAAGGCAGAAAAGGAGGCATAAAGATGGCATTATTAGAGGTTAAGAATTTAGGAATCTCCTTTGGTGGCTTGAGAGCGGTAAATGCATTTAATGTTACAATAGAAAAGGGACAGTTGTATGGTCTGATAGGGCCGAACGGTGCCGGAAAAACAACGGTTTTTAATCTGCTGACCGGAGTGTATCAGCCGGATGAGGGAGCTATCATTTTAGACGGCGTTAACGTGACCGGTAAGAAAACCATTGATATCTGTAAAGCCGGAATTGCCAGAACTTTTCAGAATATCCGTTTGTTTGGCGATATGACGGTTTTGGATAATGTAAAAGTTGGTTTACATAACCACCATTCGTATTCCACTTTGGAGGGCGTTTTAAGGCTGCCTCGTTATTACAAGGTAGAGAAGGAAATGAATGAGAAGGCTATGGAGCTTCTGAAGGTGTTCGGATTAGAGGAGTTTGCCGAATATAAGGCAGAAAATCTTCCTTACGGACAGCAGAGAAAACTGGAAATAGCAAGAGCTATGGCAACAAGCCCGAAGCTTCTGCTGTTAGATGAGCCTGCAGCCGGTATGAATCCCAATGAGACAAAGGAACTGATGAATACGATTCAGTTTGTGAGAAACCATTTTGATATGACGATCCTGCTGATTGAGCATGATATGAAGCTGGTTTCCGGTATTTGTGAAAAACTGACGGTATTGAATTTCGGTGAGGTGCTGGCCCAGGGAGATACCCAGGAGGTATTGAACAATCCGGAAGTTATTACCGCATATCTTGGTGAGTAATCACAGGGGGATTGCAGTCAGTACAAGAAAGGCAGGATATTAGTATGGCAATGTTAGAGGTAAAAGATCTCCATGTTCATTATGGTGTAATAGAGGCAATCAAAGGCATCAGCTTTGAAGTAAATCAGGGTGAGGTTATCGCACTGATCGGTGCAAACGGTGCCGGTAAGACGACCACGCTGCATACTATTACAGGACTGATCAAGCCAACCAGTGGCAGTATTATCTTTGAGGGTAAAGATATAACAAAGACGCCGGGATATAAGATTGTACCCATGGGTATGGCGCATGTGCCGGAAGGCAGGCGTGTGTTCGCTCAGTTATCAGTCTATGATAATCTGCTGATGGGTGCCTATACAAGAAAAGATAAAGATGAGATTCGTGAGAATCTGCAGATGGTATATGAGAGATTTCCGAGACTGGAAGAACGTAAGACACAGATGGCAGGAACCTTAAGCGGTGGTGAGCAGCAGATGCTTGCCATGGGACGTGCGCTGATGAGCCAGCCCGGTATCATTCTGATGGATGAGCCGTCTATGGGTTTGTCACCTATTTTCGTAAATGAGATCTTTGATATTATCAAGAAGGTAAGCCAGTCCGGCACGACTGTGCTTCTGGTAGAACAGAACGCTAAAAAAGCTTTGTCTATTGCAGACCGGGCATATGTCTTGGAAACAGGCAATATCTCATTATCCGGTGACGCGAAGGAACTGTTAAATAATGAGGCAGTGAAGAAGGCATATCTCGGAGAGTAGCAAAAATTTCCAAAAAGAGATTGACAGATATATTCTTCTGTATTATGATAGCGACATGTGGTTCGGCATACATTTCAGGAAGGAGGTAATAATATGTTTAATAAGCATTTAAACTTTAATCTGAACATTAATAACAATCAATTAAACATTGGCACATTACGTGAGATTACCTCCGCAGATAGAGGACTGGATTAGGGGAGTATTATAGACTGATTCAATCAATATTTATGCAAGGCTTTTTAGGGCTGTGGTAATAAACCGTAAGGTTATGTTACCACAGCCTTTCTGCGTGTATAAGCAATTCGAGGCTGCTTATGTGAGAGAAGAAGCTGCATAACATCTGTGGAGTTATAAGGGGGAAATAGGTGTGAAAAAATTATCAAGTTACATATGGGAATATAAATGGTCCTATTTGTTGGCGCTGTTGTCACTTTTTATTGCGGTCACGCTGGATATGCTGGCGCCGCGGCTTACAGCGCATGTGGTGGATGATGTTATCGTAGGCGGTAATATCGGAGAATTGAAGTATTTGTTACTGGGGTTTCTGGGGATTGGACTTGGAAGATGTATTTTCCAGTATATCAAGGAATATACCTTCGATATCAACGGTTCCAGGATATCAGGCAATATGAGACGGGATCTGTTCCGTCATGTGCAGAGTCTGAGCGCAGATTTCTTTGACCGGACCAATACGGGAGAACTGATGGCCCGCATCAAGGAGGATATTGACAGGATATGGGATGCGCTTGGATATGTGAGCATGCTTCTGATAGAAGTGGCTTACCATACGGTCATCATTCTGGTGTGTATGTATATGCTGAACTGGAAATTGGCATTGATTCCTACTCTGGCCATGATTCTGTGCGGTTCCATTGCTGTGATCATGGAGCGGAAGCTGGGGCAGGTCTATGAGGAGATCAGTGAGGAAAATGCAGCACTTAACACAGTGGCAGAGGAGAATCTGGCAGGAGTCCGTACCGTTAAGGCTTTTGCCAGGGAAAAATATGAGATAGGAAAATTCCTGTCTCACAACCAGAAATATTATGATCTGAATATGGAGCAGTCTGCTGTTTTTGTGAAATACTATCCGATGTTTTCAGTCGTGACAAAAGTTCTGCCATTGTTGACTATATTAGTCGGTGGTAAGTTTGTAATTGACGGTGAGATGACATTGGGACAGATGACGGCTTTCGTAGAATATTCCACGAATATTGTGTGGCCTATGGAGATGCTGGGGTGGCTGACCAACAGCTTCTCTTCCGCGGTAGCATCCAATAAAAAGATTAAGCTGATTTATCGGGAGCAGCCGAGCGTTGTGGAGAAAGAAGAGCCTGTCAGACTCGATAAGGTTCGGGGAAGGATATGCTTTGACCATGTGTCTTTCCACAAGGCGGATCTGCATGAAATCCTGCATGACATTTCTTTTACGGTAGAGGCAGGACATACGCTGGGTATTATGGGAACTACCGGGGCCGGTAAGACTTCCATTGTACAGTTATTGCAGCGTATGTATGATGCCACGGACGGTGCTATCTATCTGGATGATGTGGATGTAAAGGAGTTGTCCTTAGAGCAGCTCCGTACCAGTGTCAGCTACGTGATGCAGGATGTATTCCTGTTTTCGGAGACTATCAATGAGAATATCAAGCTGGGTAAAAAGGATTACATAGACTTTAAAACCGTAAGGAAAGCCTCTACAGATGCCCAGGCCAGTGGATTTATCGAGCGGATGGAGGAGCAGTATGACACGGTAATTGGAGAGAGAGGCGTGGGTCTGTCCGGCGGACAGAAACAGCGTATCAGCATTGCCCGTGCCCTGGCTAAGAGAGATCCGATCCTTGTGCTGGATGATTCCACGTCAGCTCTTGATATGGAGACGGAGCATCTGATTCAGGAGACATTAAAGACGCTGGAGCATACGACCAAAATCATCATCGCACATAGAATCAGTGCAGTCAGAAATGCAGATGAGATTATCGTATTGGAAAACGGCGCTATTGCAGAGCGGGGAACCCATGAGGAATTGCTTGCTAAAGGCGGTCTGTACTATGAGACTTATCAGTCTCAGTATGGAAGTGCTATGGATACGGTGCCGGAAAACGGAGAAATGAGAAGTAATGACTCTGTGAGTCAAGTGAAAGGAGGGATAGCTGATGGCAGTCAATTCGTATAAAGAAGATGAACAGAGCATAGAGAGAAGCAAGCTGCAGACCTTAAAGAGGCTGTTTTCGTATCTTTTTGCTTATAAAGGACAGATTTTACTTGTGCTTCTGATCATGGGCTATGGAGTAACGGTCAGTCTGGTAAATCCACTTATTATGGAAGCGGCGATAGATGATCACATTGCCATAAAGGATTGGAATGGTTTGTATAAGCTGTTGGGTATCGCTCTTATCCTCAATCTGGCATTGGTTGTTACCGTAAAAATACGGATGTATATTATGGCGAAGGTGTGCAACCGGATTCTACTGACGATCAGACAGGAATTGTATACGCATATTCAGAAGCTGGATTTCCATTTCTTTGACAGCAGACCAACGGGTAAGATTTTGTCCCGTATTATTGGGGATATCAATTCCCTGAAGGATGTATTGTCAAACTGTGTAACAACACTGATCCCGGATGGACTTACGGTTATTGCGGTTGTGGTTATTATGATCTGGAAAAACCCGAAACTGGCATTGGCTTCGATGCTGACCATCCCGTTTATGGCATTGGCAACTTTCTATATCGAATATAAGGCTCACCCACGTTGGCAGATCTTCCGTAAGAAAGCAGCCAATCTGAATGCTTTTCTCCATGAAGATATGGCGGGGATGCGTATCATACACAGCTTTCATGCGCAGGAAGAGACTGAGAAGACCTTTGATACATTGCTGCAGGAGCACAGGGAATCTTTTGGCAGTGCAGTGCGTATGAGCGATGCTTTTGGTTCGGTCATTGATCTGTCCTGGGGACTTGGCTGCATTCTGTTATACTTCACAGGAATTGTTATTCTGGGTGTGGATCAGGTATCGTTAGGTGTATTCATTGCTTTCGGAACTTACCTGAATATGTTCTGGCAGCCCATACACAATATCAGCAACTTCTATAACCAGCTGGTGACTAATATTGCGGGAGCAGAGAGAATCTTTGAGATTATGGACACCCCGCCTGCCATCACGGATGCAGAGGGTGTGAAGGAAATGCCTGAGATTACGGGAGAAGTAACCTTTGAACATGTGGATTTCTCTTATGATGATAAGGTAAAAGTGCTGGATGATGTGAGCTTTACGATCAAGCCGGGAGAGACCATTGCTCTGGTAGGACCTACCGGTGCAGGAAAATCTACCATCGTCAATCTGATCAGCCGTTTCTATGATGTACAGGGCGGAACCGTGAAGATTGACGGATATGATGTGAAGGATGTGTCGATCGAGAGCCTGCGCAGGCAGATGGGTATCATGACACAGGACAATTTCCTCTTTTCCGGTACGATCAGAGACAATATCCGTTATGGTAAGCTGGACGCCACAGAGGATGAGATTATTGCAGCGGCTAAGGCAGTCAATGCCCATGATTTTATCATGAAACTGCCGAGAGGCTATGATACAGTGCTTTCAGAGCGTGGTGGTGGACTTTCTATCGGACAAAGGCAGCTTCTGGCATTTGCCAGAACAATGGTGTCCGATCCCAAGATCCTGATACTGGATGAGGCAACCTCCAGTATTGACACGAAGACAGAGCTTCTGGTGCAGAGTGGTATCGAGCATCTGCTTGCAGGCAGAACCTCCTTTGTTATTGCACACAGACTGTCTACGATTCAGAAGGCAGACCGTATCTTTGTTGTTGATGACGGTAAGATCGTGGAAGAAGGAAATGCGGTGGAACTGATGGCGAAGAGAGGTATCTATTATCAGCTCTATATGGCACAGTTTTCGGCATAACAATTTTATAAATCATTGCCTGCGCTGCTGTAACCGGAACTGCCCGGGAGTGATGTTTTTCCATTTACGGAAGGTTTTGATGAAGTGGCTGCAGTCCGAGAAGCCGGTTTCCTGGCTGATTTCTGAGAGGGAAGAATCTGTGAAAAGAAGCAGTTCTTCCCCTTTTTCTATTTTAATCAGCTCTATGTAATCTTTACAGGAACGTCCATAAAGCTCTTTGAAGCACTTGGCAAAATGGGAGTAGCTCATGTGGCACATGTCAGCAAGGTCTTCTACTTTAAGCATTTCATTGGAGTGGCTGTCAATATATTCCGTGATGTTCTGCAGAGAACTGTGTACTTCCGAGCAGACAGAATAAAGCTCCTCAATATGCAGTCCTTCTGTCTGCCAAATGCGGATCATCTCAATCAGGAGAGAACTGATTTCCCCGTGGATTCGGACATCGTAGCCATAGCTTTTGTCCTGAAGCTCCCGGATACAAGTGCGAAGGCGGTCTTCTATCGGCAGATTCTGTATCTGCCGGGCCGGGAACAGAATATCGGCCTGCTCGGATTTGCGGGCATACTGCAGAATGGCAGACAGTTTTGGTGTATAGCTGCTTTTAACGACAAGACGGTTGATATCGAATTTGAGGACCAGGCATCTAATGGAAGAGGCATCTGCGGCGTAAATAGCATGAATGTCTCCGGGATGGAACAGAATCAGATCCCCGGCAGATACATAATATTCTTTTTGATTGCTTTCCATAAAAGCGTTTCCTTCTATTACATAAATAATTTCTACATAATAATGCCAGTGTGGTCTGATGGGAAAGTTCCCATAGGCGGCATCGAACAGAAAGGCTTCATAGGGAGAGTTTAAGATATCAGCGCTTTCGTACAGATAATTCATTTTCCAATCCTTTCTCATGTATGATAAGAGATTTGTACAATTTTTGTGTGCTTTTATTATAGCATTGCAGGGGAGGAGTTGCTATATTGTTTTTATCAGAGGCCGGGAAATTAGGATGGGATGGACGGCTTTGTATAGTGAAGAAAAGGAGAAACGACAGATGGAATATATCAAGGGAATTACCTTCGGAGCATTTGCGGGAAGAGGAAGCTTTGAAACTAAAGAGGCATATACAAGTATGGATCATCTGATAGAGAGAACAGGGGCAAATTTTATCATTCTGGTGCCTAATGGTGTGCAGGATACGCCGCAGTCAGAAACGATTGACTATAATAGTCAGGCGACTATGTCTGATGAGGAGCTTATCAGGATGATCAATTATATTCATGTCAAGGGTCTTAGGGTGGCGCTGAAGCCAACTGCAAACTGTAAAAACGGTACCTGGCGCGCCCATATCAATTTCTTTGATAAGGATGTGCCTTGTGAACCCAAATGGTGTAACTGGTTTGCAAGCTATACCGAATTTCAGATGCATTATGCGGGAATTGCGAAGCAGACCGGCTGTGAGATGTTTATTGCCGGCTGTGAAATGGTGATGTCGGAGCATCGGGAGAATGAGTGGAGACAACTGATTGCTGATATACGTACCGTATATGACGGACCGGTCTCTTATAACACGGATAAGTACCAGGAAGATAACGTGACCTGGTGGGATTGTGTGGATGTGATATCTTCCAGTGGCTACTATCCGATTGATGACTGGGATAGTCAACTAGACAGAATTGAGGCGATTGTCAGAAAGTTTAAAAAGCCGTTCTTTTTTGCAGAGACTGGATGTATGTCAACGGAGGGCTCTGCAAGAGTTCCCAATGACTGGACCGTGCGGGGAGCGCTGAATCTGGAGGAACAGGCAGCGTGGTACAACAGGATGTTTGAAAAGGCCGGAAAACGTGATTTTGTAGAAGGCTTCTGTATGTGGGACTGGGCATGGAAGCAGCATTCCCTGCAGGCGGCTTTGAAGGACAGAGGCTATGACATCTATGGAAAGCCTGCAGAAACGGTTATCAGAGATTTTTACCGGAATAAATAATAAAATACAAGAGGAAAGCAATCATGGAAAAGGGAACTTTGCTGGATACTTTTAAACGAAATCAGAATCATTCCTTAAAAACATTATTTGGAATCTATAAGGGGCATTATCCGGAATTGTTTTTATCCGTTGTGTTTTTTGTTATCAAGCATTCACCGGTATGGGTTTTGCCGATTGTTACCTCGAACATCATTAACATCGTAACGAATCCGGGGGCAGATGCGGGCAGAAGAATTATAATTAATGTAATAATTATGGTAGTAATAATAGCCCAGAATGTTCTGACCAATTATTTTCATACACTGTTTTACGCCAGGGCAATCCGGAATGTGGAACAGGATTTGCGTAGCGCGCTTGTTCGGAAACTGCAGCAATTATCCATTACATACCATAAGGAGATGCAATCCGGCAGATTGCAGTCCAAGATTATGCGTGATGTGGAACAGATTGAGACATTGTCTTCTCAGATTTTCATTACTGTTTTGAGTATTATCCTGAATGTTGCAGTGGCATTGGCGGTTGTAGTGACTAAGAGCCTTACGGTCTTTGCTTTCTTTATCGGAACAATACCGGTAGCGGTTCTTATTATGGTAACGTTCAAAGGTAAGATCAAGAGATATAACAAAGAGTTCCGTAAGGATATGGAGGAAACATCGGTTCATGTGATGGAAATGATAGATATGATTCCCGTAACCAGAGCACACGCATTGGAACAGCAGGAAACCGATAAAATGGATTATCAGCTTCGGCATGTGGCGAAGTCAGGACTCAGACTGGACATAGTACAGTCCTACTTTTCCTCTATCAGCTGGGTTGCTTTTCAGATTTTTCAGGTGCTTTGTTTAGGGTTTACGGGTTATCTGGCAAGTAAAGGCAAAATCAGTGTGGGTGAAGTCGTCATGTATCAGACCTATTTCGGCACTATTGTGGCACAGGTGTCCGGGATAATTACGCTGTTGCCCACGATTGCAAAGGGGCTGGAATCCGTAGATTCTATTGCGGATGTTCTGCTTTCTCATGACGTGGAGGATAACTATAATAAGAAGAAACTGCCTTTTGTGCACGGAGAAATTACATTTCAGGATACCGGTTTCCGGTATCTGGATGGTGACCAGCCGGTGTTTGAACATCTGAACTTGAAGATAGAGGCAGGTCAGACCATTGCTTTTGTAGGAGAATCCGGTGCCGGAAAGACCACGATCCTGAATATGGTAATCGGCTTTCTGCACGCCACCGCAGGAAAGGTGTTGATTGACGGCTATGATATAGAAGAAATTGATCTGCACAGCTATCGAAGCCACATTGCTGTTGTACCGCAGACTCCGATTCTGTTTTCGGGAACGATTCGGGAAAATATTACTTATGGGAAAGAAGATATCTCTGAGGAACGTCTGCAGGAGGTTGTGGAGGCTGCTAATCTGACAGAGGTTATTGCACAGCTTCCGGATGGTCTGGACACAATGGTTATGGAGCATGGCAGTAATCTCTCCGGAGGACAGCGCCAGAGAATCTCAATTGCAAGAGCTTTTATCAGGGACCCGAAAATATTGATTCTGGATGAAGCCACTTCGGCATTGGACAGTATTTCGGAAGAAAAAATCCGTGTGGCGACCGACAACCTGGTACAGAATCGCACTACACTAATTGTAGCACACAGGCTGGCCACTATTAAGAATGCAGATTACATTGCTGTGGTGGGCAGAGGCGGACTGAAAGAATTCGGCAGTTATGAGGAACTGATGGAGAAAAAAGGTGAGTTTTATCAACTGCGGCAGTTGCAGATGTAGGGGGGATTTTGTTGTAAAATTTTCCTGCAAAGTGTTGACAACAAACTGAATTACTTTATAATTTAGGTAGGGTTACTTAAATTATAAACAAGAGATGGAAGATATAGAAAATATGAGGAAGTTGTTATGGCAAAAGCGGTGAAAATGGCAGATATCGCCAAAGTAATGGGAGTTAGTACGGTCACGGTATCTAAAGCACTGTCTGATCAAAAGGGTGTAAGCGAGGAACTCCGAGCTAAAATCAAAAAGCAGGCAGAAGAGATGGGATACAAGACTGCTTCTACCTTGTATCGGGAAAGAGCGAAACAGAATGAAAGCTATACGATCGGCGTGATTGTATCCGACCGGTTTCTGGATAAATATGAATCCTTTTACTGGAAATTGTATCAGGAAGTGGCAACGGCGGCAGTGCAGAAAGGATGTTTTACCATGCTGGAGGTATTGCTGGCAGAGGATGAAGAGAATCTGAACCTGCCGAAACTGGTACAGGAGAGAAAAACAGATGGTCTTGTCATTATTGGACTTTTGCGTGACAATTATCTGAAAGAATTAATGGCACGGGTGGAGATTCCTGTGATCTTTCTGGATTTTCATGATAAGAATGACATTTGTGATGCCGTCATTTCCAACAGCTATTATGGTATGTATGTCATGACAAACTATCTGTTCAATATGGGACATCGGGATATTGCTTTCGTGGGTAATGTACTGTTTACCGAGAGCATAACGGATCGTTATTTTGGATATGTGAAGTCTCTGTATGAGCATGGAATAGAGGTGAATCCGAAATGGATTCTTCACGACAGAAATCCACAGACAGGACGGTCTGATTGCGATTTTGAGATGGAACTTCCGGATAAAATGCCTACGGCGTTTGTGTGTAATAATGATGTGGCAGCAGCTATGCTGGTGCGAAAACTGGAGCAGGAAGGCTACCGGGTGCCAAGGGATATTTCGGTAGTGGGATATGATAACTATCAGCCACCCGGGTTGTGCGATGTAAGAATTACAACTTACGAAGTGGATATGAAGGAGATGGCAAAGCACACCATTAAGAAGATGATACGAAAAATCTCCAATGAAAATTACAAGCCGGGTGTGACAGTAGTAAACGGAAAGATTATTTACAAGGAAAGTGTCATACCCGGGAAAATAAATTAATATTGTATATGTTATGAGGAAATCGTGTCCCGATACACCATAGGTGTCAGGCCGGTTTCCTTTTTGAATAAATTAATAAAATGATTTGTATTTTCATATCCAAGTTCACTGGCAATTTCGTGGATATGTTTATCGGTAGACAACAGCAGATTTTTAGCAATTTCCATACGTCGTTTGTTTAAATATTTGAGCGGCGGTATTCCAAAGACAGACGAAAATTCCCGACAAATACGATATTTACTGATATGGTATTTACTTTCTAAGTCATCCAGACGAAGGGGGTTCATGAAGAAGGTATCCAGTGTCTGTTTGATCTCTATTAAGTATGAAGGACATTTCCGCTCCGGCGCTTCCATATGAAAGGCTTCAATCCAAAGTTCAGTAATAATGCTGTTTAAAACACTTGCATCCACTAATTTATTGCGGAGAGTGGCGCTGTTACCCTGCTGCAATAGTTTCTCCAGACTGGGAAGGATGATGGAATAGGAAGAAACTGTTATCAATACAGCCTGTGAAAAAGGTACCAATGATTCATAATAGGATAGCTGGTCACCTTTGATAAAGAAAACAGTGTATTGCCATCCCGGCTCAGACATTTCTATCTCCCATTCAGGGGAAATGCTGCAATCCAGATAAAGAAGACTTCCAGCTTCTAATTGATATGTTTTCTTCGGAAGCCGCAGCGTTCCACAGCCTTTTTTGGTATATAGCAGCATATGGCAGTCCAATGGTTGCATAGGCAGGACAAATTCTTCCGGCACTTCCACGGTTCCTCCGGACAGAATGGTGAGCAGTTTATTTTCTGTTTCTTCTAATATAGGATAGGGGGTTCCTATGAAAAAGGAAGGGGTAACACCTTTGGGAAGGCTGCTCTTGTCTTTGATTGCATATAAAAAGGTTTCATTATAATTCATAGTAATAACCATACCTTTCTCTCAGTCTGTAAATTTTACATTGGCATTTCTGCAAGCAGTATCTGACTGTAATCCTGATATATCTATATTACAATAATCATATAAAAAAAACAATAATCGCCAATATTTAGCTAAATTAAAGCTAAATAATTAGGCGAAAAGTGTTTGGAATAGGAGGAATAAGCGATTCCTTAAAGAGAAGCCTAAAGCGTTTAAGCAATATATTAATTAACATAACTAAAAAACGAAAGTTAAAAACAAGTAAAAGACGTAAAAATGCACAAAAATGAAGATACAAAATTGTATAAAAGGTAAAAACAAACAATATAGACAAAAATAATATATAATAGACAATAATAATTGATGATTAAAATGTAAAGCGATGTATACTTAAATTAAAGTTAAATAAATTAACTTAGCACTTAAAAACATGCGAAATCAAAAGGAGGAAAACATTATTATGAAACTGAGAAAAGTTTTAGCACTTACTTTAGCAGCAGCCATGACGTTCTCGTTAGTAGGATGTGGTGGTTCTTCTGACGAAGCAGCTACAGAGGCTCCTGCAACAGAAGAGACGGCAGAGGAAGCTCCTGCGGATGATGCAGCAGAAGAAGCTCCTGCAGAAGGTACAGCAGAAGAAGGTGGCCTTACATATGGCTCCATCAAGCTGGGAGAGGACTATACAGATCTTACAACAACTATTAAATTCATTCATCACAAGACAGACCGTGAGGAAGATGGAACAATAGCTGATTTGGTTTCAAGATTTAACGAAGTATATCCGAACATCACTGTTGAGACAGAAGGTGTTACAGATTATCAGGAAGATGCCTTACTTCGTCTTTCCACAGGTGACTGGGGCGACATAATGTTTATCCCGGCAGTAGACGCAGCAGACCTTTCTACCTACTTCGTTCCTTACGGAACTGTAGAAGATATGTCTCAGTACGTTAACTTCGCTGATCAGTGGAAAGATGCTGAAGGCAACTGCTACGGTATCGGTTACATGGGAAATGCACAGGGTATTCTTTACAATAAGAAAGTGTTTGCGGATGCAGGTATTACAGAACTTCCTAAGACTCCCGATGAATTCATTGCAGCATTACAGGCAATCAAGGATAACACAGATGCGATTCCGCTTTACACCAACTATGCAGCAGGCTGGACCATGGGTGGCCAGTGGGATGCATTATTAGGTGCAATCACAACAGGCGATGAGACATGGTTAAATCAGAAATTTGTTCACACTGCTGAACCTTTCAAAGATAACGGTGATGGTACAGGCGCATATGCGTTATATAAGATCCTTTATGATGCAGTTGCAAACGGCCTGATTGAGGAAGACTATACAACAACTGACTGGGAAGGCTGTAAAGCAATGATCAACAATGGCGAGATTGGTACTATGGTACTTGGTTCCTGGGCTATTGCACAGATGAAGGCAGCAGGAGACAACCCGGACGATATTGGATATATGCCTTTCCCTATCACTGTTAACGGACAGCAGTATACTACAGCAGGACCTGATTACTGCTATGGTATCAATGTAAATTCCTCTGACGATAACAAGGCAGCAGCTATGGTATTTGTTAAGTGGATGGTTGAAGAGTCCGGCTGGTGTGACTTCGAAGGTGGTTACCCGATTTCCAAGACAGCAGAGACATCCTTCGTATTTGATGGCGTAAATGTTGTGACTAACTTAACATCTCTTCCGGGTGAAGAAGATTTCATGAACGAGATGAACGCAGAATCCGAACTTTCCTTCAATGCAGGCGGTGACGCTAAGGTTCAGGCAATCGTTGAAGCAGCAGCTACAGGTTCCGAGAGCTATGATGATATCATGGCAGATTGGACTGCTAAGTGGAACGATGCACAGGAAGCTTGCGGTATCGAAGTATTATACTAAGATCCGATTGCTTAATAGAGAAGTAGTGATTGAAGATATATTGAGCCGTGGGAGTTTTCTCCCCGGCTCAAGCTATCAGGAGGAGAGTGTGTATGGCAACAGTAACGCAGGCGGCAAAACGTAAAAGAACATTTGGGGAGTGGGCAAGCAGCAGAGACGGACAGAAGATCTTTGTCATGGCAGCATTCATGATTATTCCGCTATTGTTATTATTTACTTTTACATATCTGCCTTTCGCAGAGATGTTTGGATTTAGTTTTTACAAGATGAAATATATCGGGGCAAGAAAATTCATCGGACTCGATAATTATGTTAAGGTATTTGAAAGAAAAGACTGTTTCGGAGCTCTGAAGTTGAGCTTATATTATATGGGTGGTTCTATTGTACAGCTTGCCTTATCTTTATATCTGGCAACGGTCTTGAGCTTTAAAGTAAAAGGTGGCAGCATTTTCAAGGGATTTATGTTCTTCCCTTACCTGATTAATGGTATTGCAATTGGTTTTATCTTTAAATTTTTCTACACAAGAGGATTCGTGTTTGATACAGTTCTTCAGTGGTGTGGATTTGAACTTGAAAATCTTCCGTATTGGTTAAAAGACCAGAGTATAAATAATATTTCTCTGGTTGGCACATCGGTATGGCGCTATTTCGGACAAAATATGGTTCTTTTCATAGGAGCCATTATGTCTGTGGATTCCGAATTGTATGAAGCGGCTATGTTAGATGGTGCCAATAGATTCCAACAGTTTAAATATATTATTATGCCCAGCATAAAAACAATTATTACATTGAATGTTATTTTATCCATCACAGGTTCCCTGAGTGCTTTCGAGCCGCCTTATGTTATAACAAGCGGTGCTAACGGAACCGGTACTTACTTCGTAGTTATGCATGAGATTGCTCATACACAGCAGAAGGTTGGTCTGGCATCTGCCATGGCGATTGTGCTCTTACTGATTATTATGACTGTTACGGTTTTGCAGAAACTGTTCTTTAAATACGTTTTCAAGAATGCAGAAGATGAAGATTTGAACGCAACGGCGAAACGTGATAAGAAACTGGCTAAAATGGCACAGAGAAAGGCGGGGAGATAAATGACAGTTGTACAGAAACTCGGAAAATTCATAACGATTTTCCTCAAATATTTTTCACTGGTATTCTTTTCCTTTGTAGCTGTACTGCCAATCATTTCCTGTGTCATCACAGCCTTCAAGACAGACAGGGAATATCAGCAGACCAATGTTATGGTACTGCCGGAAAGCTGGTTGAATTTTGACAACTTTGTTCAGGCATTTCAGAAAGCAAATATGGGAAGAGCATTTATCAACTCAACCATTATTCTGGTATGTGTACTGATTGTATCGGTATTTGTGGGAACCCAGCTTGCTTATGTATTAAATCGTTTCAAATTCCCGGGTAACGGGTTGATCCGCAACTTATTCCTGTTTGCATCCTTGCTTCCGGGTGTTGCCATGCAGGTAGCAGTTTATGAGATCATGTATAATCTGCACTTCATCAATTCCTTGATAGGATACATTATTATGATGTGCGGCACCGATGTCATTTCGATTTATATTTATATTCAGTTCTTTGAGAATATAGATGTATCGTTGGATGAGTCAGCTATTGTGGACGGAGCTTCCTATTTCACAATCTTCTATAAGATCCTCCTGCCGCTTTTGAAACCGGCTATTGTTACCTCCTGTATCTTAAAAGGTGTGGGAACCTACAATGAATACTATTCGGCAAATCTGTATCTGCAGGACAAGAAGAATCTGCCCACAGTAGCAACCTCCCTTTATACTTTCGTGGGGCCATTGGGAAGCAAGTACAATCTGATCTGTGCAGGCGTTATCATATCACTGTTGCCGGCACTGATTGTATTCATTACCTGTCAGAAGCAGATTTACAGTGGTCTGACGGCAGGATCGGTTAAAGGTTAGTGTGAAAATAGTGTGAAAACGGGTAGGCCACCTTTTGCAGTGGAGTATATCTGTGTTACAATAAAAGGAAAAAATATAAGGACACGTGAGGTAACGGACATGATGGTAAATGAGATCAAGAATCATCTGACAGACTGTATTATCCCCTTCTGGAAGAAGCTTAGGGATGATAAGTACGGCGGCTACTATGGGTACATGGATTATGACCTGAAGGTGGATGAGAAAGCAGTGAAGGGCTGCATTTTAAACAGCCGTATTACATGGTTTTTTGCCAATGCCTATATGACCCTTAAGGATGAATCCTTATTGGAAGAAGCAAAGCATGGCTATGAGTTTATGCAGAAATACTGTGTAGACAAAGAAAAGGGTGGTGTATACTGGTCAGTACAATATGACGGTACGCCGGAGGATACGACCAAGCATACTTACAATCAGGCATTTTCCATTTATGCTTTATCATCATATTATGATGCATCTGGGGATGAAAATGCGCTGAAAACAGCGATGGAACTGTTCCACATCATCGAGGACAGATGCATGGACGAGATTGGTTATAAAGAAGCCTTCGACAGAGATTTTCAGGAAATCGAGAATGACAAGCTTTCCGAAAATGGTGTGATTGCCGAGAAAACGATGAATACGCTGCTTCATGTATTTGAAGCATATACGGAATTATATCGTGTGAGTCATGATGACGCCGTGAAGAAGAGACTGGAATGGATACTGGATACCATTGCAGAGAAGATTTATAATCCGAAGCTGCATCGTCAGGAGGTATTCTTTGACAGAGAGATGAATTCCATCCTGGATCTTCATTCCTACGGACATGACATTGAAACCGCATGGCTGATTCGGAGAGGCACTGATGTATTAGGGAATAAGGCATATGAAGATAAAATGCTTCCAATCATTCTGGATCTGACAAGCCAGGTATACAAGGTAGCCTTTGACGGACATTCTTTGGCCAATGAATGCGAAAAAGGGGTTGTGGATCCGAACAGAATCTGGTGGGTACAGGCTGAGACGGTGGTTGGCTTCTTAAACGGTTATGAACTGGCACCTGAGCATAAGGAGTATCTGGAAGCTGCCAGGGCAGAATGGGAGTTTATCAAGGAGCATGTTATTGATAAGCGTCCCGGTGCAGAATGGTTCTGGGATGTGAATGCACAGGGCGAAGCAGTAAGTGGCAAACCCATTGTGGAGCCTTGGAAATGCCCGTATCATAACGGAAGAATGTGCCTTGAAGTGATCAGAAGAAATGTGAATGCTTAAAACGGCTGACCCAAAGTTGCAGGTTGAGAGAAAGGTAGGAAAATAGAATGTTACACAGCAGATATTATGTAGAGATGGAGAAATATAACAAACTGATCAATCGTAAGAATATCAAATCTGATTTTTATAACGGTATTTATGACCGGTATGAGTATCCGGTATTGACCAGAGAGCATATTCCGCTGCATTGGAGATATGATCTGAATCCGGAGACAAATCCATATTTCATGGAGCGTCTTGGTGTGAATGCGGTAATGAATTCCGGTGCCATTGAGTTAAACGGCAAGTATTATCTGGTAGCCCGTATCGAGGGAAATGACAGAAAGAGCTTCTTCGGTGTGGCTGAGAGTGATAACGGAATCGACGGCTTTAAGTTCTGGGATTATCCGATTTTACTGCCTGATACCTGCCCTGAGGAGACTAACGTATATGATATGCGTCTGACCAAACATGAGGATGGCTATATCTATGGCGTGTTCTGCTCCGAGAGTAAGGACAAGACAGTAAATGACCTGTCAGCAGCTGTGGCAGCAGCAGGTATTGTACGTACCAAGGATTTAAAGAACTGGGAGAGACTGGATAATCTGACAACCCTTCGTTCTCCTCAGCAGAGAAATGTGGTATTGCATCCTGAGTTTGTTGACGGCAAGTATGCATTCTATACAAGACCGATGGATGATTTTATCGAGACAGGTTCCGGCGGCGGTATCGGTTTTGGATTATGTGATGATATTACCCATGCGGTCATTGATGAAGAGAAGATGACTTCCCTGCGTAAGTATCACACTATCACAGAGGCTAAGAATGGTGCGGGAGCAACCCCGATCAAGACGGAGAAAGGCTGGATCCATATTGCCCATGGTGTCAGAAATACGGCAGCAGGACTGCGTTATGTTATCTATGCTTTTGCAACAGACCTGAACGATCCTTCCAAGGTAATCGCAGAGCCTTCCGGTATGCTTATAGGACCGAGAGAAGCAGAGCGTGTAGGTGATGTATCCAATGTTGTATTTACCAACGGTGCGATTGCGAAAGATAACGGCGATGTGTATATCTACTATGCATCCAGCGACACAAGAATGCATGTGGCTACCACAACCATTGACAAGTTGATTGATTATGTGTTCAACACACCGTCAGATCCGTTACGTTCTGTAGAGTGTGTGGCACAGAGATGTGACCTGATCCAGAAAAATCTGGAGTTTTTGTCCAAGCAGAACTAAGTAATTAACCGAAAAGTAAAATCGGTAAAGAAATATAGATAATAATCGTGTAAATTCGAAAGGAGTTAACCAGGAAAATGAGTGAAGTAAAAATGATCAGCCCGGTTGTAAAGAATGTACCCTGGCAGGAGAAGCCTGCCGGATTAAAGGGTGCACCAATTTGGAGATATACTGAGAACCCAATCATCGGCAGAAATCCGGTGGAGGGTGTTGCAAGAATTTTTAACAGTGCTGTTATGCCTTACGGTGATGAGTTCATCGGTGTATTCAGAGGCGAACAGACAAACGGTATTCCTTATATTTACTTAGGACACAGCAAAGATGCAATTCATTGGGAGTTTGAATCTGAGAAGATTCCGTTTAAGGATGAGAACGGCAATGACTTTATGCCGTTATACGCTTATGATCCGCGTCTTGTTAAAGTAGAAGACACCTATTATATTATCTGGTGTCAGGATTTCTACGGCGCTTCCATCGGTATGGCTAAGACTACAGATTTTAAGACATTTACGAGAATTGAGAATCCTTTTATTCCATTCAACAGAAATGCAGTGCTATTCCCTCGTAAGATCAATGGTAAGTATATGCTGCTTTCCCGTCCGTCCGATTCCGGTCACACACCGTTTGGCGATATCTTCTTAAGTGAAAGCCCGGATATGGTGTACTGGGGTAAACACAGACATGTAATGGGAAGAAGCTCCGAGTGGTGGGAGTCCGTTAAGATTGGCGGCGGTGCTGCTCCGATTGAGACAACAGAAGGATGGCTGTTATTCTATCATGGTGTAAGCGGAACCTGTAATGGTTTCGTATACTCCATCGGCGGAGCAATCCTTGATATTGACAATCCTTCCAAGGTTCTGTATCGTTGTGAGAATTTCTTATTGACACCGGAAGAGTGGTATGAGGAGCGAGGATTTGTTCCTAACGTATGTTTCCCGTGTGCAACCATTCATGATTCCGAGAGCGGTAAGATTGCATTATATTACGGATGTGCAGACAGCTATGTTGGTCTGGCATTTACCAAGCTGGACGAGATTGTGGACTATATCAAGACCCACAGCCATGTAACGGAGTCTGATACAGAGATTGGCATTCGCTAATGACGGCAGAAAGTTTCGGATGATTCTAATCTTAGGACAGGAAACGGTTTAGACAAAGTAAAAGATAAACAAGGCACCGGCGCATCAGATAATTCTATCTGCATTTGTCGGTGCTTTCTGGATTGCAGGCTGAGAGAAAGGTATGGTGATCGATATGGGATATGAAATACATGCGGAACAGGGATGGGTAAACAGAGGAAACCTTTACCGGATGAAGAAACTGATGCAGAGGGCTAAAACAGGAGACCGGATGACGCTGGCATTTCTGGGTGGTTCCATTACCCAGGGTTCCGTGTCCACGCAGTATACAAACTGCTATGCTTATTTAGTGTATGACTGGTTTGTCAGAAGGTTTCCGAAGACTGCATTTACTTACGTGAATGCGGGAGTAGGAGGAACTACTTCACAGTTTGGTGTGGCCAGAGTGGATGAGGATGTATTGTTGTATAAGCCGGATTTTGTGGTGATCGAGTTCTCTGTTAATGATGAAGATACGGATTTCTACAAGGAGACCTATGAAGGACTGGTGCGGAAAGTATATGGCAATGCCTATGAGCCGGCAGTTCTGTTGGTACACAATATCTGCTATGATACCGGTATCAGTGCGGAGCATAAGCACCGTGAAATCGGAACCTATTATAATCTGCCGAGTGTAAGCATGAAAACAACCATCTATCCTGAGGTTTTGTCAGGTGCCATTCCAAACCGGCAGATCACACCGGATGATCTGCATCCGAATTCTGATGGTCATGCCTTAGTAGCAGAAGTAATCACGGATTTTCTGGATAAGGTATATACACAGATGATGGAGGAGGAGGAGCCGGCTTCCATGCCGCAGCCGCTTACTGCTAATGCCTACGAACAGGCTGGGCGGTATCAGAATCATAACAGTGATCCTGTCTGTGATGGCTTTACGGCGGATCATACACTGAAGAAGTATGTCAATGATATGTTCCGATGCGGCTGGACTGCGAAGGATAAGAACGCAAGTATCAGCTTTGAGGTGGAAGGAACAGAGATCGCGGTACAGTATCGTAAATCTGTAAAGCTTCCGGCACCGGTTGCGGTTGCCATTGTGGATGAGGATGAAGACAATGCGATAGAGCTGGATGCCAATTTTGATGAGACCTGGGGTGACTGTTTATATATCACTACCGTGGCTCATCATATAGCAAATGGTATCCATAAGGTAGAAATCAGACTGAAAGAGACGCATGAAAATGATGCGGTACCTTTCTATCTGGTATCTGTGATCGGGGCTTATAGTCCGGTCTCATAAGAGTTGGATATAGATAATTGCAGAGAAAGGCGAGAGGAATAGAAGATGTTTCGAGAGGATTTTGTATGGGGTGTTGCCAGCAGCGCCTATCAGATAGAAGGCAGGGATGCTGATGACGGTGCGGGAAAGATGATTTGGGATACCTTTACTGAAGAAGGGCATATTCTGGATGGTAAGGATGCTTATGTTGCCTGTGATCATATTCACAGGTACAAAGATGACTATAAAATGATGCGGCTTCTGGGAGTAAAGGCATACCGCTTCTCTGTCAGCTGGAGCCGGATTATGCCGGAGGGTACAGGCAGGGTAAATGAGAAGGCTATTACCCTATACCGGGATATGATTCAGGAAATGCATAAGAATGGCATAACCCCCTATTTGACCATGTATCACTGGGAATTGCCGCAGGCTTTGCAGGATAAGGGTGGCTGGCTCAATGAAGAAATTATTGACTGGTTTGGTGAATATGCCAAAGTGATCGCAGAGAATTTTTCCGATCTGTGTGAATATTTTATTACATTGAATGAACCAGAATGCTTCGCCGGTCTGGGATATCTGAGCGGTGTTCATGCACCGGGGCTGCGGAAGACCTATCAGGAGACATTTCAGATTGTACATAATGCACTGCGTGCCCATGGAAAGGCAGTTATCAATCTCAGAAAATATGCGAAGCAGCCGATCAAGATAGGCTATGCGCCAACCTGTGGTATGGCATATCCGGCCAGTGATAAGCCGGAGGATATAGAGGCAGCGAGAAAGGTTCTGTTTTCCTTCTATAATCCGATGGACAACTGGACCTGGAATGTGGCATGGTTTAACGATCCGGTATTCTTGGGGAGATATCCGGACAATGGACTGGAGCAGTTTAAAGAATATCTTCCTACGATAACTGAGGAGGATATGGAACTGATCCATCAGCCTATTGACTTTATGGGTCAGAATATTTACAACGGCTATATGATAAGAGCCGGTAAAGACGGAGAACCGGAATTTGTGGACAGACCGGCAGGATTTCCGAAGACAGCTGCTAACTGGCCGGTAACACCGGAATGTCTTTACTGGGGTGTGCAGTTCCTGTATGACAGATACCGGATGCCGCTTTATATAACAGAGAATGGGATGTCCTGCCATGACATTGTATCGGCCGATGGTCAGATCCATGATCCGAACCGTATCGCTTTTCTGGATGCGTATCTATCCGCTTTGCAGAAGGCAAGTGATGACGGTGCAGATGTGAGGGGATATTTCCTGTGGACTTTTTTAGACAATTTTGAGTGGGATAAGGGGTACACGGAGAGATTCGGCATTGTGCATGTAGATTTTGCAACACAGAAGCGAATTGCCAAGGATTCTGCTTACTGGTATCAGAAAACAATGGAAAGCAATGGAGGAAATCTAACCATGAATCAGGGAAAGAAGCCAATTCTATTTTTCAATCCTGTCTTAAAAGAGACTGTCTGGGGTGGTCAACGTCTTGGTAAGGAATGGGGCTATGAGGTACAGGGTGACAGTACCGGGGAATGTTGGGGTATCAGCGCCAATCCCAATGGAGATTGTACAGTCAGAGAGGGAGAGTATACAGGAAAGACCTTGTCACAGTTGTGGAAGGAAGAACCGCAACTGTTCGGCAATCCCAAAGGTGACAGATTCCCTCTTCTTACCAAGGTAATTGACGCCAAGGATGATCTGAGTATTCAGGTGCATCCGGATGATGCCTATGCCATGAAGAATGAAAATGGGTCTCTTGGCAAGACAGAGTGCTGGTATGTGCTGGATTGTCCTGAGAATGCCACTTTGGTGGTAGGGCATAACGCTAAGACCGGGGAAGAGCTTCGTCAGATGATCGCAGAGGGCAGATGGAATGAACTGATTCGCGAAGTGCCTGTGAAAAAGGGTGATTTCATCCAGATAGAGCCGGGTACGGTGCATGCCATCAAGGGCGGCATTCTGTTATTGGAAACACAGCAGAATAGTGATATTACCTACCGTGTATATGATTATGACAGACTGCAGAACGGCAAACTGAGAGAGCTTCATATCGACAAGAGTATCGATGTCATTACGGTTCCGGCAAAGGATGCTTCGGATTGTATCAAGGATACCAACGGACTGCCGGATAATAGCATGAATAAACTGATTTCCTGTCATTATTATCAGGTATGGAAACTGAATGTGACCAAACCGTATGTGCTGGAGGCACAGGATTCCTATCTGCTTGCCAGTGTGGTAAGCGGAGAAGGACTGATCAACGGTCAGATGATTCAGAAGGGAGATCACTTTATTCTTCCGGCCGGTTATGGGCAGGCATCCCTACAGGGTGAAATGGAGCTTATTCTTTCTGCACCGGCAGATAAATAGAATGCTTTTCACAGATATTTTTTAGCAGTTTTTTGACGTTGCCTTTTTATAGTAAGATGATATAATAAGCTCAGCGAGTGTATTCGCTGAGCTTACAATTTGTGATGTAATAGGAAATTGCTCAGAGCATATTCTGTAAAGCTCGTTATGTGTGATAGTAAATACCCGCTGTACAGGAGGAAGTCCAAGTGAAAATTATAATAGCCGGAGACGGTAAGGTTGGTTCTACACTGACCAAAGAGCTGGCGGCGGAAGGCCACGACATTACGCTGATTGATGCCAAAGCAAGTGTGCTGGAGCTGAGCGAGGAACGATATGATGTTATGGTAGTGCAGGGCAACTGTGCTTCCATGGCGGTTTTATCCCAGGCCGGAGTACAGGAAGCAGAGCTTTTGATAGCCATGACCGGCGCGGATGAGGTAAACATGCTATGCTGTACAACGGCTCATGTCATGAATCCGAAGATACATACGATTGCCAGAATCAGGAATCCGGAATATACGGATCAAATCTATGAAATGCGTAGCCTTTTCGGATTGTCTATGATGGTCAATCCCGAGAAAATGGCTGCGATTGAGATGTGGCGGTTGATCAAATATCCGGGTTTTTTGAAGAGAGATACCTTTGCCAAGGGCAGGGTGGAAATTGTGGAGCTGCGGATCAGAGAGGATTCCAAGCTGTGCAACGCAAGCCTTTATGATTTGGGAAACATTGTAAAATGTAAGATCTTGGTCTGTGCGGTATTACGGAACAGTAAGGCAATCATTCCGGACGGTAATTTTACATTGCAGGCCGGGGATCGGATTTTTGTCACTGCTGATTCAAGAGAATTGACTCTTTTTCTTAAGAATATGGGTATCATTACCCACAAGGCAAAGAGAGTACTGCTATGCGGCGGTGGTAAATTGAGCTATTATCTGGCACAGATTCTTGTAAAAGACGGTATTATGGTGGAAATCATAGAACAGGATCATGACAGATGTCTTTCTCTGGCCAATCAGTTGCCGGATGTGACAGTAGTACACGGTGATGCCAGCAGCGAATTCCTGTTAGAGAGTGAGGGAATCTCAGACTGTGATGCGTTGGTGACATTGACCGGACTGGACGAGATGAATATTATTATATCTCTCTATGGTGGGCAGTGTAATGTGCCTCAGATTATTACCAAGCTGGGACGGTTAAATAATAACAGTATTCTGGATACCCTTTCCCTCGGCAGTATTATCAGTCCGAAGGAGTTGTGCTGTAACAGCATTTTAAGATATGTGCGTGCAGTTAAGAATCAGACCGGGGCAGCCCAGTCGGTGCATGTGATCGCGGATGGACAGGCGGAAGCCATTGAGTTTATTGTGGATGAGAATACGATGTATCAGGGACAGCCTTTGAAGGATCTGAAGATAAAGAAAAATGTCCGTGTTGTCAGTATTACCAAAGGAGCAAAATATGAACTGCCCAGCGGTGATTCCTATTTTACTAAAGGCAATACGGTCATTATTGTAACCGGAAGAGATGAAGTGATCTATCAGTTGAACGATATTTTTGAATAAATATAGGTGCTATATGAATTATCGGATGATGGGAAAATTTATCAGCAGAATCCTACTGGTAGAGGCAGTGTTTATGCTGCCGGCGCTGCTGATCAGCTTATATAGAAATGAAAGGAACTCTGTTTACGGATTTTGTTCTGCGATTGTCATTACACTGGCAGCGGCTGTTATTCTGGCGGTGTTGTGCAGGAGGGCAAAGAAAGGGTTTTATGCCAGGGAAGGGCTTGTTTGTGTAGGAGCAAGCTGGATTGTGATGAGTCTTCTTGGGTGTCTTCCATTCTATTTTTCTGGAGAAATACCGCATTTTGTGGATGCCTTGTTTGAAACCGTATCAGGCTTTACAACTACCGGGGCTTCCATCCTGTCCAATGTGGAAGGGCTTTCCAAAGGCAATCTGTACTGGCGCAGTTTTACACACTGGCTGGGCGGTATGGGTGTTCTAGTATTCGTGCTGGCACTTGGCAGAGGCGGTAATCAGAGTGACGGATATACCATGCATCTGCTTCGTGCAGAGAGTCCGGGTCCTAAGGTGGGCAAATTAGTGCCGAAGATGAAGGATACTGCTACCATTCTGTATATTTTGTATCTTTTTCTGACCGTACTGAACGTGATATTCCTTTTGATTGGGAGAATGCCGGTGTTTGATGCAATCTGTACGGCATTCGGAACGGCCGGAACAGGCGGTTTTGGAGTCAGAAATGACAGCATTGCAGGTTACAGTCCTTATCTGCAGAATGTCTGCACGGTATTTATGCTGTTGTTTGGTGTGAATTTTGCCTGCTATTATATGTTGTTTATGAAACAGATCAAGAATGTGTTCAAGGATGAGGAACTGCGGTTTTATCTGGCAGTCGTGGCAGGCAGCATTGTATTGATTACATGGAATATAAGGGGAATGTATGATTCCCTTGGAGAAACGGTGCGTTATGCAGCCTTTCAGGTGGCAAGTATCGTGACAACAACAGGATTTGCCACCACGGATTTTGATCTGTGGCCCAGTTTCTCTAAGGCAATTCTGCTTGGTCTTATGGTAATAGGTGCCTGTGCGGGCAGTACAGGCGGTGGCTTTAAATGCGGAAGAGCCCTGCTTATGTTAAAGAGTCTGCGGCGCAATGTCAGACAGATCCTTCATCCACAGAAGGTACAGGTGGTGCGTATGGATCATCAGATGGTGCAGGAGAGGGTCCTGGATAATATTAATGCCTATCTGGCTGCTTATGTACTGATCGTGATATGCAGCTTTATTGTAATTTCCGTGGACGGATTTTCTACAATGACTAATTTTTCTGCAGTGCTGGCCTGCTTTAACAATATCGGTCCCGGGTTGGAAGCTGTGGGACCGACCTGCAATTTTGGCGGCTACAGTGTATTGTCCAAGGTGATTCTTATTATTGATATGCTGGCAGGAAGGCTGGAAATCTTTCCGATCCTGATTCTGCTTTCCAAAAGTACATGGACCCGCAGATAATGGCCGCTTGAAGTCTGAGAACATAATATTACAGTATGCAGATATTTGTGACTTGTAGACTGGTGAGAATAATGTTACAATTAGGAAACAATGAAGTGTAATTCATCAGATAAAAGTGTAAAAAATCCGTATATGAAAGATTTTTTACTCGATTGAGAGAAAGGGATTATTACGATGGAAAAGGGAAAAATGACACCGGAAGTTGTATTACAGTATCGGGAATATGAGGCAAATATGGAGGATGTGACCGCCAGGGTCAAAGCTCATTATGTTGCAAAAGGAAATAAAGAGGAGTCTATAGAGAATTTGCAGATTTATGTGAAACCGGAGGAATTTACAGCTTATTATGTCATCAATGACAGCTTCTGCGGTAAGGTTAATTTGTTCTAAGATGTTCCATGATCAGATTTATCATATGAATGCTTTTCTCTGACAGGTCTGTTCAGAATCACGATTGCACCCAGAATGCAGAGAATTCCAAGTGCTGATAGTGGTGTCAGATATTCATGAAATATAAAGATTCCAATCAGGGTTGCAACCATGGGTTCAACTGTTGCTAGAATGGCAGCACGGCTTGCTTCCACATGTTCCAGCCCCAGTGTGTAAAGAAGAAAAGGAATTACTGCTGTGACTATTCCAGTCAATAATATTAAGAGACACAAATACGGTTTGCTTTGGCAAACCGTTATTTTATGCCATAAATCGGGGAGAGAACATACAAAAAGGGAACCAATGGCAGCAATAACAAAGGTATATGTGGTGACTGTATAAGTCGAATACTTACGCAAGGCAATCGTGCCTAAGATGCTGTAGAGACCATAGCCGAAACCGGAGCAAAGTCCGATCAAAATACCAAGAGGGGTCACGACACTGTTTCCTGATCCGATGCCGGAAACAAATACACAGCCAATAAACGAGATGATGAGAGCCAAAAGCTTGGAACCGGTCATTTTCTCATGAAACAGTAAGAGTGACATCAACATAACCCATATAGGTGATGTATAAAGCAGGATAGCTGCGATGGATAAGGTCATCATGCGGATCGCGGTAAAATAACAGGTAGCGAAAAAGAGAATACTGCATAAGCCCAGTCCAAGAAAAAGAGGAATATTACGCAGTGCAATCCGAAAACCGGAGCGGTCTTTCCACCATAATATGCATAAGAACACAACGGCGGCGACTACCAGTCTGACACAGACAATCTGAATAGAAGTAAAACCGGCGAGTGCAGTAAGACCACGGACGAAAATTCCCATACTGCCCCAAAAGATTCCTGCCAGAATGATAAGAAGTGTTCCGTTTGTGCCGATTCTGTTTTTCATGCCAAGCTGCCTGCCTTTCCCTGAAGTTGCCGATTTATGTCGATTGCTGTCTGCTGACAAGGATTATAGCGCAATCCGGGCGGGGATACAACCTTTATATCACATTCTTTCTGTTGCCCTGATGCATAGATGTTAAGAATCTGCTAACCCGGTGCTAACATTGCGTTTCGATTTTGCTCAGCTTCCGTTAAGAAAGTCCGATCCCTATTTTTCTGTGCGGGTTATTTTTTTATAATGGCACTAAGAATAAGGAAAAGGAGTGGGTATTACTATGAATATCGGATTGATTCTTATTATGGTTATCGGTGGTGCAGCCGGACTTCTCAGTACCCTGTATCTGCTGTTCAGTCTTCCTGCTGTGATTATATGGAAGATATACCGCAGGATCAGATATGGCTATTCCCTGAATCAATAGTAATGAAGCAGTTATGCAATAAAACAAACCGGAAGACTAAGCGCATTCAGAAGAGTGCTTTCAGCCTTCCGGTTTGTTTTATCTCTGTGATTTCTCTTATTGTTTACCGGTAACAAGTGAATAAACCAAACATCCGCCCAGAGCAACAAATACTACTCCGAGAATCAAAATTTCTACAATTCCCATATTCATAACCCTGCCTTTCCTTTTTTTCTATAGAGATAGTAGCACAACTTAAATGGGAAACACAGTATTACGGGTTGATTTTAACGAAATTATAGCACTCTCTTTGCGCCTTTTTAGCCTTTTCTTAACAATATTTTAGCATCACATATAGTTTTTCTTTTGGCAGTAATCATATATAATAGATTTAGTTCATAAAATAACAGATTGAATGAAAGGCATGGTTGTACATATGTCATCTACGTTGAAAAATATTATTATAACATGCTCCGGGCTTGCGGCTGCGACTGTTTTTTCCTTCCTGTTTTCCTCTATTGTTCCGGAAAATAATGGTAATATTGCGCTAATTTACATTTTGGCACTGGTAATCATAATACGTTTTACGGACGGTTATATGCCGGGAATCGTTTCTTCCGTAGTATCGGTAGTATGTGTAAATTATCTGTTTACTTATCCTTATTATGAATTGAATTTTACACTGTCCGGCTATCCAATTGCTTTTCTGGAAATATTAGGTGTTTCTCTGATCACAACTACTATGACAACTAATATGAAACAGCAGGCACGGATGATTGCCGAGAAGGATAAATTATTATCAGAGACTGAGAAGGAAAAAATGCGGGCAAATCTGCTAAGGGCTGTTTCCCATGATCTGCGTACACCGCTTACCGGCATTATTGGTGCCAGTTCCTCTTATCTGGAAAACAGCTCTCTGCTTGCCGAAGAAGAGAAAAACACCATTGTAATGCATATTCAGGAGGATGCTAACTGGCTTTTAAATATGGTGGAGAACTTACTCTCCGTTACAAGAATTAATAATCAGTCTTTCAGAGTGAAAAAGACGGATGAGTCCGTGGAGGAAATTGTTTCGGCGACCATTCTCAGACTGAAGAAAAGATTTCCGGAGGCGTCTGTTCAGGTTTCCGTGCCGGATGATCTGTTGATCATTCCCATGGATGCCATTTTGATTGAACAGGTATTGATAAATCTGCTGGAAAATGCGATTACACATGCTCAGACTACCAGACCGGTTCTGTGTTACGTGGAGGATCATCCGGGATATGTTTCTTTTCATGTGAAGGATTTTGGGATTGGAATCAGTGAAGAACGCCTGCAGAATATTTTTGACGGTAATTCCTATATTGGAAATCGCGAATCAGACTCTAACAAAGGTATGGGAATCGGGCTTTCCATCTGTAAGACAATTATTGCTGCACATAACGGTATCATTAGCGCCAGAAATCACGAACAGGGTGCTGAGTTTTATTTTACATTGCCAAAGGATGAGGTGAATGATGAATCCAAGACATGAGATTTTATTGATTGAAGATGAACGTAATATCTGTAATTTTATTGTGACCACATTGAAAAACCAGGACTATAAAGTAGATTTTGCAGTCAATGCAGTCAGCGGACTATCTCTTGCGGCTTCCGGCTGTCCTGATCTGATTTTGCTGGATTTGGGATTGCCGGATATGGATGGCATAGAGGTTATCCACAGCATCAGAAAGTGGAGTAATGTACCGATTATTGTGATCTCAGCCAGAACCCAGGAAAAAGAGAAAGTTGAGGCATTGGATGCCGGGGCAGATGACTATATCACCAAACCCTTCGGCACTCCGGAGCTGATGGCCAGAATCCGTACAGCGCTCAGGCGCTCTTCCCTGAATGGCGGTATGATGTCACCGATCGAGAACAGGTATGCGGCCAAGGGACTGGTCATCGATTATGAGAAACATCTTGTTACAGTCAATGGGGAAATCGTTCATTTTACCCAGATTGAATATAAGATTCTTACTTATTTATCACGTAATGCCGGAAGGGTAATCACGTATGATTCGCTTCTGACCCATGTTTGGGGCCCTTTTGCAGATAGTAATAATCGGATTCTGCGGGTAAATATGGCGAATATCCGCAGAAAATTAGAGAACAATCCTGCTGATCCCCGGTATATTCTGACAGAGATCGGCATCGGCTACCGTATGATTGAAAACGAAAATCTGTAATGAAAGCTTTAACATGCAAACTGATTAATCCGACTTATTTCATTCCTGTTCACATATTACTACTATATCATTATTCCGGATGGTTGTCTGACCATCCGGAATAATGGTTTCATCCTCACGACGGATCATGGTTACCAGCATATTTTGGGGAAGCTCTAATTCCATGATCTTCTTATCGCACCATTCATGATTCCGGTCAATGGTAATTTCCTGCAGTTTCACATCCTTATCGGCATTATAGTACGGTATATTCAGAATAATACTGTCTCCCGCAAGGATCTTCGTATCACCCTTTGGAATTAAGGTATCACCGTTTCGTTTGATCATTACAGCAAGAGAACCGGACGGCAAAGACACATCCTTGATCATTCGATTTTCCCAATTATGTCCTTTTATAATATTCATCTGCATCAGGGTAATGGCGGTTTCTTCCTGATAATCATTAAAAGTCTTTCTTACATCATTATCATAATCCACCATATGTAGTTTTCTGGCAACGGCAGGCAGAAGAGAGCCTTGCAATGCTACGGAGAACAGAGAAATCAGAAAAACAATGTGGAAAATATCGTTGTCAAGTGTTGCGCCTTTGGCAATGACCATAATGGCAAAGACGATGGAGGCAGCTCCACGCAATCCGGCAAAGGAAACAAGCAGACATTGCCGGACAGAGGCTTTGGCAGGGAGCAGAATCGCAAAAACAGCTGTCGGTCTGGCGATAAAGTTCAGAATCAATGCAATCACAAGTGCCGGCAGGATTACCGCCGGAAGCTTATGGGGAAATGCAAGAAGTCCTAACAGGAAAAACAGCCAGATCTGTGAAAGGCCGGTGATGCCGTCAAAGAAATGCACCAGATTAGCCTTGTTTTTCAGGTGGCTGTTGCCAAGTATAATGCCGGACAGATAAACACTCAGGTAGCCGTTCCCGTCTAATAAGGAAGGAACGGCATAGGCAAGCAGGGCAATGGCGATCATGAAAATCATATCCAGATTCTCTGCTTCGATGGATAGTTTGCGCATTAGCAGGATAGCCAGAATTGCAATTCCGATACCGCAAAGTATTCCAAATACAATCTGGGCAAAAATCAGATAAGGAATGGAGGTAGTAGCACTGCCTTGTACCATGGCAAGACCGATGACAGTCAGCATATAAGCCACCGGGTCGTTGCTCCCGCTTTCAATCTCCAAAAGCGGTGCGGTTGCATGTTTCAGACTTAAGTTTTTGGAGCGAAGAATGGAGAAGACCGATGCCGCATCAGTGGAACTGATAACTGCACCAATCAGAAAACTTTCTGCCAGACCAATCCTGAGTATCAAGTGGCACAGGAGACAGGTAATGCCGGCTGTCAGGATAACACCCAAGGTAGAGAGCAGAACCGATTTCACGATAACAGGTTTGGCAGCATCCCATTTTACACAGAAACCGCCGTAAAACATGATAAAGATAAGCGCTGTACTGCAGATGCGTTCTGTTAGTTCGTAATTCTCAAATTGAATATGTAAAATACCGTCTGAACCAAACAGCATTCCAATCACCATGAAAAGAAGAAGGGCCGGAACCCCCATTTTAGAGGAAAAACGTCCAAATAAAACACAGATTAACAGAACAACGGCACAGAATAATAAGTATAGATTCAATATAGCTCCTCTCTTTCTGACAAGTAGTAGTTACAGTTTATCATAGGAAAGGCCTGCTTTCTATGGATATGAGCGGCTTCTGTGTACATATTTTGCTAAATTTTAAAAATATAAAATAAGTGTTGACAAACAATATTATATGGAATATAGTATCAACAGAAACAATATTATACAGCATATAATATTTAATAATTAATAATATTATATCTACAAATAATATTATATAATTGAATACTTTTTGCAGGCGAGGTCGTTATGAAATATGTAAGGAGCAGGAAAGGAGTATATCGCATGGTTTTTAATACAGGAGCGGCATTGCTGGATGCCATAGTG
>JALETS010000090.1 GCA_022781395.1 Lachnospiraceae bacterium | reverse complement strand
GTTGTTCCTCCTCAGACATTTCTGACACAACGGCTTCTATCATATCCTCATGGAACTTCCGGTGATGGAGATAAGCCTTTTTCCCCTTATCAGAAAGAGAAACCAGCACAACACGCCTGTCCTCTTCACTCCGGACTCTGTCCACATATCCTTTTTTCACTAAACTATTCACTGCAATGGTAAGTGTTCCCGTAGTAACTTCCAATGTCTTGGCAACACTGGTCATATTTTTAGCAGTGTCTAATCCGATTGCCTCAATAACATGCATATCATTGGTCGTCACATCCTGATATTCTTCAGTGCGGATTGCCTTCTCTTCTATTGTATTGACACTACGAAACAACTTAACAAGCACTTCGTTCAGCGTACTATTGATGTCCATCTTTGCTCTCCAAACCGGTACATTATTTGGATTCATTTTAGCAAAAAATAGTTTGAGCGTCAAACATTTTGAACGCATATTTCCTATATTCACTTACGAAAGGTTCTATGGACTATTCTTCCTCCAGCATACTGTCCAGATATCCTCTGTCCCATAACAGAATATGAAGCTTTTTCGCTGCCTCCACGGCAGGAGCGGTAAAATACCGGTTGGTCATAACCACGCCTACCATGCGTTCATAATAGTCCCGTCCTCCATAGGTACGCAAAACAGCCTCCACACCTACCGGCCCCTGATAGCGTTTGCATTGAATGGCATAGGTAATACCATCCTTCTCTGCCAGAATATCTACACCGAAGTCTCCGCTGCCACGGGTTACCTCCACTTCCAGAAAACCCTTCTTCTCTAAAAGATCGGCACAGAAGTATTCAAAGTCATGTCCTTCCATCTCGTCCATCGCATCCGGCCTGCGAGTATGACGGATACGGTAAAGTGCATAGACAATGACAGCAAGCAGCACAACGGCTGCTATTATAATGAATAGAATCATATAAAGGTTTAGATTAAGATGTTGCATGATAATTGTCCTTTTGTAAAAGGTTAAATTAGACATGAATCGTGTCCAGTAAATTTACAACTGCATTCTCAACAAACTTATTTAATGAGATTTGTTGCTCCATAGCACTAATCGCCGCTCTCCTATGTAGCTCTGGAGATATTCTGATATTAAAGCTTCCCTTGTAAGCTATTTCAGGTTTCTTTCCTTCTGACTCACATAATGCCAAATATTCATCCACTGCACCGTGAAAATCTTCGACTAACTCTGCTGCAGATGCCCCTTCATACGAGATAAGAGTACGAATCCCCAAAACTTTTCCATATAACATCTTATCCTCTTCAGAAAATTCCACAGTTCCCACATATCCCTTATATTCCATCGAATTGCTCATATAAGTTCCTCCTGTTTCAAAGCTTCTCACTCCTTTCTTTAGTATACATCTTTTTTTCGACTTTGCAACTGAATTTAGTTGCACAATATCTTTTCTTTTTGAATTCCTGAGGCGAATTACCTCTGAGAATAAAAATAAGAATTACTCGAATTGAGTAATTCTTATCATATAGATTAAATCATGATGTGTCAAGTCAATATAAGATTTCTACGCCTAGACAATACATGAAATCAAGATAATTTATAAACGACAACCCCATGAGCAGGAACTGTAGCAGTAATTCTACCCTCTACGGTTGCCGCCTGTGTTCTATCCCAGATATCATACAATGTGTACTGCCCTTCTGCTTTCTCCGGATCAATCTCTATAAGTGCAACAGATATTTCCCTTATCTCATCACTCAGGTTAAACAGCGCAATAGCCAGTTCCCCTGTTTCGCTGTCCGTATTCTTCCAAACAGCCTGTTTTTCATCGCGCATGATCTGAACACCCTTACGAGTCTCTCCCATCAAAGCAAGTAATTCCGAATTGGTAAGAAGATGAATCGTCCATTCATCAAGCATGGTCAGTTCTGCACCTATCATCAGTGGAGAACGGAACATGCACCATAATGTCATCATGGTCTTCTGTTCTTCTTTCGTCAGTCGGCAATCCCATTCCTGTCCGAACCCTTTACCAAGTTTTCCTACCGGCAACATATCGCAATCCGGAAAACATCCTTCCCTGACATGATCCTGCCAGATTTCACAACGCACAAACATATTCTTAATCAAATCCCATTGATCCCAGAGATCATCTGTAATACGCCACATATTTGCGTATTTGCAGTACTCCCGGGCCCGGTCAATATGCGCCGGTCCGGGAGACAGACTAAGGACAATATCTCTGCCGCTTTTCTCAATGGCACGGTGCAGCATCTTTGTTTCTTCCCAGCCGGAGAAAGGCATCTGCGGAATATCCCTGTACAGCCAGCTATCACAGATATCATCACATTTAATAAAATCAACACCCCAGTCAGCATACAGGGAAATAATGGAATCATAATAAGCCTGCCCGGCCTCTGTTGCCCTGACTCCGTACATATCCGGATTCCAACCGCAGATAGAGGACGGATCGGCAACCTGATCTGCCGTCACATCCGTACCTAAAACTTTGCAATGATTATGTGCTGCCTGACGTGGAATACCACGCATAATATGGATACCAAATTTCAGTCCAAGATCATGAATATAATCTGCTAACGGCTTAAATCCATCTCCACCTACTGATGACGGGAAGCGATTCGGCGACGGCCAGAATCTGCCGTACTCATCCATCTCATCATCCCCAAAGGGAATATACTGATATTCTTCCCGCCTCGTACCGGCATCATTGGAATACCATTCAATATCAATAATTATGTACTCCCACCCATACTTTTTCAGGTGTTCAGCCATATATTCAGCATTGGCTTTTACCTGCTCTTCCGTAACCGTTGTATCATAATAATCATAACTGTTCCAACCCATAGGGGGAGTAAGTGCAAATTTATTCTTATCCATTCCGCTCTATGTCTCCTTCTGACACCAGCCATCCTTTTGAGCATGCTAATGTTACACTCATTATAATGATATCTGCTGCCAATAGCAAGATGACTTCGGA
>JALETS010000077.1 GCA_022781395.1 Lachnospiraceae bacterium | reverse complement strand
AATTCTCCCTTTCCTATATGAAAATCTATATCCTTTAAGATGTCAATATCTCCATATTTCTTACAAAGCCCTGAAACCCGAATCATACGTTAAACCTTCCTTTCTGTTCGTTATGATCTTTGGAAATTGTATCTACTCACTGAAATACAACCTTATCGGTATTGCTTTGATCTGCCGGCAGGATACTATCGTAACCATACCCAGTACCGCTAACAGCAGCCCCGGAATCACAACACACATCATCATAGACATGGGGACAAATTCAATCTGCTTAATCCCCAGTCCCAGCATCCCAAAGAATGTACTGAAAAGTCTGTCCCCCGCAACACCTGCCAGCACAATACCGGATACAGTACCCAGACCTCCTGCCAGAAGTACCGGATACAGTTCCTGTCTGTAAATGTCTGAAAGCGGAATTCCGACAGCCTTCTTTCCCGCAAGCATACCTGCTTCTCTCGCAATACGCAGATTCATATACAGCATCACGATCATGCCTATCAGACAGATACCGATTACAAAAGCCGTATAGGCTGCCTGTCTGACCTGTGCCGTAACGCCGCCTAACGTCTGCCCGATGAAGTCCTCCATATATTCCACCGTATAGCTTTTACCTAATTCTTCTCTCCATACTGCGACTCTTTCTCTGCTGTCGGGCTTTTCACCCAGATTAACTTCAAATGCATATTTCTCCGCTTCCGCCTCCGGGAATGCATATACTGCTTTTGCGGTTTTCCCACCGCTTGTAACATCCTGATAGATACCGCAGATCAGAAATTCCTGCTCTTTATCCTGACAGATAATTACCACACTTTCTCCCTGATTTTTTCCTAACTGTTCTGCCATAAGACAGGAAAGGGCAATCTCTGTCGCTGTTGCCGGAGCATGACCTGCAAGATACCGAATGCCTTTTCCTGCTTCTTCTCCGGTATCAATGTGTATACCCTGTAATTTTCCTTCCTGATCCTCTGCCTGTAAACGTACTCTGCGCAGCTTGGCATAACAGTCTGCATACCCGTTTTTCTGCTCTGTCTGTATCAGTTGTTCTGCCTTCATCATCCGTTCTTCCAGGTTCTCCCCCTGTTCAATCTCAATCGCCACATCATAGCTTGCAGTCCCCATATAGGCAGCAAAAGCTTTATCCTCCATAGTCTGTACCATACGATAAGGTACTGTTACCAGAAAGGTTACAATCATAAGCAGAGCAAAAATGATACCATAACCATGCCTTACCTCCTGCATACCAAGCAGTAGATTTACAGAAAGTCTGCGTGCCTTATGGATGCCATCCTTTGTCTTTCTCTCTTTGGCAAATCCCTTTCCTGTCACAAGCGCATCCACAACCGTAACCTTGCGAAGTCTGTTAAGTACCTTTCCGGTAAAAAGAAGAATCATTCCATACACCAGAAGGGCAATTCCCACCGTAGCAATATAGGTTATCATTCCCAGGCGGCATCTGCCAAAGGTACGGCTTATATGGCCGGTCAGAAAAGATACTGCAGGAATTGCCACCGCATATCCTGCCACACATCCGATTCCCATCAGAATGCGGATTTCCCCCATATAGAGGCTTCGGATTCCTTTTGCCGGAATCCCCACCGCTTTCATGGTTCCTATCTCCGGCAAATCCTCTTCCAGCTTCGCCAGTATGGTATATCGGAGACAGATCATGGCAACCATCAGTAAAATCACACCAATCAAAAGGAATACCATAGCCATAAGAATATCTGTCATGGCACTTAACAGAAAGATCATTGTATAAGTTACCGCCTGCCCATCCTTCGGCAGATGATAATCACTCTCCTCATAGGCGCTCTGATACTCCCCTGCCATATCAGAATTTGCAAAGTACGCCTCAATCAAATACTCTGTTTCTCCCACCTGTCCAAACAATTCTTCAAAATCATCATCACTGATCAGAAACCTGGTAGAAGAACAAAGTGTGGAATTCATCTGTCCGTCATAAACATAATCTGCCACCACGAAATGTTTATCCGTATTCCCACACTGTAGACAGATTTCATCTCCGATACGGATATCATATTGTTCCAGTAATATGACCGGCACTCCGATTTCTCCCTTTTTCATAGTAAGGATATTTCTGTCCCTGTCTAACAGCACATCATAGGTTTCATTCTGTTTCACCAGGCTGATATCCAGTCTGCAGTCCGTCAGGATAAACTGTTCCTGTGTTTGAGCGGAGATGACCGTCAGTTCGTCTCCGACTAGGTCAATCATGGGAACTGTCTGCCAATATTCCATGCCGGGGTAAGAACGGTTGAATTCGTCAATCGCATCCTGGTTCAGTTCTCCCCTATGCATTTGCAGGAAATGAGGCGGCTGCGCTGTCTCATACATCGAAGAAATAGAGGTAAACAGCTGTACCAGCATCAGAAAGACCGATACCGCAAGGGTTACAGACAATGTCATAAACAATAAAAGAATAAAGTGCTTTCCCGGATTTTTTCTAAAATCATTACTCAATATTTTATAATACATAGGCGCTCCTTTTTACGATATTTCTATACTTCGAACAGCTTTATTTCGTCCTGTGACCAATACAGCAAGCATCATGCCAATGCCCGACAGGATAAGCATAAGTCCGATGCCTCTTCCCTCTCCCGTTCCGATGACTCTGCCGATGCTGCCTGCCAGTATTCCTCCCTCTGCCATCATCGGTTCAAAAATGTAATCAGCCAGTACCCCACACAGGACATATGCCAGCACAGTACCTGACTGGGTCAACAGGCTTATCATCCCCCACACTCTTCCCTGCATCTCATTGGGAATACTGACTCTGACCATCACATCTGCACAGGTATTCATAAAAGGTAAAGACAGGAAGAATAGGAAAATACTGCTTCCCGTAAAGAGCAGGCTGGTACTTACACCTGCCAGTGCCATAAAAAGCCCGTTAAGAATTCCCGCCATACACAGCACCACCGGATATTTTCCCTTAATTCCGACAAATCCAATCCATATACTCCCCACAAGCATCCCGATTGCACATACCGATTCCATGATACCTACTGTTCTTGCATCATTGACAGCCAGTATCATCGGTCCTGTCAATGTCTGGACAAAGCCGATAAAGAAACAGACAAATGCCATGATCACAACAAGAGACAGTACTCCCTTGTTCTCCATGATTGCATGAAAGCCGGTTTTCATTTCTGCTGCAAATCCCTGGTTTTCTTTCGGAATTGGTTTACTGATCGTCTTTCTGACAATAGCCGTGGTTAAAACTGTTACAAAAACGGTGCAGATATCTATCACCAGAATCAGACGGATATCCGCTATGCCCAAAAGGAGTCCCGCTAACGCCGGAGAAATCAGATATCTTGCATTGCCTGTCATTTGTACCATACCGCTTGCCTTGGCAAACTCCTCTTCACTCAAAAGATCAGTCACCGTGGCTTTATAAGAGGGTTCCAGCAGTGCTACAAAAACCGCATTAAAGGTTACTCCCGCCAGAATAGGCAGTAGATGGAAGTCATCCGGATGGATATTCCACAGTATATAGAGAAGTCCCAGTGCAGAACATCCGTCTCCTGCAATCATCAGTAGCCTTCTGTCATATCGGTCTGCCAATACACCACCTACCGGACTTAACAGAATTGTCGGCATATAGGCAAGCAATGTAATAAGAGACACATAACTGACACTTCCTGTCATCTGATATACATAAATAGACAGGGCAAATGCCGTCATCCCGCTTCCTATGGAAGAAATCAATTCTCCAATCCAAAGTAACATAAATTTCTTCATTTTCAATTCTCCTTTCTCATGAAAGTCCTTAATAGCATGCTTACAAAATGTTATCGACCGACTGTCGGTCTATTATTCTTTCAAATAATAGAAGGTCTATTGTGACCTTCTGTTATATCAGACTGTATTATTCCTATTACATTTCTGCTCCGGCTTTACTGTCCTGCTCCGCTGTACTCTTCGATCCTGTTTCTAAAGCTTCCTTCTTCCACTCCCAGCATCTTCTCTAACACTGCAATCAACGCAACAAACAGACTCTGGGTATTCTCTGCCGGGACATGAAAAATTCCATCATCCAATAACGTTGTCGCTGCTGAAAGAAAGATCTGCATAAACTCCTTCGGACATTCACAATGGAACACTCCGCTCCTGTTGCCTTCTTCCACCACTTTCGTCAAAATCGGCGTTAATATTTCCATGATGGATACAAGAGATTTCTGATGCATCAATGCATTTTCTACCTTATGCATTTCCTCCAATAAGCCTTCCTCCATCTGATTCTCTACCTTCATGGCCAGAAAAACCTGTAAAAGCTTATCAGCCGGGGAAAGTCCCGGGGTATCTGCCACCACATTTACCTGCTCCGCAATCATCGTTGTTGCTTTGTCGATCACGGCATCCAGTACCTCCTCCTTGGATTTGAAATAATGATAAAAGGTGCCCTTCGCAATCCCGATTTCTGACAGGATGTCATTTACACTGCATTGCTCGTAGCCTTTTTGGGCAAACAGTCTCTCAGCGGTGTCAATAATTTCGTTCTTCCTCTCATCATGTTCTTTAACTATTCTCAATTTTCTTCCTCCTGTTTTAGACCGACCGTCGGTCTATATTCGAATTATATATATGGAATTATCATTTGTCAACTGCCTTTTTACAAAAAAACTGCTGTCCGATTCTCTCATGCACTGACAATGTACCTGAACCAGACAGCAGTTTACCTGACTATTTCATATATAAAACTTATTTGTCGCAGCCTTCTCTACCATGTACGGGAATTCAATTCCCTGAACTGGGCAACTGTTGAAACATGGGAGTTTAACCCACCATCTACATTGATAATCTGCCCACTGACATAGCTGCTTTCATCCGAAGCAAGATAGACACACATATGGCCGATATCCTCCGGGCATCCGTAACGATTGACCATGATATTGCTTAAGAAAATATCCTTCAAAGCCTGAGGCACATGTGACTCATTCTGTGGAGTAACGATCAGTCCCGGACGTACACAGTTACATCTGATATTCTGCTTGCCATACTGCAAAGCAGTAGATTGCGTCAGCATATCCACACCGGCCTTCGCGCAGGCATAAGCCGTAGATCCCAGATCTCCGCCGCAGGAAGCCATGGAACCGATATTGATGATAGAACCACCGGTTTCATTCTTCTGCATATAAGGGAGAACACATTTTGTCATAAAAAAGGTTCCCCGCAAATCGCTCTGGAAAACTGCATCCCACATCTCAATGCTCAGTTCGTCCACACGTCCGTCCTTTAAACCGACATTGGCGGCATTATTGACCAGAACATCAATCTTCCCATATTTGTCTGCAGTATCCGCCAACAGATTCTCGATACTCTCCGGTGCAGTAATATCCATAAAATGATAGTAAGCTTCTCCGCCATCCTTTAAGATGTCATCCACAACTGCCTGTCCCTTCTCCTGACGACGCCCGCAGATAACCACCTTCGCACCTTCTGCCGCATACAAACGGGCAATTCCGACACCGATTCCGCTTGTAGAACCGGTAACAACAGCAACCTTGTCTTTTAATCTGTCCATGCCAAAACCCCCTTGCTTTATTCACTTTACCTTGTTTCTCAGTATATGCTATCCGGAAAACTCCTTTCAGCACTACCTGCTTTTATTATATGCCATTCCCCCAAATTTATCAATTATCAAGCGAGATCTCATCAATCAGTTTCAATTCCTCTTCACTAAAATGTGTATTCTCCAACGCCTTGATATTATCCAGTATCTGGGATGGCTTGGAAGCCCCGATCAGGACACTGGTCACAACACCGTCCTTTAATATCCATGCGAGAGCCATTTCCGAAAGCTTCTGTCCTCTCTGTGCTGCCAGCTCATTCAGTCTGCGTATCTGCTCCAGTCGTTTATCCGTAAGCGCATCTGCTTTCAGGAAACGGCCATCGGTGTACACTCTGCTGTCTGCCGGGATTCCATTAAGATATCTGTCGGTCAACAGTCCCTGCGCCAACGGACTAAATGCAATAATTCCTTTCTGAAGTTTTCCGGCAGTATCCTTCAAGCCGTTTTCTTCAATAGAGCGATCAAAAATAGAATACCGGTTCTGGTTGATGATAAACGGACACTTCAATTCCTTTAGGATCGCCGTTGCCTGTTCCAACACTTCGCCATTATAATTAGACAGCCCCACATACAGCGCCTTGCCGCTATGTACCGCCTGTGCCAGTGCACCCATAGTCTCTTCCAGAGGGGTATCAGGGTCCATCCGGTGATGATAAAAAATATCTACATACTCTAACCCCATTCGCTTCAGGCTCTGATCCAGACTTGCCAACAGATATTTCCGACTGCCCCAGTCTCCATAAGGACCATCCCACATCTCATAACCTGCCTTCGTGCTGATCAGCAGTTCATCCCGATAAGGGAACAAATCCTCCTTCAGAATCCTTCCGAAATGAATCTCCGCACTGCCCGGCTTCGGTCCATAATTATTTGCCAGGTCAAAATGTGTAATTCCATGGTCAAATGCGGTACGGCACATTTGTTTCATATTGTCATAAGAAGCCGTATCCCCGAAATTATGCCACAAGCCTAAAGATACCTGTGGCAGCTTCAGCCCACTGTTTCCGCATTTCACATAATTCATATTGTCATAACGTTTTTCTGATGCTATATACATCTGTTTATCCCGCCTTTCTGTTCATACAATTGCCTGTTCGTACTCATTTTACGAATATGGATTTTTCAATCTGCCCTTTACTATGCATTCCTCACAATTTCCTCGGTTGCCTTTGTAAGCCATGCCAGATCGTCCTCTTCCAGATAAGGTGCAATCGTATCATACACCTTCTTATGGTAAGCATTGAGAAGTGCCAGTTCCCTGTCTGTCAAAAGCTGTGGGTCGATGGCATCCCGATCAAAAGGTACCATGGTCAAAGGCTCCAGATACATGAACTGTCCGTACTCATTCTTTTCCCCTTTCCGGCAAAGCATCAGGTTCTCATGACGGATGCCAAACCGGCCTTCCAGATAAAATCCCGGTTCGTTGGAGATTACCATACCTTCTTCCAAAGGCACATAGTCTCCCTCCCTGATACGCCATCGGAAATTCTGTGGACCTTCATGAACATTCAGAAGATAACCCACACCATGTCCGGTGCCATGATTATAATCTAATCCATTCTCCCATAACGGTTCTCTTGCCAGTACATCCAGATTCTGCCCACAGACACCATATGGGAATACAGCCGCTGCCAGATTGAGATGTCCGCGAAGCACTATCGTGTAAGCTCTTCTTTCCTCCGCAGTCACTTCGCCCAACGCTATCGTACGGGTAATATCGGTTGTACCTTCCCTATAATGTCCACCCGTATCCGCAAGACACAGCCCCTTAGGCAGCAACGGTATGTCTGTCTGCGTCGTCGGCTCATAATGTATAATGGCCGCATGGGCACCGTAGGCAAGGATAGGGTCAAAGCTTGGCATCAGATAACCATCCATTTGTTCCCGGAAGGTTTCCAGCTTAGATACCGCCTTCATTTCCGTAATCTCTTCTGTCCCCACATGCTCCTTCAGCCACCTCATAAACCGGGTGACTGCCACTCCATCCTTCACATGTGCAGCACGAATGTGCTCTGTCTCTGCCTGATTCTTGACCGCCTTCATCCCTGTCACCGGACCGGTTTCATCCACAATCGCCACATGATCCGGTATACTGTGCATCAGCCTGTAACTTATCTGCTTACTGTCAACCCATATATGCTGTCCCGGCTTAAGTCCGCCTAACAGCTCCCCAATTTTATCATAGGAATTGAGTTCTACTCCTGCCGTTTGCAGCTTCTTGCGAATTTCTTCCGAAAGGATCTGCTCCTGGACACAAAGAACCACCTTCTCCTGTCCTATCAGCATATAGGATAAAAATACCGGTGTATTCCGCACATCATTGCCGCGCAGATTTAACAGCCATGCAACCTCATCCAGAGCCGTCACAAGCAGCACATCTGCCTCCTTTAGCCGCATCTTCTCCCGCACCGCATCCAGCTTCTCTTCCCGGCTTACTCCGCCATATCTCACATCCAGTTCCCATACCGGTTCCGCTGGCAGCTTGGGCCTCTCCTTCCATATCATACCTACTAAGTCTTCCTCACCGTAGAAGGTAATCCCTTTGGTATCAGTTTTCTCGGCAATTCCTTTCACAAACTGTTCCGTCACGGTCCGCCCATCAAATCCAACCTTGACCGACTCCTGCAATTTCTCCTGCAAATATTCCGCAATCGTCGGTACCCCGGGCTGTCCTGCCTTCATCAGAAGAATAGAAGTATCCCGAAGCTGCTCCTGTGCCTGAATGAAATACCTGCCATCGGTCCACAATGCGGCCTCATCTTCCAAAATAACCAGGGTTCCTGCCGAACCGGTAAATCCCGACATATACTCTCTTGCCTTAAAATATTCTCCCACATACTCTGAGCTGTGAAAATCATCCGTGGGAATGATATAGGCTGCCAGCTCCCGTTGTTTCATCAACTGCCGGAGTGTCTGCAGCCGCATTTCTATGATGTTATGCATCCTAATACCCGTACCCTCTCAATCACTTTTACCTCTTTCAAAATTCTTTACTTCTTGCAATAGCCTCTATTTCTTACAACAGCTTTACTTCTCCGTCTGTGCATCAAAAGCATTCCCACATGCCCAGGGACTTCCGATATCGCAGCGTCCGTGATGGTAGACTCTCTGTGTCTGCCCCTCCGCCAGTTCGTCGGACATCTTGATCTTTAATCTGCTATCATCTGAAGCTGCAAAGGTATCTAACAGCTTTACCATATCTTCCACTTCCTTCTGCTCCCTTTGCTCCTCACTCATCTCCGGATTATCTGCCCTGCTGTTCCGTACAAGTGCCTCAATATCCATCTCTACTTTTCTGTCAATATCTTCCATAACTGATCCGCCTTTCAGATTTTCAATCTTTCCGATTTCTATATATCATTCTCTTCGTCAACATTACTATCTCATGATTCAAACAGACTCATCTGTTCATATCCTTTGTTCTCCGGGTATTCTCCCAGATACTGAAAAACCTTCCCTGCATCGCATTCAATTCCGTGCGCATCACAGGTCTTATGCAATATCTCCATCAGCTCCCGGTTATGGTCACTGGTTACCTCATAAGCATATCCGTAACGGCGGTGATATCTGCCCCTCATACCGGGGAAATTCTCATCCAGCTTCTGATAGAAGTATTCCCGGTCTCCTTCCCGCAAAGTCACTCCCATGCCAAAATTAATGATTCCCCATACCTTGGCCCGTATACAGTAATCCAGCAGACCTTCAACATTCTCTCTCGTATCGTTGATAAAAGGCAGGATCGGTGTCATCCACACCACTGTCGGTATTCCATTCTCCCGCATAATCTCCAGCACCTCAAACCGTCTTCTGGTAGTACATACATTAGGCTCCAGTATCTTACACAGGTCTTCGTCATAAGTAGTCATGGTCATCTGTACCACACACTTTGACTTCCGGTTGATACTCTTAAGAAGCTCTAGGTCTCTTAGGATGCGGTCAGATTTCGTCTGAATAGCCAGCCCGAATTCATACCGGTCAATTAATTCCAGGCATCTTCCGGTAAGCTGCAGTTCTTCCTCACAGTGCATATACGGGTCACACATGGCACCTGTGCCGATCATACCTTTTCTTCGTTTGGATTTCAGTGCCTGTTCCAACAGTTCCGGCGCGTTCTGTTTTACTTCAATATCCTCAAAATCGTGGGTAAAGCCATAACATTTACTGCGGCTGTCACAATAGATGCAGCCATGAGTACATCCTCGATACAGATTCATGCCGTTTGACGCCGATAGGATTCCTTTTGCATCTACAAAGTGCATCTTATCTCTCCATTTTCTTTTTCCAAACTTTATTCAAATCAATCTGATTCAAGCTTTACTATCCGAAGCTTCAGCATCTCTGCGGCCGGAACGGATAAACGGATCACGCCAGAAGGACACCACCAGCTCCAGTGTCATAAAGCACCAAATGACCGGTTCACAGAAAATAACCGCCATATACTGGAATCTGGGTATCAGAAGCCATACAAACAGAATCTTACCAATCAGTTCTATCACACTGGACAACACCGGCAGTATCTTCTGCCCGATAGCCTGCAGCGCATTTCTCGTACAATTCAAGATCCCCAGGATAGACAGAAAAGGTGCCACCACCCGCAGATATAAAGCACCATTGCCTAATACCACGCTGTCTGAAGAACCCGAAAGCAGTCTGACCATAACCGGCGCCCCAAACCACATCAGCACAGTCATTACCGCAGATACTGCCACACCATACAGATAACCGCATTTCATCGCTTTACGGATACGCACAGGCTGATCCGCTCCACGATTCTGGGATACAAAAGTGCTGATGGTCTGACTCATGGCGATAAAAGGCATCATAATAAACTGAAACAGCTTCCGCGCTGCCGTATGCCCTGCAATCACCAGATATCCCAGGTCGTTAATGCCGGACTGCAGGATTGCCGTTCCCGCATTCACAATACAGCTCATAAAACCCATGGACATACCCTGGGCTGTCATTTCCGTATATAAATATCCATCCCAGACAAAATGCTTTCTGCCCGGAAGCAAAATCTTTGCTTTGTTGTAAATATAAATCAGGCATAGTATAACAGACACTAACTGGGCAAGCACCGTGGCAACTGCCGCACCCTGTATCCCCATATGCAGCCGGATAATAAATACCAGATCCAGCACAATATTCAACAGGGACGATATGATCAGGAACACGAGCGGCATCAGACTGTTTCCGATTGCACGCAAAATACCTGCACACAAGTTGTATGCAAACATCACTGCAATAAACAGGGTAATCGTAGAAATATAGGTATAGGCCTGGTCGATAATCTCTGCCGGTGTGTTTAAAACCTCCAAAAAAGGATAAAGGATAAACCGGGTCAGAACCGTTATGGCAATAGTAACTACCACACCGATCACAATAGATGCCGCCACTGATTTCTTAAGCTTCTCCTGATCTCCGCAGCCATAACTTCTGGCCGTCACGATTGCAAGCCCGTTGCCGATTCCAAAGGCAAATCCTATCAGCAGATCATAGATTGCGGCTGCTGCGCCCATAGCAGCCAATGCCGTCTCACCCAAGGTGTAACCGATAATGACCGTATCCATCGTATTATATAGCTGCTGAAAAATGCTGGATAAAAACAAGGGTATCGCAAATACCACCATAGACTTCATAATCGGTCCATTCAGGAAATCTACATTAGCTCTCTTTGTTTTTGCTTCTGTTTTCACATCTGTTTCCTCTATACTTCTTATTCTTCCGACTCCTGCTTATGCTTTGACTGCCCAGCGCATCTTCGTCGATTTCGCCCTGCCGTTACGGAAGCATTCCTCCGCGGAAGGTCTTATGACTTCCTTGGAAATATCGCAGAATATCCCCTCTTTATAATATCTGTTAAAAGCCTTCTTCACCATTCTGTCTTCCCCTGAATGGAAGGTCAGGATTGCCACCCTTCCGCCGGATGAAAGTACCGTAGGCAGGCTCTCTAAGAATGCCTCTAATACTTCAAACTCACTGTTGACATCGATACGAAGAGCCTGAAAAGTTCTCTGACAGGTTTTCTTCAGTATCTCCTTCTTCTCTCCATTCTCCGGCAGGAACTTTAATGCCCGCTCTATGGCCTCCCGGAGATCTGTTGTCGTTTCTATCTTACGCCCCGACCGGAAGGTTTTCATAATTTCAGCCGCAATCTGAGCCGCATAGGGCTCATCCGCGTTTTCCACTAACATTCCTTCCAGTTCCTCCTTCGATAACTCCCGCAGCCGCTCGGCCGCAGACACGCCCTTCTCCGGATTCAGTCTTAAGTCAAGCGGTCCATGCAGCTTATAGGAAAATCCTCTCTCCGGATTATCAATCTGCATAGAGGAGACACCTAAATCAGCCAGCATGAAATCAAAAGGACCATACTGCTGTCCGATGGTTCCGATGTTAGCAAAATTCTCCCTGATAATTGTCAGAATCTCTCCTCCGTATCCGGCCTGCTCCAACCGCTGTTTCGTCTTAACGATTTCTATCGGATCTACATCCAGTGCATAGATA
>JALETS010000062.1 GCA_022781395.1 Lachnospiraceae bacterium | reverse complement strand
TCTGATCGTGAATGCTTTTAAGGAAATGGACAAGGATGTTATGGCTGTTCCGGCAGTTCTGTGTAAGAATCACGGACCTTTTGCCTGGGGCAAGAACGGCAATGACGCGGTTCATAATGCAGTTGTCTTAGAGGAAGTTGCCAAGATGGCTTACCGTGCAGAGACGATCAATCCCCGCATCCAGCCGGCACCGCAGGAGCTGCAGGATAAGCATTATTACAGAAAGCATGGAGCAAATGCTTATTATGGACAGGGAAAATAAAAAGATGCTAATTATGAAAATGCAAGCAAGATTTGTGTAGAGGCATAATAGAAATTGTGCTATGATGAGATTGTGCACTAATAAGTACAGGCAATTGCCTGATAATAAATATGATATGGAGGTTTACGATGAACAAGCTAGAGTTACAGAAAAAAGCTAATGAAGTTCGTAAAGGTATCGTGACCGCAGTACACAGTGCTAAGGCGGGTCATCCTGGCGGATCTTTATCCGCAGCCGATATTTTTACCTATCTTTACTTTGAGGAGATGAATATCGATCCGAAGGATCCTAAGAAACCGGACAGAGATCGTTTTGTTTTGTCCAAGGGTCATACAGCGCCGGGTCTGTATTCCGCGCTTGCTAACAGAGGGTATTTCCCGGTTGAGGATCTTAAGACTCTTCGTCATTTAGGTTCCTATTTACAGGGACATCCCTGTATGCAGGAAACTCCGGGTGTGGATATGTCTTCCGGTTCTCTCGGACAGGGTATCTCTGCTGCAGTAGGTATGGCTTTGGCTGCTAAACTGGATAATAAAGATTACAGAACCTATACACTGCTGGGTGATGGCGAGATTCAGGAAGGTCAGGTATGGGAAGCTGCTATGTTTGCCGGACATCGTAAGCTGGACAATCTTGTAGTGATCGTTGATAATAATGGCCTTCAGATTGACGGTAAGGTTGAAGATGTATGTTCTCCTTATCCCATTGACAAGAAGTTTGAAGCATTTAATTTCCATGTGATCAATATCGATGGCAATGATTTTGATCAGATCGATGCTGCTTTTAAAGAGGCTAAAGCTACCAAGGGTATGCCTACAGCTATTATCTGTAAAACTGTCAAAGGTAAAGGTGTATCCTTTATGGAGAACAATGCCGGATGGCATGGCAAAGCGCCTAATGATGAAGAGTACGCAACAGCAATGGCAGATCTTCAGAAGATTGATGAAGAATTAGGAGGTGCAAACTAATGGCAGATGTTAAGAAAATTGCAACAAGAGAAAGCTATGGTAATGCACTTGCTGAATGTGGTGCAGATTTCCCGAATCTGGTAGTTCTCGATGCAGACCTTGCAGGCGCTACCAAGACAGGTGTATTTAAGAAAGCATTTCCGGACCGTCATATCGACTGCGGTATTGCAGAATGTAATATGACAGGTATTGCAGCAGGTCTTGCTACCTGTGGTAAAATACCTTTTATCAGTTCCTTCGCTATGTTTGCGGCAGGACGTAATTTCGAGCAGGTACGTAATTCCATCGGCTATCCGCATTTAAATGTTAAGATTGGTGCTACCCATGCCGGTATCACGGTAGGTGAAGACGGTGCAACCCATCAGTGTAATGAGGATGTGGCTCTGATGAGAACGATTCCCGGCATGACGGTTATTGTTCCCTCTGATGATGTAGAGGCAAAGGCTGCTGTCAGAGCAGCAATCGAGTTTAACGGTCCTGTTTATCTGCGTTTCGGACGTGCGGCAGTACCGGTGATTAATGATACACCGGATTATAAGTTCGAGATCGGCAAAGGTGTTCTGTTAAAAGAAGGTAAGGATGTAACGATCATTGCAAGCGGTATCACAGTTGCTTCTGCTTTGGAAGCAGCAGAAATACTGGCAGCAGACGGTATCAGCGCAGAGGTGATCAACATTCACACCATTAAACCACTGGATGAAGAACTGATACTGGCTTCTGCGAAGAAGACCGGTAAGGTGGTAACCGCAGAAGAGCATTCTGTTATCGGCGGACTGGGCAGTGCTGTGTGTGACTGCTTATCCGAGAAGCATCCTACACCGGTTCTGAAGATCGGTATGCAGGATCAGTTCGGTGAGTCCGGACCGGCGGCGGCTCTGGTTGAGAAATATGGTCTTGACGGCAAGGGTATTTACGAGAAAGTAAAAGCATTCGTGAAATAATAATAGGTATCTTGACAATTCCCCCATTCATGTTGTATATGTGTTTGGGGGATTGTAGAAAGAGAAGCTATGGCATTACAGGCTTGATTGCTACGATTGCTGAAAAAGGAAAGAAAGGCATAAAAGATGTCTGATAGGAAAAATATTTTATCGCCTTCCATACTGGCAGCAGACTTTGCCATATTGGGGGAGCAGATTAAAGAAGCGGATGAAGCAGGAGCGGAATATATTCATATTGATGTGATGGATGGCGTGTTTGTACCGTCCATTTCTTTTGGTATGCCGGTAATTGCATCCATCCGTAAAACGACGAAGAAAATATTTGATGTACATCTGATGATCGTGGAGCCGGAACGGTTTGTCAAAGAATTCGCAGAGTGCGGAGCTGACAGCATTACCTTCCATATAGAGGCTACCGAGGATGTAGATAAGATCATTGATCTGATACACGATTTGGGATGTAAGGCAGGAATGTCTATCAAGCCCAGGACGCCGGTGGAGGTAGTAGAGAAATATCTGCATAAACTGGATATGCTGCTTGTGATGACGGTGGAACCCGGCTTCGGCGGACAGAAGTATATACCGGAATCTACAGAGCGTATCAGGGAGATCAGACGAATGGCTGACGAGCAGGGACTTGATCTGGATATCCAGGTAGACGGTGGTATTACGAAGGAGAATGTGCAGGTAGTATTAGATGCCGGTGCCAACGTGATCGTGGCAGGTTCGGCGGTCTTTCGGGGAAATATATCAGAAAATGTGAAAGCAATTATGGCGCAGTTTTAAACTGCGCCATTCCTTATGTAATAGGAAATTACTCGTGTTTACTATGCTACAATATTCTGCAGCCACACACCCTTTTTCACAAGGATGAATCCGATCAGACACTTGATCCAGTCACCTATCTGCACAAGGGTATAGATCGCAATGACGGGAAGCGTCGTAAAGTGGCTTAAAGTAAAGGCAATCGTAACGCTGATGCACCAGATAAACACGCTGTCGAACAGGAAGGTAATGATCGTCTGGCCACCGGAACGCAGCGTGAAATAGGATGCGTGGAGAAATGCATTCTGGGGCATGAATATGGCAGTAATCATGATGAAGTATTTGGCCAGTTCTCTTGCCTCTGCATTGGTGTTATACAGCATAGGGAAGAGGGGTGCCATAAGCAGCATAACCGCAGCCACGCAGGTACAGCAGAAGACGGAGAAGGCGATCATCTTATTGTCTGTGTCACGCGCCTCTGCCATCTTACCGGCACCGAGTAACTGTCCCACAATAATGGCGACGGAATCTCCCAGGGCAATAAATACGATGTTAAATACATTGTTGATGGTATTGGAAATATTCAGGGCAGCCACTACATTCAATCCCCGCACGGAATAACACTGTGCCAGCATTGCCATGCCGGCGGCCCACAGTGTCTCATTGAAAAGCAGAGGGGACCCTTTAACAAGAATCTTTCCTGTTAAAGCTCCGGGCACCTTCAAAGAGGCGTATAAACCATTGACAAAGGGGTTCTCTGTCTTGTGCCTGTGTGTATGAATCAGTACAATGGCAGCCTCCACATAACGGGAAATAATGGTTGCCAGTGCGGCGCCCTGCACACCCAGAGCGGGGAAGCCGAATTTACCATAGATTAAAATATAGTTTAAGATCAGATTGACGAAGACGGCTACCACGCCTGCCTTCATGGGAAGGACGGTCTGTCCGCATTCCCGCAGGGTGCTGGCGTACACCTGCACCATCATAAAGGGCGGTAAACCAATCAACATAATCCATAGATATTGTTCTCCATAATATAAAGTAGAAGCAGCACTCTCGGCGGTGCCTTCTCCCTGCAGATACAGTTCGATCAGTGTGCTGCCGGAAATAAGAAAGAGTGCTACGGTTAAGGCAGTAATTACAATAACCATCCAGATTTTGAAGCGTACCGTCTGACGGATGCCCTCTTCATTCTTCTGTCCGAAATATTGTGCCGTAAAAATCCCGGCGCCGGATACGCCGCCAAACAGACACAGATTATAGACAAAAAACAACTGATTGACGATGGCAACGCCGGACATCTGTTCGGTACCGATCTGGCCGATCATGATATTATCCAGAAGGCCGACAAAGTTGGTGATACCATTCTGTATCATAATGGGCACAGCAATAGCCAGTACCATTTTATAGAAGGATTTGTCTCCTATGAATTTGCGAATTCCCCGATTTTCCTTAGTTTGTACAGTTCCCATTTTTCCACCTCATGTCTTTGGACCATACAACAATACGGCGTATGACGTATGTAGGACAGTTTATATTCCATAAAATAATGACATACGGTATGGTTCCAAAGATTTCATACTACAATTTTGCGTGAGTCTGATAGACATTTTACACTATCTTCATAGGATATGCAATGTGCCTCATGACTCATATTTTTTGCCTATGACGAACTACACAATCAGTTTATTTTTGGTGCATTTATAGACAATTAATGCTTGATATTCTACGAATAATAAAATAGTATGGTATAAGAAACATTTAAATATTATTACTATCTACCATGGTAGTTGTAGAAATTATTGGAGGTCTATTATGACACATGAGAAATTAACAGATTGCGAACAGTTAGTCATGAAAGTAGTATGGGACGCAGAGGATGAGCTGAGTCTTATGGAAATTATGGACAGAGTGAATGATAAGTACAATAAAGACTGGAAGCCCCAGACCGTTTCAACCTTCCTGGCACGCCTCGTAAGAAAAGGATATCTGAAACATTACCGTCAGGGCCGTGTATTTTTCTATCAGATTCTGATTCCGTTGGAAGAATACAAGGGACAGCTTACAAATGATTATGTGAGCTTCTGGAATCATGATAATGCAGATGAATTCTTGTGCGCGTTGTCCAATGAAAGAGCGTTACGACAAGATGAAATCGAAAGGATTAAAAAACTGATTAATGGACTGGGTAAGTAACCTGTTTATTGCGTTACTTTTAATGAATGTTACGGGAACATTGTTCTTTCTGATCGGGACATTCTTCAGAAAGACATGGTTTAAGAATGATGCAAGGCTTCTCAGGCTGGTGGTGATAGCCACTCTTTGTGCCTTTACGATGCCGTTTGTTTATATCTTCTTATACATGAGCAAACGCGTTGTTGAAATAGTTGAGATCGAAAGTGATGTCAACCTGTTTTACAACACACCTGTAACAATCAGATTGTTTACAGTACTTGGATCGGTATGGATTGGCGCATTTCTGATCTTGTTGGGATATCGGCTGTGTCGTTATCTTAAGTGGAGAAATGTTTGTAAGGGCAATATTCCGGAAGAGAATGAGGTGATACAACGTCGCTTCCTGGAAATCTGCGATAAGCTGGGGATAGCAGGGAAAGTGTCGCTATGTCGGAATGATTCAATCGACGTGCCCTGTATGACTTACAACCATGGACCGGTGGTTATCTTACCACTTGTAAAGTATACGGAACAGGAAGCAGATGTGATTCTCTACCATGAGCTGTGTCATTATCTGGAAAGAGATATG
>JALETS010000056.1 GCA_022781395.1 Lachnospiraceae bacterium | reverse complement strand
TTCGTAAGCTAATCTCTTCTTACCCCAGTCGTCAACATTTGTAATCTTTCCACCGAATCTTTCTACTAAAGCTTTTGCTTTCTCTAAAGTAGCAGCTCTTTCGTCATCTTCGATCTTTGCACTAACAACAACGGCTAATTCGTATTTGTTCATGCTTCGTTACCTCCTTTTGGTCTCTGGCCCCTTTCTGTCGGAAGGAGCAAGGATGTTTGACTTCCAGTCAAATTAGTATATCACGAATAGTTATAATAACATAGCTCCCCTCAAACCGCAAGGGATTTTCTCAAAAAAATGAAACTAAATTAAAATTTCTTTAATCAGGACTTTCTTTGCGCGGGGATGATTTCCTTGACATTTTTCTCCGCCTGCCTGCGGGCAATCATAATCTGATGACCACAGCCCATACATTTCAGGCGAAAATCTGCTCCGATACGCAGGACTTCCCATTCTTTGGAACCACAGGGATGCTGCTTCTTTAATTTCAAAATATCTCCTACCTGAATATCCATGGTTACCTCATTTCCTATTATTTAAACCATATTTGTGCACATAAACATAGTTCCAAAGTTTTAAGTTTACGTTTAATCCAGCCCAGAGAATATCTCTCCAATGCTTCCCTGTACGATCAGGTCTGCCATCGAATCCTTCGGTGTCGGTGTCTTATTGACTAACACCAGCTTATTACCCTTATAATAATCCAGAAGTCCTGCTGCCGGGTATACTGCCAGAGAGGTGCCGCCTACAATGAGCACGTCTGCTTCACTGATATAACGTATGGAATCTGTCAGTGTCTTCTGATCCAGCCCTTCCTCATAAAGCACCACATCCGGTTTGATACTGCCGCCGCATTCACAGACAGGTACCCCATCCGAATGCAGTATGTACTGCGCATCATAGAACTTACCGCATTTCTCACAGTAATTGCGAAGTACGGAACCATGCAGCTCAAGAACAACCTTACTGCCTGCCGCCTGGTGAAGTCCGTCAATATTCTGGGTTACTACTGCTTTCAGCTTTCCTTCCCGCTCCCACTGTGCCAGTTTCAGATGCGCTGCATTTGGTTTTGCATCCAAACAGAGCATTTTGGCACGATAGAAGCGATAGAATTCTTCCGGCATCCTTCTGTAAAAGGTATGACTTAAGATCGTCTCTGGAGGATAATCATACTGCTGATGATACAGACCGTCCACACTTCGAAAATCCGGGATACCGCTCTCGGTAGACACTCCGGCGCCGCCAAAAAACACAATATCATTGCTTTCCTTAACCCATGTACGAAGCTGTTCTATTGGTTCCATATTTTCCTCCTACTATTCCTAATTAATTACTTCTTATTTCCAAGTCCTAAACGGTTAATAGCTGAGAAGATTGCTCTCACAGAAGCACGTGTAATATTGGAGCTTACGCCAACACCATAGGTTACACTGCCGCTTTCCACATCAAGCAGGTGGATATATGCTGCCGCCTGGGAATTAGAGCCACTCTGCAATGCATGCTCTTCGTAATCCAGAATTTTAATGTCTATATTCAAGGCTTCCTGTAAACCACGTTTTACGGCATCGATAGGACCATTGCCGACTGCCTCAAAGGATTTCTCCACACCGGCATCCGTATACACAACGGTTACCTTCGTGTCAAACTGAGACTTCGTCTCACCGCTTAAATCATCCACACGCAGCTTACGGAAATGAATCGGTTCCTTCTTATCCAGATACTGTTCTCTGAAGTTATCCATAATCTGATCAGGCGATACCTCACCCTGCTTCTCGGAAACCTTCTGGATGACGTTGGCAAACTCCTTGTGCATTCCTTTCGGCAGCTTGAATCCGAAATAAGTATCCATGATAAAGGCTACGCCACCCTTGCCGGACTGGGAATTGATACGTACGATCGGCTCGTACTCTCTTCCGATATCTGCCGGATCGATAGGCAGATAAGGCACCTGCCATATCTCGCTCTGACGTTCCTTCATAGCCTTAACGCCCTTGTTGATCGCATCCTGGTGAGATCCTGAGAATGCGGTAAATACAAGCTTACCCGCATATGGATGTCTCGGATGGATCGGAATCTTGCAACATCTCTCATATATTTCAATGCTTTCATTGACATGTTCAATAGCCAGCTTAGGATCAATACCCTGTGAGAACATATTATAGGCAATATTCAGAATATCAACATTACCTGTTCTCTCTCCGTTACCGAACAAAGTACCTTCCACACGGTCAGCACCTGCGAGAAGCGCCAGCTCCGCACTTGCAACACCCGTACCTCTGTCATTATGAGGATGTACGCTTAAGATAATGCTTTCCCTGTTTTTAAAATGCTTATTCATCCACTCGATCTGATCTGCATATACATTCGGTGTATTCATTTCCACTGTGGAGGGCAGATTGATTATCATGGGATTTTCCTTAGTAGGCCCCCACTCTTCCTGTACAGCCGTACAGATATCCAAAGCAAAATCAAGCTCTGTACCGGTAAAACTTTCCGGAGAATACTCTAAAATAATCTTGCCCGGGAATTTCTCTGCATGCTTCTTAACCATTCTGGTTCCTTCCACTGCAATATTGATGATCTGCTCTTTGTCCATGTTAAATACTACATCTCTCTGTAACGTAGAGGTAGAATTATAAATATGTACAATGGCCTGCTTACAACCCGCAATGGATTCAAAGGTTCTCTCCACCAGTTCTTCACGGCATTGTGTCAGAACCTGCACTACCACATCATCAGGAATCAGCTTTCTATCAATCAGCTGACGTAAAAAATCAAACTCAATCTGACTGGCAGCCGGAAAACCAATCTCAATCTCCTTAAATCCCAATTTGATCAAATAATTAAAAAACTCAATTTTTTCCGATACGATCATTGGATCGATCAACGCCTGATTACCATCCCGCAGATCTACACTGCACCATACCGGTGCTTTCTCAATCTCCTTATTAGGCCATTCTCTTTCCGGATAATCAATTACCGGATTTTTACGGTACCGCTTGTAATTTAACATAATAATTCCTCCTATTATCCTTTTCTGCTGCTCATGCGTTTTATATCGCATAGAATGCATAAGAAAAAGCCTGTTGAATACAACAGGCTTACTAATGACTTTATTCTCCGAGTCCGCTCTCTACCGCACTGACCAATGCCTCAAGTGCTTCTTTCTCGTCTTCGCCATCACATACAAACTCGATCTCATCGCCACACTTAACACATGCACCCAGCACACTTAGAACACTCTTAGCATTCGCTGTATTCTCTCTAAATGTAAATGTTATTAATGATTTGAACTGCATCGCTTCTTTACATAGGATGCCTGCCGGTCTTAGATGTAGCCCTGTCGGGTTTTTGATGACTACCTTTTGGCTTACCATACCCTTTTCCTCCACTTTCATGTCTGGCTGGTGCTTAACCCCCTCAAACACAGCCTATTTTAAATATAACATTTTTTCTCCTGTATCACAAGAGCTATAACATAATATTCTGGATTAATTCTGCCAATTTCTTAGCTTCCTCTTCAATCATTTTCTGGTCTTTACCTTCGATCATAACTCTGACAAGGGGCTCTGTTCCGGATGGTCTGATCAGCACTCGACCTTCTCCTGCAAACTTCTTATTCAATGCCTCAATTGCCTCTGCAATCTCCGGATAATCCATATATTTCTCTTTTTTATGATTAGGCACCTTAGCATTTACAAGCGCCTGTGGCATAACATCCATAATCTTCTTCAGTTCAGACAGCGGTTTGCCGGTCTCAACAATTACCTGCAGTAAATGCAGGGCACTGAGAAGTCCGTCACCGGTTGTATTCTCATCTAAGAAAATTACATGACCGGACTGTTCCCCACCAAGACTTGCATCAATCTCTTTCATCCGCTCCAACACATAGCGGTCGCCAACCTTGGTCTGCTCCATATGGATGCCGTTCTTCTCACCCATCAGGAAAAATCCCAGATTACTCATTACGGTTGCAACAATCGTATCATGCTTCAGCTTACCCTGCTGCTTCATATGATTGCCAACCAGTGCCATGATCTGATCTCCGTCTACAATGTTGCCCAATTCATCCACTGCAAGAAGTCTGTCAGCATCTCCATCAAATGCCAGACCAACCTGAGCTTTCTCATATACTACTCTTGCCTGCAGCTCTTCCATATGCGTAGAACCGCAATTGGCATTGATATTGGTACCATCCGGATTATTGTGGATGGCTACAACCTCGGCTCCCAATTCCTTCATGGTCTCCACAGAAGTATAGTAGGAGGCGCCTTCCGCACAATCCAATACAATCTTCATACCTCTCAGATCTACATTGACAGCTTTCATTGCATGATTAATGTACTCTTCCCTGGCATCGGTACGATATTTAATCTTACCCACTCCAGCGCCTGTAGGAAATTTTACACCCTGCATATCACTCTTAATCAGTGCCTCAATCTCATCTTCCAAGGAATCCGGAAGTTTATATCCGTCACCATCAAAAAATTTGATACCGTTAAATTCCACTGCATTATGGGATGCTGAAATCACAACACCGGCATCCACCTTATATTTTCTCGTAAGATATGCTACTGCCGGTGTAGGGACAACACCTACATATACAGCGTTTGCACCAACGGAGCAGGCTCCTGCCATCAGCGCATTGGCTAACATATCTCCTGAAATTCTTGTATCACAGCCAACCATGATCGTGGGCTTATGTGCGTTCTCCTTTGTAAGAACATAAGCACCGGCCTGCCCAAGCTGCATTGCCAGCTGCGGAGTCAATTCCTCATTTGCAATACCGCGAACACCGTCCGTACCAAATAATCTGCTCATAATATTTTCCTATCCCTTCTACTTTATTTAAAATACATGAATAGCACTTCAACCCTACTCAGCTTCGGTAATATGCACATGTACCTGCACTTCTTTCTGCAAAGCAATCGACTCCTCTCCGATCTGCACCGTAATCGGAATCCAGTAATTACCTCTTGTCGGTTCCTCAACCTCTTCTTCCTCAAACCAGGCTGCCACATCAACCGTTGCCGTTATTTCCTCTACTGCAATATTATTCAGTTCGGATGCAAGACCTACCAGCGTAATATCACAGGTTTCTTCCGGATCTGTTATGGTTGCTTCATATCCTTCAGGAACACCCGTAATACCAATACTCTGTACATCAATTTTCACGGTTCTCTCAACTTCCGGCTCTATGAACACTGTCACGTTCACTTTACCGCTGAAGTTTTCATCCGCAAGAATCACACCGCTCGGCAGATAATTCTTAAGATCAATGGCTGCCGTAACATTCTCCTTTGCGCCGGTCACATCAATAGCACTCTCAGATACCTCAATTGCATCAATACTCTCAACGATCTTGGATTTACCTGCAATATTCACATAATTCCGGCTTCCCTCAATCTCGCCTGTCATACGATATCCATCCCCGGGAACACCTGTCACATTATATTGGATCGGCACAGACTTAATCTCCAGAATGTCTACATTAACCCGCACTTTACTGATACTTTTCTCAATACTGCCTGACTTAATCTCTTTGTCATTTTCATCAAAAAGGTGAATATCTGCATCGGTACCAATGTTGCTGGTAAATCCGGATACATCTACCTCTACCACTGCTTTACTGATCTGCGAAATAACAGATTTAGGACCGGAAATTCTAACCAGGTTCTGATCCGTGGTAACATCCCCCACTACATAACCTTCCCGCACTTCGCCGGTAGTATTGGTTTTCAAAGGCAGTGACTTGGTCTGTTTGTCCTCAATATTCAGTTTCACACTGTCAATACTGCCCTTGATACTTTCCAGTTTATCATTGTATTTATTGGTAGAAAGTTTAATGCTTATCGTATTTAAGCTGGTCAGATCATTCATATCCGCTACAGCTACTACATTACTTTTATCTAAAGAGTCAATAATGGACCTGGGGGCTGTTATTGTGACCACATCAATCACATCCGTACCATCCAGTACCTCATAAATCTGGCCTTTATCCGTAATCAGATTTGCATTTCTGATGGTAACAGGCACATCTGATACCTTATACGGAATAACCGGATCATTGATATTTGTAACAATGATCCACAAAGCAACCGCAAACAGAAACGAACCCAGCTTCAGACCCCAGTTTTTGGTTAGTTTATTCTTCATTCCTGGACCTGCCTTTCCACAACTTCCGCTTCTTCTCTTCCACCGGTTTATCCTGTATCTCTGACAGTCTTGTTCTCAATCGCTCTGCATCCAATCCGCTTTCCAGTTGTCCTCCGTAGGCAACACTGATCTTACCGGTTTCCTCTGAAACAATCACAGTTAAAGAATCAGTAACCTCCGAGATTCCGACACCGGCCCTGTGCCTGGTTCCCAAATCTTTGCTGAGTGCCATATTGTCTGACAGCGGCAGATAACAGGTAGCAGAAATAATACGATTACCCCGCACAATAACCGCACCGTCATGCAAGGGTGTGTTATGTTCAAAAATATTAATAAGGAGCTGACTGGAGATTAAAGCATCCACATCAATTCCCGTTCTTTCATATTCACTTAGGGACTGCTTCTGTTCAATAACAATCAATGCGCCGGTTCTCACTTTACCCATTTCCACGGAGGCCTTCACAATTTCATTGATCGTACGGTCTGAAAAACGACCGTCCGCCGGTTTAGACGCATCAAATGACAGAATCGAAGAAAACAGATTTTTCCTGCCCAGTTCCTCCAACGCTTTACGAAGCTCAGGCTGCAGCACAACCACAATCGCAATGGCTGCAATACTGAATACATTAGATACAATCCATAGAATTGTATTCATTCTGAAAATAGCTGCGATCAAAATAAACACAGCAATTACAACAACACCTCTTAAAAGTGCCCATGCTCTCGTATTTTTAACCCAGACCAGAATATGATATGCAAGAAAAGTCAGAATAAAAATTTCCACAACATCGGTCCAGTGAATGGAAGGCATATGCAGGTTATACAGATAAGTCTCCATCAATTTATTCAGTTGCTGCACGCCTCTCACCTTCCCTCTGTTCTACTCTGTCATCTCATCGTGTATTTCTGGTTCTCTGAGTATTTTTCATTGTCTGGCTGCTAATCTGTTTGACCTTTTTCTCAGCTTTGGCAACAGTTACTTTCGGCACAGCCTTCACATAATAATAATATTCATCATCCTCAAACTGCACTTTTTCCGTCCGGCTATAGTCCACGTTAAATACAAAGAACTGAAGCACCGCTGTCAAAAGCAGTGAAATGATTGTTCCAAGAATCACACCAAACAAAGCCACATTTGTGTCAAACATCAGATCGCCCACAAGAAGAATCATAATATTGACTATGGCTCCCGCTGCCATGGCAATAGTCCATGCATAATCCATACTCAGTCTTCTGATGATATATACCAGTATAACCGTAATGATAAACGCTATAATCGTTACCACCATTTCTTTATTGCCAATCAGTCCGTCGATAATGAATTTGAACTTAGCCGCTGTCTCTTCGTCTGCCATGGACGCAATGACCGACACGTTCTGGACTATATAATGAATCATATAGTAAGCAATAACGCCACAGGCAACAGATACTGCTGATGCCGGAGTACCGATCAGTCCCATTGCAATGGGAATCACATACGGAATCTTTAATAAAAAGCAAATAGGCAGCAACAATACCACCAATGTGTCCTTAGGTGAAAATCTCAGATACAGCAGAAACATGAGCAGGAATCCTGCCCCGACCACTACCGCACACTCCAGGCTGAAAGAATACAGATGGAGCAGTGTGAACAGCGCTGCCATGATCACAATAAAATTCATAGGCATAAAGGAACACATTAACGCCACAATCAGCACCACTGTAAGCTTATCGATACTGTCCATATATCCAAGTCTGGAGTTTATGAGCAGTAAAGATATCAGCGCCAGAAGAAACTTCAAAAGCGGTGTAATATATACTTCATATTTACTATACAGAGTCATTAATATCTGCTTTGCAACAAGTAAGGTAGTCATCATAAATCCTTTCACTTTCCGTACATCTTCGCAAATAACACAGCTATTTATACATATTGGTTAACCGGCGAAGATTCATATAATACAGCTTCAGACTCTTTTTGGCCCTATTATATCGAATCGTATAAATTATATACGAAATAACCGCATAAACGCCCACTACCCCCAGATACAGGAATAGAGTCTGCTTTGCGAACTCCATAAGGTCCATCTTATAGATGTCCATCATAAATACTTCAAAATCATAAAAAATATACATGGCAAAAACCACTACAAATGCAATGGTAGCACTTATAATGGACTTTAACACCTGCCATCCAATGTAATCACTGCGAAAGTAACTTCCTATGGCAACATTTCTTCTGCCTTCATTCTCCTCATAGGAAGCAAGCTTCGTCATCAGGATGATTCTTTCTTCGTTTAACATATGATCCTTCCATTCCGAAACGCCTTATTACGGTCAAATGCCTGACCGGAATCCCAGATTACAGGAAACGCATCTTGGGATTATCACGCGAATCCTTCTTAGGCTGTGGCTTTGGTGCCTCCGGCTTGCGAATACTGTCATTTAAACGGTTTGCCATGTTAGCCTTACACTTCTCGCAATAGCGGCCGGTCAGGATAGGTTCTCCACACTCCTCACAGAACAGAGCGATACCGGAACCCTCACACAATTCCAGCCGTTCATCTCTCAGCCACTGCTGAATCTGATTCGTAGACACATCACATGCTTCAGACACCTCCGGGATGGACGCATGCGCATGCTCCTGTATATACTTCTTTACTTCCTGAAACTTAGCCTCTAATGCTTCTCTGCACTGCATACAGATTGGCGGTCCGGATACATAATTAAATAATCTACCACATTTTCTGCAATTACGTACATTCATAGCTTATCCTCCTGCACTTATATTCCTCTGCCAATGGACAACGTCATAAAATAAATATGCTTGATTCCTGCTTCTCTTAGTTCATGACTCATGGCATCTATCGTACTTCCTGTCGTATAGATATCATCAATAATTACAATCGTATCTAATTTTACATCATTACGGCAGATTTTGAAAGCCTTTTTCAAATTATTTTGTCTCTCCACGGCAGATAACTCTTTCATAGGCACTGTTTTTCGTACTCTTTGAATTAAATCTGTCTCTACAGGAATTCCTGTAAGCCTGCCAAGCTCACAGGCAAGCACTTCTGCCTGATTGTATCCCCGCACGCGACGTTTAGAGGAATGAATAGGAACCGGAACAAACGCATCCGGCCTGCATCCTGCAATCCATCCACCCAGCTCTTTTATCATGCATCGGGCATAATATGCCGCATATTCCTGCCTTCCTTTATACTTAAACCGGTAAATGGAATCCGCAGCGCTCTTATATTCATAGAGTGCTCGCCCTCTGTCAAACAGATGCCTTTGCTGCATGCAGTCCCCACAGTATTCCTTCTCTTCCTGCCTCAATGTCTTGCCGCACTTCATACAATATGGCTCTTTAATATATTTCAATTTGTTTTCACAGTCCTTACAGATCAGACTTCCAAAGGGCGAAACCGCCCGGTCACAGACAGGACACCTGCGGGGATACAGAAGATCTGCCAGAGTCCCAAAGAATTGTCTCACACTCATATTTTTCCTCTAAATTCTGCATTGTTCACGGATACGATCCGTCAGTCCCGTATAACGCCGGTTCTGATAATTATTCTCTATCATTTCCTGCACCGTCTTTCTGCTTCCCAGAATTGTCACGCAGTTTTTCGCTCTTGTCACTCCCGTATAGAGCAGATTCCTGTTAAAAAGCATCCTTGGCCCCGACAAAAGCGGCATGATCACAGCCGGATATTCACTTCCCTGAGACTTATGGATCGTGACCGCATAGGCCAGTTCTATCTCATCCATCTGATCATACTGATATGTTACCCTTCTGTGCTCATCATACTCTACCACTACTTCATGAGCATATTCATTGATCTGCAGAATCATTCCTATGTCACCATTAAAAATTCCCGTGCCTTTATCAATAGGAATTCCATATTTGCTGACCACTTCCCATTCCAGCTGATAGTTATTCCTAATCTGCATTACCTTATCATGCTCCCGAAACAAGGTATTACCCGACTGATATTCCTTCTTCTGATCAGATGGCGGGTTCAGATATCTTTGCAGAATACTGTTTAGCGCCTCAACTCCCAGCATACCCTTGCGCATAGGTGTCAGCACCTGAATGTCATACGGCTCCGCACCAACATAGCGGGGCAGCTTCTCCGTAATCAATTGTATCATATGCTTATATATCACATTGACATCATTTCTCTCCAGGAAAAAGAAATCCTTGCTCTTATTATCAAGAGCCAGCTCCTGACCCGCATGGATACGGTGGGCGTTCCATACAATATCACTCTCGCCCGCCTGACGGAATATCTTCTCCAGCACAACTACCGGAAAACTACCACTCTGCAGCAGATCCCGCAGCACCTGTCCCGCTCCAACCGATGGCAGCTGATTCACATCACCTACCATGATCAGTCTGGTTCCTACCGTGATTGCTTTCAAGAGTGCCTGAAACAGGAAAATGTCCACCATGGACATTTCATCCACGATAATCACATCTGCTTCCAATGGATTCTCCTCGTTCCGTTCAAACCGTGCCGATTTCGCTTCCTCCGACACCACGCCGTTTAATTCCAGCATCCGGTGTATGGTGCGCGACTCATAGCCCGTTGCCTCCGTCATTCTTTTCGCTGCCCTGCCGGTAGGTGCTGCCAGAAAGATGTCCAGTTCTTCCGACATAAAATAACGGATAATTGCATTAATCGTAGTAGTCTTTCCTGTCCCCGGCCCGCCTGACAATATAAAAATACCGTTTCTGACACTCTCCAACACCGATTTCTTTTGCAATTCATCCAAAGCAATACCAAGTTCCGCTTCGATCCTGTCTATTTTGTCCAGAATTTTCTTTTCTTCCGAGGGCAGCATCCCCTCATCATACTCCACAGATACATTTAGATCATGCAGCATTTTGGCACAGTTAAGTTCCGCATAATAATAGATGGACGCATACACCTTCTGCTCAGTCTCTCCCTCAGAAGGCAGCTTAATGATCAGTTTCCTGTCCATTGCCAGATTCTGCAGCTGCGGCTCCATAAGCGTCGGCTCCAGTCCTAACAGTTCACCGGCTCTCTCCAGAAGAATACTTTTCGGCAGATAACAATGTCCTTCATTTCCTGCCTGTAATAACGTATATAATATGCCGCTTCTGATCCGGTAATCAGAATCCGTATGAATTCCAATCTTCGCAGCAATCTCATCCGCAATTTTAAATCCGATTCCATGAATATCTTCCGCCAGACGATAGGGGTTTTCTTTCATAATCCCATACAGTCCCATTCCATATTCATCATAAATACGGATAGCAAGCGTATTCGATATGCCATATTTTTGCAGGAAAGTCATAGCCTCTCTGGCATCACGTTTCTCATATATCGTAGTCGCAATCTCCCGTGCCTTACGCTCGCTGATTCCTTTGATCTCTGCCAGTCTCTCCGGCTCTTCCTCAATGATCCGGTAAGTATCCGCACCAAAACGCTTTACAATACGGGCGGCAAGAGCCTCACCTACCCCTTTGACAGCTCCTGATCCGAGATACCTCTCAATGCTTACCACGTCATCCGGCGGAACGATCTCATACCGTTCAATCTTAAACTGCTCGCCATACATCGGATGGGTTGTGTAATTACCCTCCGCTTCTATCGTCTCTCCCTGATCCATAGTTTTAAAAAAACCGACACAGGTAATCTCCTCTTCCCCGCTGATCAGATTCAACACTGTATAGCCGTTGTTTGTATTTCGATAAATAATATGCTCTATAAATCCTTTGACTTTTTCCATTGATCCTCTACTTATAACAAGAAAAGGCTGCCTATAATAAGCAGCCCTTTTTCAAGCTATGTAACTTTACAGATTGTAATTCCGTTTTGCCTGTTCGTACAATAATTGTGCAAGAGAGTTTGAACCCTGAGAAGCTGTTTGCTCTGAAATTTCCTGAATAACAGAATCTTTGAAATAGTCTACCATATTAGATGCGTACCCATCGTCCTCGTCATCGCCGAAAAGCTTAACAGACTTTGTCATCTCCTTATAAACCTGCTCCCATAAATAGGACTCAAACTGCTTGCAGGCATCCAGAAGCGCATCTTCATCCTCGCCTTTTGCCTGATTAGTTTTCTCCAACTGACTCTGAAGATTTTCAGTTGCTACTCTGTTAACATCCGTCATATAATCCGTATAATTTGATAATCCCGTTAAATCCATATCAACAACCGTGCCTTTCTTTATCTCTTCAGATTGTTAGCCGTCTCCATCATGGAATCAGATGTGGTAATTGCCTTGGAATTCATCTCATACGCACGCTGTGCTACAATCAGATTTACCATCTCATTAGCCACCTGTACATTAGAGCCCTCCAGATATCCCTGAATGATTCTGCTCTTTGTGACATTTGCATTGGTATTTTCATTAATAGCACGTCCGCTCGCATCGGTTGCAGCAAACAAAGTGTCTCCCACTCTGTTTAAGCCGCCCGGATTACTAAACTGGTAAGTACCAATCGTAATACCTAACGAAACCGGATTATTCAGCTCATCAGGATAGCAGACCTCTCCACTCTCCGAAATAGTTAATTTACTTGCAACATAAGTACGGGCAAGTGCAATGGGACGACCGTTGGAATTTAAAACCGGGAGACCATCTGCATTTGTCAGCGTCATACCGCCGTTTGTACCGATTGCCCATGTAAAATCACCATTTCTGGTATAATATGTATTGCCATCTTCGCCACGCACCGCGAAAAATCCATCACCCTCAATAGCAAAGGCCGTATCACTCTCGGAATCCAGCAAACTGCCCTGGGAAAAGATCGAATTGATAGATGAGGTACGAACACCAAGTCCTACCTGAGAACTGGTCGGTTTCGGATTTCCGTTGGCAGTCGTCGTTACCGTCTGCAGGTTTTGGTACAGAAGTGATTTAAACTGTGCCACCTGTGATTTATACCCAACTGAGTTAACGTTTGCAAGATTATTGGCAATTGTATCTACATTTGCCTGTTGCGCATTCATACCGGTTGCTGCTGACCATAAACTTCTAACCATGCCTTACTGCCTCCTATAATTTACCTAACTGATTGACCGCTGTATCAAGCGTTTCATCATATGTAGTAATCAACTTCTGATTACTCTCATACTGTCGCTGCAAAGTAATCATATTAACCATCTCTGTTACAATGGAAATATTTGACAACTCAAGATAACCTGAATAAATCTGGGCTTCGCTATCAATTTCAGTAGCTCCGTCTACCGTTTGGAAATAGTTCTCGCCAAGTCTCTCCAGATAATTATAATCTTCAAAATCCGTCAGACCGATAGTCGCAACCGAAGTTCCCTCCTGCGTAATTGTACCACCGCGATCAATGCTAACAGGTAACGCTGTGTTCATCTTAATATGACGTCCGTTTTCATCCAGTACGAAATCGCCATCCTGCGTTACCAGATATCCCTGACGATCCATTGTAAAATTACCGTCCCGGGTATATTTTGTAGATGTCTCGCCTGCTTTATTGGTATACTCCACTGCAAAAAAGCCTCTATCAGAAATTGCAAGGTCAAACGTATTACCGGTTTCCTTAATCGGACCTTCTGAGTAATCCACATAATTCTCGCCAATCTTTACGCCCAGATTCATACCCGTACGGCTGACCCAACGATCCGGATTATCCACGGAATCCTCATCAAAAGTCTTCGCAGTGCCCAGATTCTTAGGAAGATTGCCCGGCTCTGATAAATCCTTGATTTTATAAGCAAGCACTGTGTCAAATGCCTGACTGGTAGTGCCTTCTTTCTTAAATCCATTGGTATCCGCATTGGCCAGATTATTGGTCATGACATCCATTCTATGCTGTTCATTGATCATGCCTGTATAGGCAGTATATAAACCTTTAAGCATTCAATAACCCCTTTTCGCGAAACGCTAATATTAATCCTCTCTGTAACCCGCCAGGAACTCTACATATTTACCGGTTCCGATTGCAACTGCTGTCATAGGATCTTCAGCCGTCATGGTATTGATTCCTGTCTTAGCAGCAATCAGATCCTCCAGACCGCGAAGCAAGCTTCCGCCACCCGTCAGCACAATACCTCTGTCTGCAATATCCGCAGCCAGTTCCGGCGGCGTTTTCTCCAGTACACTGTGAATTGTCTCCACAATCTGCACCGTCGTCTCGTGCAATGCCTCTTCCGTCTCTTCGGAAGAAACCTTGACGGTTCTCGGAAGACCCGTTACCAGATTACGCCCTCTGACATCCATGTAATCTACCTCTGGTCTTCTATAAGCTGATCCAATCTTTATCTTCAAATCCTCTGCCGTTCTTTCACCAATCAGCAGATTATGTTTCTTACGCATATAACGTACAATTGCTTCGTCAAAATCGTCTCCCGCAATCTTGATGGAAGCACTGACAACAGTACCTCCCAAAGAAATAACTGCAATATCGGATGTACCGCCACCGATATCAACAATCATATTGCCGCATGGCTTGGAAATATCAATCCCGGCACCAATTGCCGCTGCAATCGGCTCCTCAATAATAGATACTTCTCTGGCGCCTGCCTGATAAGTCGCATCTTCTACCGCTTTCTTCTCAACTTCCGTCACACCACTTGGTACACACACCGCAATACGAGGTTTTCTGAATGTTCTCTTTCCGAGTGCCTTCTGGATGAAATATTTCATCATCTTCTCTGTTACCTGATAATCAGAAATAACACCCTGACGAAGAGGTCTTACGGCTACAATATTACCCGGTGTTCTACCGAGCATCAGTCTTGCATCCTCTCCGATTGCTTTAATCTTATTTGTATCTCTGTCAAAAGCCACAACTGAAGGCTCTTTTAAAACAACACCTTTTCCTCTGATATAAACTAAAATGCTGGCCGTTCCCAAATCAATTCCAATATCTGTATACTGCATTTCCAATGTACCCCTTTCTTCCGGCATCTATATTACATAATTTCCAATTACAACCAAACTAAACATAAATCAGCTAATTGGATAGAATTGCGCAGTTTGCTGCATACATTATACCCCAAAGAAAGAGTTTTTCAAAGTGCTTTCACAAATTTTTTATAAAAAATAAAAAGACACCAAAAGCAGAGCAGTTCCTTCCGCTCTGTTCTCAGCATCCATGCTTATTGTTCATATCGTCACACATTTGAATTTTCTTAACCCTATAAAATCAATTTATTAAATTTTCTTGAATGTAAAACTAAATTCCATTTCTACTTTGGGTAAGAGATGCGGACATTCTTTCGAACCGCTTCTTGCCTGTACTCTGGCTCTTTGTGTTGCCATCATTTTTGTTATTGTTTATCTAATCCTTTGGCTGAATAACCAAAGAATGGCCAGACAATTTAATGCATCTCTTAAGGAATTTCAGGCAAAGCAGATTTAATGCTTTGCCTTTTCCAACATTTTCTTGACATAAATACCCGTATAGGAATCAGGGTTCCCCGCAATCTGCTCCGGTGTTCCTTCCGCAACCACGGTTCCACCGCCTTCACCGCCTTCCGGTCCCATATCAATAATGTAATCAGCCGTCTTAATAACATCCAGATTATGCTCAATTACCACAACTGTGTTTCCGCCTTCTGTCAGCTTATGCAGTATTTCTACCAGCTTGTGTACATCAGCAAAGTGCAGTCCGGTTGTAGGCTCATCCAGAATATAAATAGTCTTACCGGTGCTGCGTTTACTAAGCTCTGTGGCTAATTTAATACGTTGTGCCTCTCCACCGGAAAGAGTCGTGGATGGCTGTCCCAGTTTCACATAAGAAAGTCCCACATCATATAATGTCTCTATCTTCCTGCGAATGGAAGGCAGATTCTCAAAGAACGGAAGCGCCTCCTCCACTGTCATATCCAGCACATCATAGATACTCTTACCCTTATATTTGACTTCCAGCGTCTCACGGTTATAACGCTTACCGCCGCAGACTTCACATGGCACATATACATCCGGCAGGAAATGCATCTCAATCTTGATAATACCGTCACCGTTACAGGCTTCACAGCGTCCGCCCTTCACATTAAAACTGAATCTTCCCTTACTGTATCCGCGTGCTTTGGCATCCTGTGTAGAGGCAAACAAATCTCTGATCTGGTCAAATACACCTGTTTAAGTAGCCGGATTGGAACGGGGCGTCCTGCCAATCGGTGACTGGTCAATATCAATAACCTTATCAAGCTGATCTATACCCAGAATATCTTTATGCTTTCCGGGAATAGTCCTTGCCCTGTTCAAGTCTCTTGCCAGACGCTTATACAGTATCTCATTGATCAAAGAACTCTTACCGGAACCGGAAACGCCTGTAATACAGGTCATAATGCCTGTTGGTATTTTCACATCAATCTTTTTCAGATTATTCTCTTCTGCCCCTTTGATGGTCAGATACCCCGTCGGTTTCTTTCTCCCGGCCGGTATCGGGATCTGCAGCTTACCGCTCAGATACTGTCCTGTCACAGATTCTTTCACCTGCATAATTTCCTCTGCAGTTCCCTGGGCAACCACTTCTCCACCGTGAGAACCGGCACCCGGCCCGATATCAACAATATGATCCGCTGCCAGCATCGTATCTTCATCATGCTCTACTACAATCAGTGTGTTTCCCATATCTCTCAGGTTCTTAAGTGCAGCGATCAGTTTGTCATTGTCTCTCTGATGCAGGCCAATACTAGGTTCGTCCAAAATATAGCAGACACCTACCAGACCCGATCCGATCTGGGTTGCCAGACGAATACGCTGTGCCTCACCACCGGAAAGCGAAGCAGTTGCTCTTGCCAGGCTCAGATAGTCCAATCCTACTTCCATCAAAAAACCTACCCGGGCACGGATTTCTTTTAAGATCTGTTTTCCAATCAGCTCCTGCTGAGGCGTCAGCCTCATTTCCCCTACAAATGCATGCAGCTTAGCGATAGACATAGAAGTAATCTCATAAATATTTTTATCACAGACTGTTACCGCCAGAGACTCCTTTTTCAGACGCATTCCCTTACATTCCTTACACGGTGTAATGCGCATAAAGGTTTCATATTCCTGTTTTATCGTATCAGATCCGGTCTCCCGATATTTGCGCTCCACATTCCTGATCAGACCTTCAAAGGCAATGGGATATACCCCCTTGCCACGCTGTCCTTCATAATGTACATTAACCTTCTTATCCGTACCATAGATAATGATATCTTTGGCCTCTTGAGATAAGTCCTCAAAAGGAGTCTCCATACTAAAATGGAATTCTTTTGCCAATGCCTGTAATAATGCATTCGTAAAGCTTCCTTTATCTCCGCTGGACTGCCATCCCATTACCGATATGGCACCTTCACTCAGACTACGACTTTTATCCGGAATCATCAGATCCACATCAAACTCCATCTTATAGCCCAGTCCGAAACATTCCGGACAGGCACCAAACGGATTATTAAAGGAAAAGCTTCTGGGCTCAATCTCACTGATACTGATACCACAATCAGGACAGGCAAAGCTTTGACTGAAATTAATCGGTTCTCCATCAATGACATCAAGAACCATAAGTCCTTCCGCAAGCGCAAATACATTCTCGATAGAATCTGTCAGACGTCTCTCAATCCCTTCTTTAACCACCAGACGATCTACTATGATCTCAATATTATGCTTAATATTCTTATCCAGCTTAATCTCTTCTGACAGTTCATATAAATTGCCGTCCACACGTACCCTGACATAACCGCTTCTCTTGGCACGTTCAAACACCTTGACATGCTCTCCCTTTCTGCCACGTACCACCGGTGCAAGAAGTTGTATTTTCGTCCCCTGTGGAAGCGACAAAACCTGATCCACAATCTCATCCACGGTCTGTTTACGAATCTCCTTGCCGCAGTTCGGACAATGTGGTACACCAATACGGGCATATAACAGACGGAAATAATCATATATCTCCGTCACAGTTCCCACAGTGGAACGGGGATTGCGGTTGGTAGATTTCTGGTCAATGGAAATTGCCGGAGACAACCCCTCTATCTTTTCCACGTTTGGCTTCTCCATCTGCCCCAAAAACTGTCTCGCATAAGAGGACAGGGATTCCATATATCTCCTCTGCCCTTCAGCATAAATAGTATCAAAAGCAAGCGACGACTTACCTGAACCGGATAATCCGGTAAGCACCACAAATTCATCCCTTGGGATATCCAGATCAATTCCCTTCAGATTATGTTCATATGCTCCGCGAATCTTAATATACTGCTTCGGGCGCATCTTAATAGTATCTGACATGTTGTTTCTCCTGTTCTGTATCTTTGTATCGGAAGAACGCTACTCTTTCATTCCGTGTTAGCGGTCAAAATCACGCAATTTCCCCTTTAAGTCCACCATACGGTCACGCAGTTCTGCAGCCGCCTCAAAGTTCAAGTCGGCAGCCGCCTTCTTCATTTGCTTCTCCACATCCTTGATCAGCTTCTCCAGTTCCTGTCTGCTCATGGATTCCGGATCTTTCTCAAATCTCAATTCCTCTTTGGCAATCGTCTTAGAGATACTGATCAGGTCCCTAACTGCCTTCTGAATCGTCTTCGGCGTAATACCGTGTTCTTCATTATACTTCTGTTGAATCCGTCGGCGGCGGTTTGTCTCGGTAATAGCATTCCGCATGGAATCAGTCATAGTATCCGCATACATAATCACGTGGCCCTGTGCATTACGTGCCGCGCGTCCGATAGTCTGTATCAGCGAAGTCTCCGAACGCAGGAATCCCTCTTTATCGGCATCCAGAATTGCTACCAATGCAATCTCCGGAATATCAAGACCCTCCCGAAGCAGATTGATACCTACCAGTACATCGAACACATCCAGTCTCATGTCCCGGATGATCTCTGCCCGTTCCAGCGTGTCGATATCTGAATGCAGATATTTTACACGAATACCCACTTCTTTCATGTAATCTGTCAAGTCTTCCGCCATCCGCTTTGTCAATGTGGTAACAAGCACCTTGTTGTGTTCCGCCACTTCTTTGTTCACTTCTGAAATCAGATCATCAATCTGCCCCTCCACCGGACGAACATCCACCTCCGGGTCTAAAAGTCCCGTCGGTCTGATAATCTGCTCGGTTCTAAGCAATTCATGCTGTGCTTCATAATCAGACGGGGTTGCCGACACAAACATCATCTGATCAATATGCTGTTCGAATTCTTCAAAGCAAAGCGGTCTGTTATCCAGTGCTGATGGTAATCGGAATCCATAATCAACCAGCGTGTTCTTACGTGACCTGTCACCTGCAAACATTCCCCGTATCTGCGGTATCGTCATATGTGACTCATCAATGATAATGAGAAAATCATCTTTAAAATAATCCAGTAATGTAAAAGGCGGTTCTCCCTCTGCCATACCATTGAGATGCCGGGAGTAATTCTCAATACCTGAACAAAATCCAGTCTCCCTAAGCATCTCAATATCAAAATTAGTCCGCTCTGCTATACGCTGGGCTTCCAACAGCTTATCTTCCCCTTTGAAAAATTTCACTCTGTCTTCGAGTTCCCGCTCAATTTCTTTACAAGCTGTATGGATCTTCTCCGGCGCTACTACATAATGGGATGCCGGATAGATCATCACATGCTCTAACGTGGCGTGCACCTGCCCCGTCAGAGGGTCCGTCTCTGCAATCCGGTCTATCTCATCTCCAAAGAATTCTATACGGATCAGATAATCTCCTCCCTGTGCCGGATAAATCTCCAATACATCCCCCCGCACCCGGAAACAGCAACGATCCAGATCCATATCATTGCGATTATACTGCATCTCAATCAATCCCCGGATTACCTCATCCCGGTCCTTCTGCATCCCGGGTCTTAATGACATACTCATACCCGCGTATTCTTCCGGGCTGCCCAAGCCATAAATGCAGGACACGCTGGCAATCACGACCACATCCCTGCGTTCTGTCAGGGACGCTGTAGCCGATAACCGAAGTTTATCTATCTCATCATTAATGGAAGAATCCTTGGCAATATAAGTATCCGTTGAAGGCACATAAGCCTCCGGTTGATAATAATCATAATAGGACACAAAATACTCTACTGCATTTTCCGGAAAGAATTCCTTAAACTCTCCGTATAGTTGCCCCGCAAGAGTCTTATTATGCGCAATAACCAGTGTCGGTTTATTCAGAGCCGCAATTACATTTGCCATTGTAAAAGTCTTGCCGGAACCGGTAACACCCAGTAAAGTCTGAAACTGATTCCCCTTTTTAAATCCCTCTACCAGCTCCGCGATCGCCTGCGGCTGATCACCGGTAGGTGCATACTCGGAATGAAGAATGAATTTGTCCATTCGAAATCTTCTCCCCTTTCACTTTTCGAACATATATTCTGTTTCTCCTCCTAGTATACCACATATTTTGCAAAAGTATAGATACAAAACATTTTATTTTTCAATCATTGCAATTTTCAACATTTCGTCAGATATATTCAGTGCATGGTCCCCTATTCTCTCGAAGTCTGTCAACATCTCGGAAAAAAGAATGCTTCCTTCATCAGAACATTTACCTTCCTGTATTCTTTCATACATATTATTTCTAAATGCGATCGTCATATCATCAATCCTTTGTTCCATTGAGGCAATCTTTTCATGCCATGCCACGTAATCCTCCGGTTTTTCCAACAGCAGTGTAAATACCCTGGTGCAAATATGCTGCATATCCATGAGTTCCAGATATGCGTTTTCGGAAAATCTGATTCCCTTCCTGGAAATCAAGTGAGAATATCCCGCAATATTTATGGCATGATCACTGATTCTTTCCACATTGCTTGTAACAGAAAAGAGCGAATGAAAGATCTTGCTGCCCGAACTGGTTGTCTCATAAGATATTACTGATGTAATGTATTTGGATATTTCTTTATTCAGAAAGTCTACATATTCTTCCCGCTGCTCAATAGCCGGATATTCCCCGTTTCCCCGATTGGCAAACACATCAAAAGCTTCATATACATTTCTTTCGGCAAATTCCATCATGCGCATGATTTCTTTCTTTATACCTTCCACACATATAACGGAAGCACCCAGTTTTTCCGCATTAATATGTTTTATATCCAGTAAATACTGAACGCGCATCCCTTCGTCCTCTGTCTCTTTTCTCTTATCTTTCAAGATCAGCATGGCAATCCTTCCAAGCCATGTACCCACAGGTAACAGCAGAATGGTTGTCACAACATTAAACATGGTATGCAGGTTCGCTATCTGCGCCGGGGCATTGGACGGTGTCCAGCCTTCTACTATAGAAAGAACCGGCGTCAGAAGGCAAAGGAAAGAAAAAACAATTGTGCCGAATATATTAAACATAATATGAATCAGCGTCGTTCTCCTGGCATTGCTTCCTGTTCCTATTGAAGCCAGTAAAGCCGTAATGCATGTGCCTATATTTTGCCCAAACAGCACAAACGCTGCGCTTCTTAAACCAATTACTCCGCTCCCTGCCAACGCCTGCAATATACCGACAGATGCAGAGGAAGATTGAATCAACGCTGTAAATATTGTACCGGCCAGAATTCCAAGAATCGGATTCTCTATTTTAGTAAGTATACCTGTAAATTCCTGAGAATCGGCTAACGGCTGCATGGCAGTTCCCATCATATCCATACCAATGAATAAAATCCCAAGCCCGGCCAATATTTCACCAACATGCCTGATTTTTTCTTTTTTCCAGAACACAATCGCTGCCACACCCAGGAAAGCAATGACCGGTGCAATCCGCCCCACATCCAGTGCTATTAATTGCCCCGTGATGGTAGTGCCAATATTGGCTCCCATAATAATCCAGATTGCCTGATTCAATGTCATCATACCGGAATTAACAAACCCAACCACCATAACGGTCGTTGCCGATGAAGACTGAATTACAGCAGTAATCAACGCTCCGGTCATAACACCGGTGAACCGGTTAGCTGTCAGCTTTTCCAGAATCAGCTTTATTTTATTTCCTGCGGCTGACTCAAGACCCGTGCTCATCATCTGCATTCCATAAAGAAATAGTGCCAGCCCTCCGAGCAGACCTATTAAATATGTATAATCCATACACTTACATCCTTTCAGCTTTTATCACTTCAGTCTTTCCTATCAGTTTTCTTCTCCTTCATAATCTTCTTTTTGCCGGTTTTATCCTTTTCCAAATTACCTCCGGCCTCATACCAACAGCACCATATCCCCACTGCAGCCGCCGCAATACACAGGATTGCCACTAAAATATTCTCAAACATACTCTTTCCTCCTTTAAGGCATAGTTATCCTATAGGGTAATTTCTCCGGAAAGAATATATGCGTTTTTTACCGTCTGATTGATGAATATAATTTATAATGGACTTATTCGGATATTGAATATAGAACTGAATTAATTCCGAACCAATTAAGAAAATCCTTGATCCCAAAACAAAAAGTTCAGGGCATAGAATATCGAGAGAGACTCCGTCCTCTCTACACTGATGATATGATTGCTCTGCTGTTCGCAGTACACCGACATGATCTTGCACTTCCAACATCTCTATTGTACACATTGATTCATCTGATAAAGATGTCTGCATTGGAAGGATGTGCGCACATATTGTCTGAACAGGAGCGCATGCCGGCAGGGAATCTGTTCTATCATTGATAAAACACATCCCTGATAAAGATACCGTAATGACTAACAGGAAACATAACAGTCTATGGCTCTTAATACGCACTCCACATTCTCCTTACTTCTGCAAGATCCGTTCTTTTACACTTCTTACTGTCTGTATCAAAAAGGTCGGGGCAAATGCCAGAACCGCAATTCTTACTATCTGTATACCTGTTAATGCTTCAACCATAAACAGGCTGCGCATCAAAGGTACTAAAAATACGAGAGCCAACAGAAGAATTCCTACAGCAAACGCTGCCACACTCCACTTATTACTGCGAATCCCGATACGGCAAACAGAATAATCGCTTCTGCATGTAAAGCCATGAAACAGCCTTGCAAGCGTCAGTGTTGCGAATGCCATAGTGCTTGCCGTTACCGGACTTATCATTAAGCCCTGTGCATATGCAATCAATGTAGAGATTGCTATCAGTCCCCCGTATCCGAATAATTTGCACAGAAACCTTCCGGTCAGTATCCCCTGTCCGGGATCTCTGGGTTTATTCTTCAGCAATTGCTGATCCGTGGGTTCCATTCCTATGGCCAATGCAGGCAGGGAATCTGTCAGCAAATTAATAAACAGCAGATGTACCGGTTCAAACGGCCTGTCCAATGCCATAGCGGAGCAAAACAGAACAACCAGAATGGCTGCCATATTGCCCGAAAGCAAAAACTGTATAGCATTCATAATGTTTCGGTAAATATTACGCCCGTTCAGGACCGCTTTCATGATTGTTGCAAAATTATCATCCATTAGGATCATGGCAGAAGCATCTTTGGAAACTTCTGTGCCTGTGATTCCCATTGCTACACCGATATCCGCCTTTTTCAGGGCCGGTGCATCGTTCACGCCATCTCCGGTCATTGCGACAACATTCCCTTTTCTTTGCCATGCATTGACAATCCGTATTTTATTTTCCGGAGAAACACGTGCATACACGGATATTTTCTCTAATATCCGATCCAGTTCTTCATCAGGCATATGGTCAAGTTCCTGTCCTGTAAGCGACATATCTCCATCCTGATAAATGCCTATCTGCCTGGCAATTGCTGTTGCCGTTACCTTATGATCCCCTGTGATCATGATTGGCTTGATACCGGCTCTGATTGCCTCAGCTACTGCCTGCATGGATTCCTCTCTGGGCGGGTCCATCATAGAAACAAGACCGGAAAAGACATAGCCGCATTCACTCTGGGCAGACAGAACATCCCCATCCCCACATTCCTTATAGGCAAAAGCCAGTACACGCAATCCATTTTCGGAAAAATATCGGTTCTGTTCCAATATGCATTCTATGTCTCTATCCGTAATCGGACGGACACCATGACCGGATGCAATATCGGTAACCCTGTCAAGAAGTACATCCACTGCTCCTTTAGTAAATACAGTAGGGACTCCATGCACACGGTATTTGGTACTCATCAGCTTTCTGTCGGAATCAAAGGGAATTTCCTCCAATCTCGGCATCATGTTCCTAATATCTTCTTCTGTAATACTCGCATCGGACAGACCAGCCTTTCGTGCCATCTCCAAAAGGCAGATTTCTGTCGGATCTCCGATGCCCTTTCCCTCCCGAAGAGTCGAATCATTATTCAGAATCGCATTATACAGTAAGTATCTGTGTGTCGGGAGCCTCAGATTAAGCTGCTCCGGCGTCAGGACTTTATTTCCCGCATAGACTTCCCGGACCGTCATTTTATTCTGCGTTAGCGTCCCGGTCTTATCAGAACAGATAACCGATACACAACCCAGACTTTCCACTGCCTTCAATTCCTTAATAATTGCATGGTCATCAGCCATTTTACGTGTCCCGATGGCTTGTACAACCGTAACAATAGAACTTAATGCCTCCGGAATAGCAGCTACCGCCAGCGCAACAGCAAACATGACCGAATCCAGAAAAGGTTCTTTCTGCCATATCCTTAACCCCAAGACGATTGCACTGATGATCATAATGACTACTGCCAGTTTCCTGCTGAAATCATCCATACTCATCTGCAGTGGTGTTTTCTTGGATTTTGTCTCATTCATAAGAGAAGCAATTTTCCCCATTTCAGTATCCATACCGGTTGCAGCTACCAGAACATCGGCTCTTCCATAGGTCACAAGGCTTCCCGAATACACCATATTGTAACGGTCTCCCAGTGCTGTTTCTGTTTCTATTTCCATATCCTTCTTATCCACATTAGCGGATTCTCCCGTCAGTGCGCTTTCATTTACCTGCAGAGAATGATTTACTATAATCCTTCCATCCGCCGGAATCACATCTCCCGCCTCTAACAGCAGCACATCTCCGGGTACGATTTGCCGGGAATCTATTTCCTTTTTCACACCATCCCGCAATACCTTTGCCTTCGGTGTCGATAGCTCTTTCAAGGAATCCAGAGATTTTTCTGCCTTTACATACTGTACAGATCCCAGAACCGCATTTAATATCAGAACCGCAAAGATAACCAGCGTACTTTCTACATTTCCGGATATCATGGAGACCCCTGCCGCTGCTATCAGGATAAGGACCAGTGTATCCGCGAATTGCTCCAGAAATATCCGAATGACACTCTTCTTTTCCTTTTCTTCCAATACATTTGCTCCATGCTCCTTTAGCAGTCTTAGCGCCTCTTCTTCTTTCAGACCGTTTCCACTGCCTATGGCTTTGAACAACTCTTCTTTTGTCATCTGATAGATCTGCTTCATAGCTTTATCCTCCTTGTCCATACGTTTCTTAAGTACTTCCGGATAAAAGAAAAAGACTTTTTGTGCATACCAAAGTATACACAAAAAGTCTTGTTTAACCTTCAATTATTCGTTACCCTGCCTCCGGCCCATATAGGACGTACTGACGGAAACAGGGACATGCAATGCATGCAACTACTCCCTCTTTGTTGATAACAGTTTTACATATTATCCTAAGAATGTCAACCCAAAATCACTTCACGCGATGAATTATAATGACCGCTTTGCACTGACTAGTGAATCATTTTCTCCATCTCTTCAATGGCCCGATCCAACTGGTTATCTACACCGTCGTCATAGTATGCATCCGCATCAAACTCACACTCAATATCAGGTTCAATACCGATACCGTGAATGTTATTACCCTTGGGTGTATAATATGCACTAATAGTAAGCTTCAGTGCAGTACCATCTGTCAGTGGCAAAACTCTCTGCACAATTCCCTTGCCAAACGTAGTCGTACCGATCAGCGTTCCTTTACCATAATCCTTGATGGCACCTGCCAGAATCTCTGATGCACTGGCTGAGTTTCCGTTTACCAAGACCACAAGTGGGATATTTAACTCATTTTTGCCGTCACAGGTGTATTCATCCCGTTCTCCGTATTTATCTTCTGTATATACGATCATACCTTCGGGAAGAATCATTCTGGCTATATCAACTACCACCGGCAGACTTCCACCCGGATTACCACGCAAATCCAGAATCAGACCTTCCGCATCAGATCCTTTGATCACTGCCAGCGCCTCTGTAAACTGATCTGTGGTCACGTCGTCAAATTCCCTGATCTGAATATATCCAATGCCATTATCATACATTTCATAATTAACGGTGGGAGATTCAATCTGACGCCTCGTCACATCCATTTCCAGATAGTCGGTTTCGCCTTCTCTGATAATGGTCAGATGTACAACAGTACCTTCCTCGCCCTTAACTCTTGATACAATTTCAGACAGTTCCAGTCCCTGTATGTTTTCGTCATCTACCTTATAGATGATGTCATTTTCTCTCAGTCCGGCTTCTTCCGCAGGAGTACCTGCTATCACACCGCTGATCTTGGCGAGTCCGGTTGCGCTATCAAGACTTAAGTACGCACCGATTCCGTAATAGATACCTTCCGTCTCCTCCATCAATGACTGCCACTCTTCTGCCGTATAATAAACAGAATAGGGATCTTCTAAAGAATCCACCATTCCGGCATACATACCCTCAATCATTTTATCGGCATCAATGTCTTCATCCTGATAATAATACTCATTAATTACTTCTTCAATCGCTTCCAGCTTTTTAATACTTTCATCGTTAATGACACTGTCAGCATCTCCAGTACCGGCACTGGTCTGCTTCGTATTACTGTTTTTGGACAGGTTGACGATCCTCGTTCCCACAAATGCTCCACCAACAACCATGGTTGTCAGAATTACACCAATCAGCATGCCCAACAGAAGCATACCACCTTTATTGCTCTGTCCTCCCGAAGCCATTCCGGGCTGAGGCTGCATCGGGGGGATTGGTGTCGGCTGTTGATAATACGGAGTCTGCATCCCTTGCCCGCCATGCTGACTATAATCATTGTTATAGTAATTGTTATCTCCGTTCTGGTTCAAAACAATTCATCTCCTACTTGATATATACTCTCTCTTATTGCAAATAATTCCACGGACTCACATAGCTTCCGTTGAGACGTACGCTGAAATGCAGATGATTACCTGTAGATCTTCCGGTACTGCCTACCGCTGCAATAGTCTGTCCCTTTGAAACCGTCTGCCCCTTGGATACATACAAGGCAGAGGCATGCATGTAAATCGTATAAAGACCGCTTCCATGATTGATCATGACATAATTTCCCATAGAGCCGCTATACGCTGCTGCCACTACATCACCATCATATGCTGCCAGAATCGGTGTGCCCCCGGGTGCTGCAAAATCGACACCATTATGAAACTGTTGTGTGCCTAAGATAGGATGAATACGATTACCGTAATTATCGGATATCCTTGTGTAGCTGGTAAGAGGGAACGCAAACATACCACCGTTATAGATTCTCGCCTGGGCATTCTCTGCTGCAAGTCTCGCCTTCTCTTCCGCTACTGCTTTTTCCAGTGCCGCAATCTCGGCATTCTGCTGTGCAATCATCTCTTCGTACTCTTTGATGGCTGCCTCTTTATTGGAAATATCAGTGGATACTGAGGTAATCTGTGCTTCTTTTTCCGCAATCAAAGTATTGACATTGGCCTCTTCCTGTTCCACTGCCACCTTTGCCTCATCCAACACTTCCTTTTCAGCTTCCAGTTCTTCTTTACAAAGCTGTATCAATTCTGTTGTTTCGGCATATTCCTCCAGCTTATTCCTGTCATACTCTGATAATGCCTCTATATAATCGGCTTTATTCGTCATATCCGCAAAGCCACCGGAAGTAAGCAGGAGCTCCAGATAAAAGGTATCACCTTTCTCATACATAAACTTAATGCGCTTCTTCATGGCCGCATACTGCTCTTCCTGCTGCCTGATCGCCTCTTCCAGTTCCTTCCCGGTTTCCTCTATCTCCTCTTCCTTTTCTGTGATTAATGTATTATATTGTTCTATCTTTGCCTGTATGCTGCTTAATTGCCCATCCAGTTCTGTCACATATGCCGTCAGGTCACTTTTAGACTGTTCAAGTTCTTTCTTCAGTTTCTCCACATCTGTCAGATTTGATTTCAGATTGGAAACTTCTTTTTTGGCCTCTGCGATTTCTGCTTCCTTTTGCTGAATACTTTCATTTGTCGTAGCTGCCTCAGTGGGTGACGCATAAGTAAATAGAATGGCCATACCGGTCAGCAGACATACTGCTTTCTTCCAATGTCTCATATACATCCCTACATTAATGAATATTACACTCTTAAGTGTTTTCTAACTGTCACAATACTTCCCAAGAAACCGATACCAACACCTATTCCCAGAGAAACAGGTACCAATACATTGAAAATCTCCTCTACCGCCAGGAAACTCAGCAGCGAAGACAGCATATTGAACCGATCCGTTACATACTCCAGTACCACATTATATACAACGTAAATTAAGCCCAACGGAATTGCCGCACCAATCAGACCGATCAGCATACCTTCAATGACAAAGGGAGATCTGACAAAGAAATCCGTAGCCCCAATATATTTCATAATATTGATCTCCTCCTTACGTACCGAGATACCGATCGTAACCGTATTACTGATCAAGAACACAGATACTGCAAACAGGATTGCTATAATGCCCATGGATACATAAGCAATCAATGCATTCACACCTGTCAGCGTCGTAGCAGCAATATCGGAACGATTGACCAGCCGGACTCCATCTAAGGATTCCAGATAAGTTACCAGGGCAGGCTGCATGGATACATCATTCAGATAAATCTCATAATTGGCAGAATCCTCCAAGGGATTTTCCGTAAAGCCGTCTGCATAATCTCCCAGATACTCCTGTTTAAAGGTATCCCAGGCTTCCTCTGCAGACACAAAATGAATGTCAGATACTTCCGGGCGCTTACTGATCTGATCACCAATCTGCTGTATCAGCGTATCATCGATTCCCTCATCGAAAAATACCGTTACAGACACACCTTCCTCTGCCGTCTTAACAATATGTTGAAAATTAGTTATAATTGCATAAAACAGTCCGAAAAGAAACAGACAGGCACTAATGGTTGCAATGGAGGCCAACGTAAACCACTTATTTCTGAAAAGGTTGCGAAATCCCTGTCTGAGTGTATAGAAAAACGTACTAATCCTCATCGATATATCCTCCCTTTTCCTCGTCGCTTACAATAACGCCTTTCTTCAGGGTAACCACCCTCTTCTGCATGGAATTAACGATCTCCCTGTTATGTGTTACCACAATAACCGTAGTACCGTTCTCGTTGATCTGCTCCAGAAGCTTCATAATCTCCCACGAGTTCTTAGGGTCCAGATTACCGGTAGGCTCATCCGCAAGCAGAATAGCAGGCTGGTTAACAAGCGCTCTTGCGAGTGCCACTCTCTGTTGCTCACCACCGGAAAGTTGTCTCGGCTTCGCCTTATATTTACCTGCAAGGCCTACGACAGACAGAATACTGGGGACGTTCTTTTTAATCTCCTTATTGGACTTCTGAATAATTCTCTGTGCAAAAGCAACGTTCTCATATACATTTCTGTCTTTCAGAAGACGGAAATCCTGGAATACAATTCCAAGATTCCTTCTGAATTTCGGAATCTTACGATGCCGTATCTTTGACAGATCATACCCCATAACATTAATATATCCGCTTGTAATCGTCAGCTCGCGCAACAAAAGCTTGATCAGGGTAGATTTACCTGATCCGCTGTCTCCTACGATAAACACAAATTCGCCCTTATTAATATGCAGGTTAACATCTTTTAGTGCAGGTGCACCGGTAGAATATGCCTTACAGACATTGGTAAGCGTAATAATCTCCTTATCCGCTGCTGCGGTTTTCTTTTTCTTCTTCTCTGCCACGTTGTTCACCACCTATGTTTCTTAGTACTCAAAGCTTTCCATATATTTCATATATTTGACAACCATCAATGCAATCTTAAAGGTAATCGCATCCTCAAATACTCTTAAATCAAGCCCTGTGCTTTTCTGTAACTTATCCAGACGATATACCAGCGTATTACGATGAATAAAAAGTTGTCTGGAAGTCTCCGATACATTCAGGGAATTCTCGAAGAACTTATTGATAGTTGTCAGAGTTTCCTCATCAAAGTCATCTGGACTCTTACCGTCAAAAATCTCCTTGATAAACATCTTACATAGCGGAATCGGCAACTGATAGATCAACCGTCCGATACCAAGTTCACTGTACGCGATGACATCTCTTTCATCAAAGAAGATCTTGCCCACATCCAATGCCATCTTAGCTTCCTTATAGGAACGGCTCACTTCCTTCAGTTCGCTTACGATAGTACCGTAGGCAATTCTGACCTTCTTGAAATTCTCCTTCTGAAGAAAAGCAACAATAGCGGATGCATTCTTATCAATCTCCTTAATACCCTCTCCTTCTGACAGGTCTTTGACCACGATTACATTATTCTCGTCCACAGCAGTAATAAAGTCCTTGCTATTGCTGCCAAAATATGTACGCATGATCTCCAGGACATTACTGTCCTTTGTATTTTCAGTCTCTATGATCAGAGCAACACGCATGACCTCTGTCTGAATATGCAGCTTCTTGGCACGACTGTAGATATCGACTAAAAGCAGATTGTCTAACAGCAGATTCTTAATAAAGTTATCCTTATCAAACCGCTCCTTATAGGCCACCAGCAGGTTCTGGATCTGGAAGGCTACCATCTTACCTACCATGTAGACATCTTCCCCCACCCCGCCTGCAATCAGGATATACTCCAGCTGCTGCTCGTCAAATATCTTAAAATACTGATAGCCCTGTATCTCCTGGGAATCTGCCGGAGATTTAGCAAACTCTGCTGCTGCCTTGCCACACTTCTCCATCTCATCTTCTGTCATGGCAACTGCCTTCCCATCAACGTCCATGACACATAATTCCACTCTTGCAATGGATTTTAACCCCTCAATGGTATTTTGCAAAATCTGATTTGAAATCATACCCCACCTCTTATTATTCCTTTAGCAAATTACACAAAGCAACAAATATTGTTTTATATCAAAAAGCAACATCCATTTCTCATTTTAATCTATATTTACAAAAAAATCTACCTCAAATCATAATTTTTTTGTGTATTTTATAACGAAAACACCGTTTTTTCATATTTTATTCGTTTAGACATTTTATACAAAGGATTTTGTCCCAAAGTCTTATCAAAAAAACTCGTCATTTAAGACAAGTTGTGATATACTTTATATATAACAAATATTGAAGAAAGGTATGGTGATTTTTATGGATATTGCTGCATTATCAATGTCGATGTCCACCGTAAATACCCAGAGTGCTTATGGTGTAGCCATGCTAAGCAAATCTCTGGATCAGGCTTCTTCTACCGGTGAACAGATCGTAGGCATGATGGATGCCGCTGCAATGGAGCGATCCGTGAACCCATATGTCGGTTCTAATATCGATATTTCAATTTAGCCACTAAAAAAGGTTCGCCGCCGGGCGAACCTTTTTAACGTAGTAGAATAAATTCCAGACTCATATAAGCCAGACAAAGAACCACCGCTATAACAAGAGGCACAGTTACCATATATTCCTTCTTTTCCCCACGTCCGGTCCATATCTGTTTTAACGCCTCTGCCCGTCCCTCATTCTTCGCAATCCACACCAGAACACAGAAGGCAATCGGTGTAGTGACCGCAGCAATTACCAGATAACCGCTGAGTGCCACGATCAGTGATTCCTGTGTCATCTGCACATTCTCAAGCTCCTGCTCCGACATAAGTCCCAATACCTTGGTAGACAAATACATCAGGCAGACCTGTTCCGAATTGAAAATCATATGACACAGCATAGATGCCCAAAGACTGCCTGTGGCTTCCATCAGAAGCGACAGCATAAGTCCTATCACAAAGGCATAAATCGCCTGATTAAAATTCATATGCATCAATCCGAAAAGGAGAGCCGAAAGAAGAATCGCCCAAAACCGACTTCCCGATTTCACATATCCGCCATAAACCATACCACGAAACACAAATTCCTCACAGAATGGCCCAAAGATACCAATCATAAACAACATAACCGGAAATGTAACACTCAGAATTTCTTCCTGCATGGCTACAACCGCATTCTCCGTAAAAAACATGGAAATTGCATTCAGAACCGTCACAAGAGGCATAATCAGAAATGTGAATAGCACGATCATGAATGCGCTGGATATTTTAATCTTATGAAACCGCAATATCTCATTCCGTCTGCTCCCGGACAAAAACAGAAAAAAAAGTGCCGGAACAATTATAATGCCCTCACTGACTATAAGGTTCGCAATAATGCCAAACGGAATCCTGTCGCCCATCACGAGTAGAAACGCTACCACTGCAAAATGCACTAATATGATTGTAAGGAAAAGCCAGTTGGATTTTTTACTGTTCATGCCGGATCGCCTTTTCTGTTATTGTAATCTTACCCATCTTGAGCAGATGTCCCACTGCCCGTTTAAACTCATTCTTACTCATCTGGGTCTCTCTCTTGATCACTTCCGGAGATGCCTTATCATTAAAAGGCAGAACACCGTCAAAGCTGTCTATAATATCCAGCACCTTCTCCGCATCCTGTTCTATCTGCAGATAGGCTTTCTCACGGATGCTCAGATCCAGCTTACCATCCTCCTTGACCCCGGTCACTCTCGCTGCAATCCGATCCCCGATCTGTACATTTCCATACAGCTCCTTCTTAGGGATCAATCCGGAATACTGATCATCCACTGCCACAAATGCACCGAAATTCTGACTAATCTCATAAACCGTACCCGTTACCCTGTCATCCTTGTGATATGGGCTATTCTTATCCAGATAAGGATACACATTCATGGTTGCACACAATCTGCTGCTCTTATCAATATACAGTGCCACCAGACATTCCTCTCCGGCAGACACCTTCTTAGTCTGTTCCTTGAAAGGGAGCAACAGCTCTTTTTCCAGACCCCAGTCTAAAAATGCACCTATCCTGCCCACCTGTGCCACCTTCACTCTCGCCACACCGTGAAGAGTCAGCTTAGGCATATTGGTGGTGGCGATCAGCCGATCTTTGGAATCCCGATAAACAAACACCTGCACCGGATCACCCATCTGTGCTCCGTCAGGCACCTGCTTCTTAGGAAGCAGCACCTTCTCCTCCGGGTTTATTCCATCTCCCAGATAAACACCAAATTCTACCTTCTTAACAATCTGTAATGTCTGTATTTCACCTAATTGAATCATTGTCTCTCCGTTCTGTCTTACTTATTCTCAACCATTCTTATGAAGTACCCGTCTTTAATCTGCCGGAAAACTTTTGCCCTGCAGCTCCACAATACTGTATGACTTCCCGTCCCCATTGTTCAGGGATACTGTATACAATCTGCCATCCTCACTGACTGCCACCTCCGGGTGGATCACATCATCCAATACTGCCTGATTCTTATATTCCACGCGAAGCTGTCCGATCTCAAAATCCTCCGGAACATAATCCATGGCCATACGCACATACTGACCATTATTGACATGATAGTTGGTATCCAGATGATGCGTCTTGACCACAAACGGCTCCATCTTCCTGCCATTTGCCGGAACATTAATTTTACGCGGTGCATATTCCATAGGATACTTCTCTTCCAGATGATAAATGGAAGCAAAATCTTCCTTTACCTTCGTCGGCATCATTTTATTAAGATCCATCAGACTCCAGATGGAATTGGCATAGGCCAGCACTTCTCCTTCTTTCGTCTTCATCAGGAAATTACGGCTTCCCATAAATCCCTTGAATTCATAGGCCGATGTGCCGATAACGATATTTTCACACAAATGAGGCCGCCTGTTCACACAGATCTGCCAGGCAGACAACATCCACACCAGATTTACCTTCTGAAAATAGTCTACCCCAAGTCCTACATCCTCCGAATGGAAAATGGAGGCATCCTGAAAATAGTCCAAAAGTGACTCAATCGTCATATTGCCGTCCACGCCCACTTCACTGTACCTTACTCTGCCGTCAAATGTATACACTTATTTTCCTTCTTTCACTCACGATAAAAATTATAGGCAACCGTTTCGAAGCCCTTTGTATAACCACTTCCGAACAGTTACCTATAAATATATCACATTTCGCCTGAAAAAACTATGACAAATGCAGATACGGGAAAAGGGAGATACTTCTTTGCAAAATTCCTTTCATATAAGCGATGACAATCCCATAGTTCGTGATGGAAACTCCCGCATCTTTGGCGCACTTCATACGGTACCTTATCTCTTTCTCATTCAGCATACAGCCACCACAATGAATAATCATCGCATAAGGGGACAGCTCCTCCGGAAAGCCCATGCCGGAAGAAGTCTCTATTATCAGTTCCTTACCGGTATGCTGCTTCAGCCACCGTGGAATTTTCACGGTACCGATATCATCACACTGTCTGTGATGAGTGCATCCCTCCGAAATCAGCACACGGTCACCATCCTTAAGCTTACCAATGGCCTTCACGCCATCCACCGCCAGATCCAGCAGCCCCTTATAACGTGCCATTAAAATGGAAAAAGAAGTGAGAGTCACATCCTCCGGCACAATCTTCGCCACCTCTTCAAAGGCCTGACTGTCCGTAATGACCATGGCCGGTTTCTGTCCAAGCCGTTTCAGTGTGTCATCCAGTTCGCTCTCCCTGACGACCGCAGAGGCAACACCCGCCTCCAGCAGATCCCTAATGGCCTGCTGCTGGGGAAGAATCAGCCTTCCTTTCGGTGCCGCAGAATCAATCGGCACCACCAGAACGACCAGATCACCGGGCTTTACCAGGTCTCCCACCAGTCGTTTGTCATTCTCTTCCTCTGCTGCCAGCTTACCGATAGTCTCCTTCAGTTCATAGATTCCCTGCGTCTTCAATGCACTGACCGCTACCACGGCAGATGCGCCGCCAACGGCTTCTTTGCCGGTTCCATCATCCTTTATCTGCTCAGACACTTTTCCCACCAGTTCTTCCGGATCTCCGGTCAGATCCGCCTTATTAACAGCTATGATATAAGGAAGCTCCTTCTGCCTGAAAAGTGTAATCAGTTCCCTGTCACAGGGTCCAAGACCTTCTGTGGCATCCACTACCAGTACAGCCACATCGGTTTTGTTAAGAACCTGCTTCGTTTTTTTCACACGAAGCTCACCCAGACTTCCTTCATCATCAAAGCCCGGCGTATCAATGATCATGACGGGACCCAGTGGTAAAAGCTCCATCGCTTTATAAACAGGGTCTGTTGTGGTTCCCTTCTGCTCCGATACTACCGCCAGTTCCTGTCCTGTTACTGCATTGACAAGGCTGGACTTACCCGCGTTTCTTCTACCGAAAAATCCGATATGAATTCTCTCTCCCGAAGGTGTGTTATTCATTCCCATAGTAATCTGCCTTTCCCGTATACCTGATTCTTCGCTATTTTCCCTTAATCCTGTATCACTCCTAGAACCGGAAATCCCGGATTCCTTCCTCAATCTTAGCCAGATGGTCTCTGGCAATCTCTCTTACATGCTCCTTCGGAATATTGTTCAGCTCTGCCTGAATCAGCGCTTCCCCGATAGCTCTGGTCTCCTCGGAAGCATAGTCCATCAGATATTCCTTTAAGGTCATCAATGCATTGGGATGACAACAGTTCTGAATCTGACCCGACTTACACAGACTCATGAAACGATCTCCCGTTCTGCCTTCCCGATAGCATGCCGTACAGAAGGAAGGGATATATCCCATCTCCATCAGCCATCTGACCACTTCATCCAAGGTACGCTGATCGGACACATCAAACTGCTCCGTATCAGTAGGACGGGTTTCCTCTGTATAACCTCCTACAGAGGTTCTGGAAGCACCGGATATCTGGGATACCCCCAGACGGATTACTTTCTCACGTACTGCCTGACTCTCTCTGGTAGAGATGATCATGCCGGTATAAGGTACTGCAATACGGATCAGAGCACAGATCTTGGCAAAAATATCGTCACTGATACCATTATCAAAAGCACTCGGATCGATATCATCAGCCCTTTTCACACGAGGCACACTGATGGTATGAGGGCCAACGCCATGCACAGCCTCCAGATGCTCCGCATGCATCAACAAGCCCGCAAACTCATATTTATAACGCTCCAGACCAAACAGCACACCCAGACCCACATCGTCAATGCCACCTTCCATGGCTCTGTCCATTGCCTCCGTATGATAATTGTAATCATGCTTTGGCCCGGTAGGATGGAGTTGCAGATAACTTTCCTTATGGTAAGTCTCCTGGAACAGAATATAGGTACCAATCCCTGCTTCCTTCAGCATACGGTATTCCTCCACCGTAGTCGCTGCAATGTTCACATTCACTCGGCGGATCGCACCGTTTTTATGCTGGATGGAATAAATTGTCTTGATACACTCCAGAATATATTCAATAGGATTATTTTGGGGATCCTCGCCTGCCTCGATCGCCAGACGTTTATGTCCCATATCCTGTAAAGCGATAACCTCCTGCTTCACTTCCTCCTGTGTCAGCTTCTTACGTGGAATGTGCTTGTTTCTCATGTGATACGGGCAGTATACACAGCCGTTGACACAGTAATTGGACAGATACAGCGGTGCAAAGATAACGATACGGTTTCCGTAGTATGCCAGCTTGATCTCCTCTGCCAGTGCATACATCTGCTCCAGTACCTCCGGGTCTTCACAGGCCAGCAGCACCGAAGCCTCCCTGTGATTCAAGCCAGCACAGACCGTAGAGTTCCCCTGCTTTTTGGGCTTCGCCTTCTCCAGGATCTGATGGATCAGCTCCAGATTGTTCTTGTTCTGCTCCGCATATTCCAGCGTTGCCAGAATCTCCTCATGGTTAATAAAATCATCTGCACATAATGATTTCGGATTGTACATTGTACTTTACCTTCCTTCCCTTTGTATAATATATTTCATGTCATTTCATATACTACCCACACCAGTCGCCTCTGGAGACCGCTGTCTGATAGCCCACGGAAGCAACTCTTCTTTTCATACATTCAATACACTCTGCCGCCTCGTCCCCTGTACATATCTTATTATCATAGAGAGAATACTGCTTTCTCACAGATACCGGTGACAGATTAGGCATTACTACATTAGCTCCCGCCTGCAGTCCCAGCTCCCTTCCACGAGGGTGTATCGTACCCAGCGCTGTTGTGGACGGAATCAATGCCTTCGGCAGTGTAAGTCTGATCAAAGCTACCATGGTAAGGGTCTTCTCCAGGCTTCCCTGAGAGCTGCCTGCAAAGGGAGTATCATGGTGCGGGATAAATGGCCCGATGCCAACCATGTGGGGCTGGAATTTTCTAAGGAACCGCATATCCGCAATCAAATCATCCACGGTCTGATAAGGCGATTCCACCATAAAGCCGCATCCCACCTGATAGCCGATATCTTTGAGATCATATAGACACTGCATCCTATGGTCATAGCTTAATTCCGGCGGATGCAATTTCCCATAATGCGCCCTTCCTGCCGTCTCATGCCGCAACAGATAACGGTCTGCCCCCGCATCATACCAGATCTGATAATCTGCCTTCTCTCGTTCTCCCAGGGAAAGCGTAACCGCACAGTCAGGATACCGCTTCTTAATCTCTTCTACGATCTCTGCCACATATTCCGTGGTAAAATAAGCATCCTCTCCGCCCTGCATCACAAAGGTACGGAAACCTAACCGATATCCGGTTTTGCAACACTCCAATATCTGCTCCTTAGATAACCGGTATCGTTCCGCATGCATGTTACTTCTGCGGATACCACAGTATAGACAATCATTTCTGCAATAGCTGGATATCTCTATCAATCCCCTGATATAGACATCCGTTCCGTAATTCTGTCTACGTATTTCATCAGCCCTTGCATAGAGTAACGTCCTGTCATATTTACCCTCAATCAGCTGCTGCCACTCATTGTCTGCCAGGTCATGCTCTATTGCCAATTTCTCAATCAGTTCCTTCATACAGAATCCTCTCCCGCCTCGTCCGACTCGCACACGATACTGGAATAAGCAATCTTACTGTTTACCCCCGGCAGCTTGCCAATCTTACCTGACAGCGCATTGATCGCATCCTGAGGTGCATCAATCGCCACACTGATGATATGAATATTACATTTGCGGTAAGGCAGACCCATTCTTCCTATAATATACTGTCCATACTCATGCAAAAGTGTATTTAGTTTCTCCACCGATTCCATATTCTCTATAATGATACTAATGGTTGCTACTCTTGTCTGCATACCGTTACCTCCACAAAAAAAGTTTCGCTCGGCAGCGAAACTTGCAAGAATCTCCTACGTCGATTCTTGTTGGCTTTGCACTACATACGAGCAATTTCCTATTACACAAAAAGCTGCATCCTTCTTCTGAAAGATACAGCCTTACATACTCTGCCTATCATAATTTTGATATCCATGTTTCCCTGAAACACGCATATCCAAGCCATAGTTTATTGCCTCTCTTTCATCTCAAATCCTGTTTTCGATGTCAGAAATGATTATCATTATTATATGATAATAAAAATCCATAGTCAAACTTTTGGCGCAAAAAAACCTCGAAAAAATTTCTTTCGAGGTTCCAAGCTGGGCTACAAGGATTCGAACCTTGAAATGACGGAGTCAGAGTCCGTTGCCTTACCGTTTGGCGATAGCCCATCAACAATTAACGATTATATAGGATAAATGTTAATTTGACAAGCCCTTTCTTAATTTTTTTGAAATTTTTTTTAAAAAAACCGCTCCAAAATAGTTCTTGGTAATGTAAGAGCATATTTTCTCCTATTTCGAAAACAGAAAATACTTCATTGCATCGCGAAGAAAAAGCGTACAGCCTTCTCCTATCCTGTCATAGTAAGCCCGGAATCGTTCATCATCAGTATACCCCTCTACAAGCGCCATATGCATTTCAGGAGAATATGTTCCTTTTTTCCATTGTAAGCATATCCATTCCTTGTGCAGTTCACAGGCTTCCATTGCAATTTCGCTTTTATAGTCTCCTTCATGATAGGCCTTGGCAAGCAAATCAAAAATGCGTCCTTCCAATACAGATAAATCATTCCATTCTCCCGTATTAAGACTGACCATTTTCTGATTTGCCCCATCTATGATTTCATCACCAAAGCGTGTACGCAATTCCCTGCCAAATGCCTTTTCATTCATCTCAACAATGGAATGTTTTAATCCAATAAATTTATCTTCATCAGACAGAATCTCTTCCCCCTCCATCATGCGCAGCGTCCTTTGAACTGTCGCTATTGTCTGCTCCAGCCGGTTTCTCTTGTGAATCAATGCATCCAGCTGCTCTGATAACACTTCTGCACGGCTATAATCCGGATCATTCATTATTTCTTTAATCTGCTGTAATGTAAATCCTATTTCCCTATAAAGTAAGATTTGCTGCAATATATCTACTTCATCCTCACCATATAGCCGATACCCATTTTCCTGCCTCTTCTGTGGGCGCAAAATGCCTATCTGATCATAGTGATGAAGTGTTCTGACCGTTACGCCTGCCAGCTGTGCCAGTTGATGCACTGTGTATTCCATAATAGTAATCATACCTTTCCTAAAATGTAGTTGTTTCTTCCCAAAATCCGTCTATCTCCTTAAGGATTTCTTCTGCCGGAAGAATCGTTGCCTCAATAATATTCTTACCCGTCTTCTCCAGATAATATTTTACCATATAATATCCGCATGCATAACCGGCACAATACGGCATACCCGCCGGAATATAATTCTGCATCTTCGCTAACTCATCTCCATACATATAAGCGATAATACCTTCAAACCCTCGTACTTCCAGACTACTTTGCATCAGAGGCTTTATATATTCATTCAGTGTTTCCTCATCTGTCTTACTGACCCACGGGCCGACATTTTCCTCTCCATAAATAGATACCGCAAAATTCTCTGCCAGTCCTTCACATATCATATATTCTCCCAGAGATATGTCATTGCTCCATTTAATATATTGAAATCTAACGTTATGATTGGTCTCATGTGCCAGAGCAATTGGCATCCTTGATTTTGTAAATGCAGAAGGCACTAAGGAACCGAAAATGTATCCCGGTATTCCTCCATCACCGCTATAATTATCACACATAATAGAATACGGGCTTTCGGGATCAGCCAGAGCAAGCGTAAACAGATATTCTTTTACTCTCAAATCAATCCCCATATTTGCAAATTGCATCAGGGATTGTTCAATCGAGGCAGCACAAGCCGCCCATAGTTTATCATCTGCCAGTTCATCAATATAGGCTTCTTCCTTCTTTCCTATTTTCTGTGGCAATAAATATCCAAGCATCCCACTTGCCATTACAACATCATAGCCTCCGGGTTGCTTTGCTTTCAACGGACAATGATACATTTCCCACTTCTTTTCAAACTGTTGCATAAACTCATACCGATAGATATCATCCTTTTTATTCATTGATGCATTAAGGATTTTGCGATAGATATCATCAGAACGGACTGCTTTTACAATAAAATCATTCATATTATACTTCCTCCCTTTCCATAAAGGAAGTATATACTATGACGTTACGTCAAGGTCAATAGTTTTAAAAAATTACCGCTCCACAGTAAAGATATAACCTACTGTGAAGCGGTAACAAAATTATTGTTTCATGTTTCTGATGATTCCTTCCAGTTCACGCACTCTTGCTTCCAGAGCATCTGCCCTGGCTTCCTGGGTATTCGCTCTGGCCTCTTGCGCATCCGCTCTGGTTTTCTCACGCTCTGTATTGGCTCTTTCCTCTGCCCGTCCTTCTTCTCGCATATCATCATCATGCAGAAGCTCCTTCATATACTCACCCCTCCATTTCTCATTGCGCCGCCCTGCTTCCACAGCCTTATGAAGCTTTCCTGTCAGCTCATCCAGTGGCTCTCCCGTCATTATGTACCGGTACAGTGCCTGTATGCCATCCGGTACTCCTTCGCTCTGACAGGTACAGTTAAAGAAATATTTTACCGCATGATCCTGCAGGGCCAGTTCCGGCATCTCCTCGCATTTGTTCCGGAAGGTATACCGGGGTAATCCCTTCCTAAAGGGATCGAAGGTACAGATGAACAGGATGTTAGTCTCCGGCAGGCTCCGATATGACTGGTTCTTCTTCAGGTGGTCTGTATCCATCACTGCCTGGTAGAACCGGCTCCGTCTGGGCAAATCATAATCCTCCGGCTTCTTGTGGTTAAGGTTCTGCATCTCGGCATCATAGACCGTCTCCCCATTACCGGTATAAATATCCAGCCGGATGGGCTTTCCATCCATTGCATAACGGTATTCACGCTGGGGCTGTATTTCCGTCAGTTCTCCCACGGGTTTCCCCAGCAGGCATTCCAGTACCTCCTGGCACAACACTCCGTCCTCCATGACCTTGCCGAACATAAAGTCATCGGACAGTTTCAGTTCCTCATAGTTTTTTGCCATATGGTCTCCTCCTTTGCGCTGGCAGGAGCTATGGCACCCTTTACTTCTTCCCTTGTTTTGCGACTCCTGCCTGATGATTGTTTGGATTATAAGCAGGAATCTAAAGAATAAACAGAAAAAGATATACAATGAATACGTTTAGAAATAACTGCTTATTCGTGAATTATATCATAGACAATAAAGAATGGCAACACCTTGCCAATAGTTTTCTCTCATACGGTTTTCTCTCATAAATGTCTCTTAAATCTACAAACAAAAATTGAGGCGGATAATCTCTTATCCGTCTCAGGGAGGAATCAAAATGAAACTAAATTTCAAACATTAACTCGCCGTATGTAGGAATCGGCCA
>JALETS010000035.1 GCA_022781395.1 Lachnospiraceae bacterium | reverse complement strand
TAAGCTGATCGTCTGTCATCTTGGAAATGGTGCCAGCGTATCTGCGGTGCAGAACGGCAAATGTATTGATACATCCATGGGACTGACTCCGTTGGAAGGCTTGATCATGGGAACCCGTTCCGGTGATATAGATCCGGCGATTATCGAATTTTTGGCTCATAAAGAGGGAAAATCTATTGATGAGATCATGACGATTCTGAACAAAAAGTCAGGTGTATTGGGTCTGTCAGACAACTTTTCTTCCGACTTCCGGGATCTCGAGGATGCTTATCTGGAAGGACAAGAAGCAAGTGTACGTACAATGGAATCTTTCGCATACCGTGTGGCAAAATATATCGGAGCATATGTGGCTGCTATGAACGGAGTGGATGGTATCTGCTTTACCGCCGGACTGGGTGAGAACAGTCCTCTGGTCAGGAACCTTATCTGTAAACGGCTTGGATATCTGGGCATTACACTGGATGAAGAACAGAACGGAAAGCGTGGAAAGGATTTGGTTATTACTACACCGGATTCCAAAACAAAAGTGCTTGTGATTCCCACTAACGAGGAACTTGCCATTGCCAGAGAAACTTATGCGATTGTAAAGTAGTCATAAAGAGACTGATACAGATGCTGATATGATGCAATGTATTGGTCTCTTTTTCTGTAACTTATCTATATGTTTTGCATCATACTGTTTAAATTTAGCATCTTATGTTGGGTTGGTTGTAACTCCAAAGTAAATAGGATATGATAAAATCTATCATGACAGAATAATGATAATACATATATAAATCGGAGGAAGATAGATAGGTGGAAAAAGTAGCGGAGAAAAATAAGATACTGAATGCGAACCATATCAAGTTGATTGCTATTATTGCCATGACCATAGATCATGTATCGGATTTATTCTTTCCGGGTTTCCCAATAGAGCCGGTGGCAATAGGCTTACATCTGATCGGACGAGTAACTGCGCCGATCATGTGGTTCTTTGTTTGTGAAGGGTTTTATTATACAAAGAATGTTAAGAAGTATATGCAAAGAATGCTTCTGTTTGCGGTAATATCTCATTTTGCCTATTGCTTTGCTTTCGGAATAAATCCGATACCTTTATCGACGGGTATATTTAATCAAACCAGCGTTATGTGGCCGCTGTTCCTGGCTGTTGTTGTGCTGTGGATTCGATATAGGGCTGATAATCTTAAAGATTGGCAGAAGACATTAGCCATCACAGTGTTAATCCTGCTTGCTTTTCCGGCAGACTGGAGCTGTATTGCGGTTCTGGCAATCGTAGATATGTATGCAAGGCGCGGTAATCTGAAAGAGCAGATGAAATCCATTATCGTATATGTAGCGTGTTATGCAGCCGTTTCCTTTTTCTTTGTAAGCAAAGGATATGCACTGGTTCAGATTGGAGTACTTATGGTATATCCTATATTGAAACAATATAATGGTCAACGTGGCAAGGCCGGATGGATGAAGTGGCTCTTTTATCTGTATTATCCGGCACATCTGTTGTTGATTGGTTTGATCAGGGTTTTTTGTTTAGGGAATGTGTCGTTGCTGTTTTAAAGATAAGAGATCATCAAATGACTGAATAAACGAAATAACGATAACACATCTTAAAATTTTTGGTTGACAAATAAGAAAGCATATTCTATGATATAACCATCAGAGAAATTCTAAATAATGTACATCTCGTACATTCAGACAGTTTCTGTCAGATTTTCTTTTACTTTTAATCAAATAAGGCAGGAACTGGAAAAAGGGAAGCGCACAAGCGGCCCGGTATCCTGCCGGTATATGGGAGGATACAGTATGAAGAGTAAGAAAAACTATTTTCGGACAAGGTGGTTTGTCCGGCGGGGCAGGCATAAGGTGTACCGACAGACGAAGGACAGACTGTTCCGGTTCCTGTTCGAGAAAGATAGGGAAGCATTGCTGCAGTTGTACAATGCGCTGAACAGTACGGATTATAAGGATGCATCCAGACTGCAGATCGTAACCATTGAGAACGCGGTTTATATCGTTATGAAGAATGACCTGGCCTTTGTTATTACAGGGACACTGAACTTGTATGAACATCAGAGCACTTATAACCCGAATCTGCCTGTGCGATTTCTAATCTATCTGGCTGAGGAATACCAGCAGATCGTAGAGCAGGCAGAGGAAAGCATCTACGGAACTAAGCAGATATCCCTGCCTACCCCACAGTGTGTTGTTTTCTACAATGGGGAAGCGGAGGCACCGGAAGAGCAGATACTGAAACTGTCAGATGCCTTTGAGAACAAGGAACGGCAAGCGGACGTGGAACTGACAGTGCGGATGTTAAATATCAACCATGGACATAATAAGGCTTTGATGGAGAAGTGCCGGACACTTGCAGAATATGCACAGTTCGTGGCAGTGTCCAGGGAGTATGCGGCAGAGGGAAAGCCCATGCAGGAGGCACTGGAGGAAGCAGTCGAGTGCTGCATTGAGCATGGCATCCTGTCAGAGTTCCTGAAGAAATACAGGTCGGAGGTTTTGGGAATGTTGCTGGATGAATTTGATGTAGAGAAATATGAGAGAACCATTAAGAAGGAAGGCTATGAAGAGGGTCACGCAGATGGACATGCCAATGGACTACAGGAAGGAATTCAACGTATGAACAGGCTTACGGTTATGCTATTAGAGCAAAACCGTACTGAGGATTTGCTTCGGGCAGCCAAAGATAAGAAGTACCAGGAACAACTGCTTAGAGAATTCGGATTATAGGAATGTAGTCTATATTGTGTTGAATAGATGCGAGAGACTGGAGGAATATGAGTAATTCGTGACAGTGT
>JALETS010000031.1 GCA_022781395.1 Lachnospiraceae bacterium | reverse complement strand
ATCAGTACCGGTGCGGACAGTTCCATCCGTTCCTCTGCCAGATAGCTTTCCACAAATGCCAGTTTAGAAGTGAGCTGTGCAATTTCTCTTAAGATTTCCTGTTTCTTGGATAACAGTAATTCCTTCTCCGGTTTACCATTCTGAATCGCACGAATATCCTCCAGAGAAAACCCCATATTCTTCAGCGCGAGGATCTGGTGCAGATCAGCAATCTGACTCGCCAGATAATAACGATATCCATTCACTTCATCTACATACATAGGCTTTAAAAGCCCCTGCTCATCATAATGTCGCAGCGTTTTGATGGTGACGTGATTCATAGCCGCAAACATACCGATCCTATATAATGCCGGGGCTTCTTTCTCTTTACAATACTCATGTTCCTGATACATTCTCATTCCCCATTACCTCCATCTCTTATTCCCAACGAAATGTCTTTATGGAAATTGCCGTGCACACTAACGTAATCCCTATCAGGAGCACGATTCGCCACACTGCTCCCTCTGTCTGCATCCCCATAGAAGCCTCTTTCATCAGCTTGATTCCCTGCGTCAGGGGAAGTACGGTAGCCACTTTCTGAAGTCCCTCCGGGAATAATTCAAAAGGAATCGTAGCTCCTGACAGAAACAACATCGGGAAATATACCAGACTGGTAACTGCATTTGCTGCCTTCACAGTTCTGCAAAGACTGGCCATTAATAAACCAATACTCAACATGGAAATCAGGGTCAAAAACCACATTATGATAAACAGAAGAACACTTCCCTTCATCCGGTAACCGAATACAACCACCGAAACCAGGGTAACCGCAACCGCTGACAGAATCGCCATAACCGCACCGCATATTACATTCGCCCCAAGCATCCACACAGGACTGCAGGGTGTGACAAAAAAGTGCTTTAATATCTTTTTATCCCGATAGTCGGCGATTGTCAATGGAATTCCCATAAACGCACAGGCGCAGATACCGACCGCGATCAGGGATGCAAATGCACTGTCCAGAAATGTATATCCGGTGTCACCTGCCATTTTACCGCCTGCCACAATAGAAATCAGCGCAAGGATACCTACCGGCATCGCAATACCAAAAATGATCATATCTGCTGAACGAAATGCCAGCTTCTGTTCGATAGAATATAACTTTAGAAATTTTCTCATAATACGGCCTCCTCTCCCATATGCCAAAGATACGCTTCTTCCAGATTATCGTAGGGACTCTTTTGGATCACTTCTTCCACAGTTCCTTCGATCACTTTGACGCCTTCTTTGATCAGGCAGATTCGGTCGCACAGACTTTCTGCCTCCTCCATGTAATGAGTCGTCAGAAAGATTGTCGTTCCTTCCTCTTTCAGTTCTTTTAATGTTTTCCATACCTCTCTTCTGGCTGCCGTGTCCAGTCCTGTCGTAAGCTCGTCCAGAAATACAATCTCCGGTTTCGGTATCAGAGCCAGAACAACGGACAGCTTCTGCCGTTCTCCTCCCGACAGCTTATTCACCTGCGCATTCTCAAACTGCTCCAGTTTAAATTTGTGCAAAAGCTCCCGGTAATCTGCCGGCTGTTTGTACAGAACGGATATCTCCTGACAGATTTCCTTTACTCTGATGCTGTTCTGATAATGAGACGCCTGTAACTGTACTCCCACACGCTCAAAGATTTCCTTACGATTCTTACGGGGCTCCTTCCCAAATACCTTTACGCTACCGCTGTCAGCCTTTTTCAGACCGAGTATCGATTCGATCGTGGTACTCTTTCCGGCACCATTATGTCTCAGAAGTCCGAACACTTCCTGCTTCTGCACTTCAAAAGACAGGTCTTTTACAACAGTTCTTCCACTGAAAGACTTTGTAAGATTTCTTACTTCAATGCATGTACTCATATCTCATATCCTCCTTATGAGGATATCCTAAGGTCTCCCCTAAGGTACGAGTCAATACATAATTTTCATTTATTTATTTTTTCATTAATAATTCATAAACCAGTTCCCCATCCGTCAGATGAATATAATGGCTGCTGTTAGTAGCACGAAGATGTGTACTCTGTGAGGAAAAGGTCAGATACTCACACATGATCTCCTGCCACATCTTCTCTATTATCTCCGCTTCTTCTTTGGAGGCTCCCCCGAAATCCATGATTTCCTTCTCTTCTATCTTAGAATCATGGGTAATCAGTACCACCGGGATCTGCGGGAATCCTTCTGCTCCCTTCAGCCCCTTCAATATCTCCGGATCATGAGCCTTTTGATATTCTTCCAAAGCAGTCTCATAGATCTGCGGCTTACTGATCGCTGCGAGGATATATTCCTTCTGTTCCTCGGAAAAACCGTTACAATAATAAAACGGCGGTGCTGCGCTCATCATCTTACGAACCAGCCATCCCATATGCAGACGGGACAGCCACAGGTTAATCCGAAGCCCTGCAGTCTTATCCGCACCGCTCTTTTTAAATTCCGATGCTGTCAATTCGCTACGAAACCGGTTATCTTCAGGAGAAAGCGGATCCAGTAAAACCAGCTTTCTGACAAAGGAGGGATACAAACGTGCAAATTGCTGAGCATACAACCCTCCCTGGGAATGTGCCAGAAAAGTTACCTGATCGTCGCATCCTAATTGCTGCATCAGGATATACAGCTCCCTGGCAATATTTTCCGGTGTGCGCTCCAACGTCGACATGCTGCTGGAACCATATCCGGCACGCTCATACAGCAAAATGGTATGATGTGCACTCAACCGCCTGGCCAGATTCCACCATTCTCCCATAACTGCACCTAGGCCCATTTCAATCACCATATCAATCTTACCGCTGCCGAATATAGCATACGCAAGTGTTGCCGTATCAACGGATAATCTATGTATTTTCATACTAATACCTTGCCTTTCTGTACCCTTTTCGGATGACACGTCAACGTTATCAGATTCCATATTCTTTTTCCAGCTTTTTGCGATGAGTTACAAAAATTAACCATAAAATGCATTTCATTCCCTGTTATGTTTCCGGCAACACTCACTCATATTGTGCTAAAATCCCATTTTCTCTAACCAGATTTTCAGACTGTCTTCCCGCTTTGCCATATCTTCCTTCACAAATCTTCCAAGCTCCAGATTTTCTTTCACCCTTCCATCCTCCAGATAGATGACGCGGTCTGCCCTGGCAGCTACTTTAGCATCATGAGTGACCAGTAACACCGTAGTTCCCCGGCTGTTGATTTCATTCAGAATGTCCATCACTTCTTTGGTAGCAGAAGAATTCAGTGCCCCTGTCGGCTCATCACCCAGAAGGATTGCCGGGTGATTGATCATAGCCCTGCAGATGGCCGCACGCTGCAACTGACCGCCGGATACTTTACGGATATCATGATCCGCTATCTGACGGATTCCCATCTGCTCCATCAGCGTTTCCGCTTCCTTTACGATTTCCCCACGGCTTATTTCTCCCGCCTGAAAAGCCGGAAATACAATATTATCTTCTATGGACAGATTCTTTAAAAAATTAGCCTTCTGAAAAATAAATCCCATCCGTTCTAAGCGCAAACGCTCCATTTC
>JALETS010000006.1 GCA_022781395.1 Lachnospiraceae bacterium | reverse complement strand
GACCTGTCACTACTGCCTGAACGTTTTTCAATTGCGCGAAAAGCCTACTGCCCCAAACCGAGGCAGCAAGCTTTTCTGCTATCATGCCGAATTACCCTTCAATCGTAATATAATTCTTAGACTGAACAGCCTTCGCATCTTTCTTGGGAATGTTAAGTGTTAAGATACCATGCTTAAAGCTTGCCTTGATATCCTCCTGCGTAACATCTTCTCCTACATAAAAGCTTCTCCGGCACGCTCCGCTGTAACGCTCACGGCGGATATAATTTCCTTTCTTAGCCTCTTCTTCCGATTCCGCTTCATTCTTATCAAATCCCTTGGCTGCGCTGACGGTCAGATAACCATCCTGCAGTTCAACGGTGACCTCTTCCTTGCTAAAGCCCGGAAGATCGATTTCCAGCTCGTATCCGGTATCGGATTCCTTGATATCTGTATTCATCACATTGTTCGCTCTGTGACCATACAGCTTCTTCTCCGCATTCCTGAATTCCCGGTCATCAAATCCTCCAAACCAAGGATCCCTATAAAATAAATCAAAATCATCATGAAATAAACTAGGCATTAACATATGTCATCCTCCCTTTCGGTTAATGTTTTATTTGTTATATATGTGTTATAACACTGCAATTAGCACTCGTCAATAGGGAGTGCTAATAAAAATTCTTAAAAAAGTATAAACTGCGATTGTATTCCTGTTCTTCAGCAATTTTCCAGCCCAAAAATACCGTTTACCCGATTCAGCAAGGGTAAACGGTACGACATATCCATACTATTTTTATTAGAATTTTTGTATTAAGATTCTTGTCAAGGGCCTGATCATATATCCCACAATAATATCAATGGTCAGAAGTACTCCCAGCAAAAACGTTGTCGCCGTCAGAAGCATTCTTTCTGTCCTCTGCGTCAGTTCATAAATCTTGGGAATAATAATGTAAACACAGAGCAATCCGGCAAAACTGAAAATCAGTATAGAGCGGAAGCAGATATATCCGCCCACATTGCCCCAATTCCATATTTCAACGTTATAATCCCATAATCGCAGTCCATTGCAGAAATGAAACAAAGACCATCCAACCGCAAACTCAATGACTCCGGCCACAGCACCGCTTCCAATGAATACAATAACAGGATTGTTCTTGAATCTGTATAGCAGTATCGTTATTGCCAATGCTCCCACACCATAGATGGGAAGCCAGGGACCGAATCCCTGTCCTCGCTTCACAAAGTGTCCGTCATTAATCCGATAAAATCCCATTTCATAAACCCAGCCCATAATGCAGCCGGTCAAAAAAATAGAAAACATTGTAATCAGCAGTTGCTGTCTGCTTATTTCTTTCTCCATAATCTTTCCTCTTTTGTAAAGCTATGTTACATGTTATCTCTCGTTACATAGGATTGTTATTTCCATATTTTATCATATCCATTCAATTCCAATAAGGCTTTTGGTCCTTATGGGTAAATTCCTTCATATTATCCCGATATGACGCCAAGCGGGATTCATACTCTGTTTTCTGCTTATCATTTAGTGTCCCCGCGGCGATGAATTCCTGCAGTTTATCCTCAAATTCCTGTAACGCATCCTGCGCGGCATCTTTATAATTATTGGATACGTTGGAATCAATACGTGCAATGATTGTTTCCAGCTCTTTGTTTTTCTTACTTCCTTTTAAAAATGCAAACATAATTCTTCCTCAACAAATTTTGGTTATTTCTTCTGTTTCCCTAGTTTTGTCTCCGTTTCTCTCAATACCTCCTGATATATCCGGTATGTCTTATCATCAAAACATGAAAAAATCACAGTAATACTGTATTCCTTATTTTGCTCAAGCCAATCCGATACAGCCTTAACCGCAATCTGTGTTGCCTCCAAAACCGGATAACCATACACGCCTGTTGATATTGCCGGAAAAGCAATGCTATGAATAGCATGCTCCCGGGCAAGGCTTAATGAATTCCAGTAACAATGATACAAATCCCTTTCATCTTCCGGCCTGCCTGCATAAACAGGACCGACCGTGTGAATGACATACTTCGCGGGAAGCCGGTATCCTCCGGTAATCTTTGCTTCTCCGGTATCACAACCATGAAGTGTCTTGCACTCCTCCAACAGTTCGCGACCGGCAACCCGGTGAATTGCACCATCAACGCCTCCGCCACCCAACAGCGTTCTGTTTGCCGCGTTCACAATGGCATCCACAGGAAGTCTTGTAATATCTCCTCTGTCGATCGAAACCTTTTCCAAAAATCCCATATACTTTTCCTCTCAAAATTTCTTCAGTGCAGCCTTTCAAACACAAATTCCGTTTCTGATGACAGCTCCTGCCTAAACACATATCCCAGCCGGTTAAAAGCTTTGATGTCTTCCGGATTTTCGATCTGCTTCTCTGCCATAAACCGAACCATCTCACCTCTGGCCATTTT
>JALETS010000152.1 GCA_022781395.1 Lachnospiraceae bacterium | reverse complement strand
GGCGACAATCCGCTTGATGCCACCAGCGTGCATCCGGAATCTTATGAGGCAGCTAAGAAGCTTCTGGATAAGATGGGGCTGACCATGGAGGACGTGAAGGAGGCTCAGAAGAGAGCGGCAGCAGAGAAGGCAGCCGGTAAGAAGGTTCCTGCAAAAGAAAAGAAGAAGCCGCAGAAGCAGATGGTCATCCGCAACACCAACACTGCTATGGGTAAAGCACTGGCAGCAGCTATGGGCGGCATGGTGCTGGAAGGACCGGATGATGACATGAATGTCACAAAAGGAAAGGCTGATAGTAAGGCAGAAGTGACTGTCAGTAGCCTGGAAAAGAAGATTAAGGATAAGAAGAAGCTTGCCGAGGAACTTGGTATCGGCGAGATTACGTTGACAGATATCTTAAAAGAGCTGGAGAAACCGGCCAGAGATCCCCGTGATGATATGCCGGATCCGATTCTTCGGAGTGATGTCCTGGATATGAAGGATTTAAAACCGGGCATGATTCTTAAGGGAACTGTTCGCAACGTCATCGACTTTGGTGTATTTGTAGATATCGGAGTACATCAGGACGGACTGGTACACATTTCCCAGATTACGGACAGATATATCAAGCATCCGCTGGAAGCAGTCAGTGTGGGTGATGTGGTAGATGTCCAGGTGCTTACGGTAGATGTGGCGAAGAAGCGTATCGGTTTGACTATGAAGATTAAACAGGAAGCTCATTGAGTGACAGATTGAAATGAAAGAGAACAACGCGCAATATTTCAGTAACAAAAGCTGTGCCTATTATCCCTGTCATAAGGTAGACAATGCAGAGGACTTCAACTGTCTGTTCTGTTATTGCCCGCTTTATGCACTGGGAGAGAAATGCGGCGGTAACTTCCGTTATACGGAGAAGGGGGTTAAGGACTGTACGAATTGCATTCTGCCCCATTCTGAGGGCGGTTATGAACATGTAATGGCACATATTAAGGCTGTGCTGGAACTGGGAAGCCGTTCTTAGAAATAAAAATTGCTTGTTTTTTACAGAACATAATGGTAGTATGATATTCAGTTTAGCCAATGGTAATAGTTGCCTGCGGCCGGACAGATAACTTCATAAGAAAGCAGTCGGTGCCGCTATATCACGACCATGTGAGGATAGCGGGTAAAAGGGAAACAGGTGCAAGTCCTGTACGAACTCGTCACTGTAAGCAGGGAATATATCATCAGTGTGCACAGCACAGTCACTGAGAAGATCGGGAAGGCGATGATATGTGATGATCTGTAAGCCAGGAAACCTGCCGGTTGTTGGTACGGGAATGATGATTCCAAATCACGAGTGCTTGATTGTGCCGATTGTAAGATGATTTCCCCATGTTTTTGTATGCATTTATGTGTACGGAAGATGGGGCTTCTTTCTGTATGATTCTATTGCATGTGCAGAATGCATATTGTATTTTGCACATCGTGTTTTGCACCGATTTCCTGTGCCGGATTTCTTATGGTGCAACAGTTATCCTTTTACATTTCATCAATAGTTCATACAAGGAGGAGAGACTATGAAAAACAAGAAACTCGTATCATTATTGGCAGTGGCAGCCCTGACGGCTTCCGTGATTGCAGGCTGTGGCAGCACAACGACAGAGCCTGCGACAGCTACAGAGGAGCCTGCACAGGAGGAGGCGGCAGAAGTGGCAGAGGAATCGACTGAGGAGGAAGCTGCCGGAGAAGAAGTAGTTGCAGAAGAGGCAACAGAGGAAGCTGCCGCAGAGGAAGACGAAGAAAATTATGACACAGGTGACGCTTCTTTTGACAATCCCAGAAATGCTGATGAAATCGGTGAAAATGAGCTTATGGTGATCAGCTTCGGTACCAGCTATAATGACAGCCGCCGTCTTACTATCGGTGCCATTGAGGGGGCTATGGAAGAGGCTTTCCCTGACTGGTCAGTGAGACGTGGCTTTACAAGTCAGATCATTATTGACCATGTAAAAAGCCGTGACGGCGAGGTAATCGACAATGTAGGAGAAGCCCTCGACCGGGCGGTAGCAAACGGGGTTAAGAAGCTGGTAGTCCAGCCAACACATTTAATGGATGGATTGGAATACAATGATGTGGTGGATGAAGTGGCACAGTATGCGGATGCTTTTGAGCAGATTGCCATCGGTAAGCCCCTGCTGACTTCAGATGAGGATTTCAAGACTGTCATGGAGGTTATTACCGCTGAAACGGCTGAGTATGATGATGGTAATACGGCAATCTGCTTTATGGGCCATGGTACGGAAGCGGATTCCAATCAGGTATACGGCAAGATGCAGGATCTTCTGACCGAGGCGGGCTATGAGCATTATTATGTAGGTACTGTTGAGGCAGAACCCTCTTTGGACGATGTCCTGGCTAAAGTACAGGAGGGCGAATATACAAGAGTTGTGCTGATGCCTTTAATGATTGTAGCCGGTGATCATGCGAATAACGATATGGCAGGAGACGAAGAGGGCTCCTGGAAGACCATCTTTGAGGCAGCAGGCTATGAAGTAGTGCCTGTGGTACGCGGTCTGGGAGAATTCGAAGGGATTCAGCAGCTTCTGGTGCAGCATGCCAAGGAGGCAGTCGATAGCTTGCATTGATATATAGATAATTGCGAAACTATCAATTGTTCTTGAATGAGTTGTAAAGATTAACATATTCATAAGCAAGGTACTGTGTAGCCGTCGGTACTTAGGTGCTGTATTTTAGCACCTTATGTACCGCTACGAGCGAAACGTAGCGAGAGCGTGCCTGCGTTGAAATGTTAATCTGGTACAACGATTCAAAAAACAGGCTAAGTTTCGCAATTACATAGATAATATTATTTCATAAGGAGAGAGTATAACATTATGAAAAAGCAAAGCAGCATTTTAATAAGCGCATTACTTATGGCGGTCATGCTTTTGACAGCCTGTGGCAATGATGCAGCGAGTGTCGGAGATGTGAAGGCTGATGTAACGGTGGAAACAGGAGATACGGATACCAACGTGACGGTGGATACCGGAGCAACCGGCACAGATGAAAATGTGACAGGTATGTCAGAAGATGTGGACGGTAACGGGAAAGCTACAGA
>JALETS010000222.1 GCA_022781395.1 Lachnospiraceae bacterium | reverse complement strand
AAAATTACGGGAGCAACGGTGCATTTTGTGGACGAGGGAACAGATACCGGTCCGATCATTATGCAGAAGTCTGTGGCGGTGCAGGAAGGTGATACACCGGAAGTGCTGCAGCGAAGAGTCATGGAAGAAGCGGAATGGATTATTTTGCCGCAGAGCATTGACCTGATCGCAAACGGTAAAGTGACGGTAACAGACGGTAAAGTACATATATCCTGATTGTACATGCCGGATTGTATAAAACTTGAACAGATAAGGAAAGGCAGGAATACCTGATGAAAGTATTGATTGTAGGAAGCGGCGGCAGAGAGCATGCCATAGCAACCAGTGTTGCCGGGAGCCCAAAAGTAGATAAGATATATTGTGCGCCGGGTAATGCGGGAATCGGGCAGATTGCGGAATGCGTTCCCATCGGTGCCATGGAATTTGATAAGCTGGTTACTTTTGCCAAAGAGAAGGCAATCGATCTGACGATCGTCGGTATGGATGATCCTCTGGTGGGCGGTCTGGTAGATGAGATGGAAGCAGCAGGACTGCGGGTATTTGGTCCTCGTAAGAATGCAGCTATTCTGGAGGGCAGCAAGGCTTTCTCTAAAGACCTAATGAAAAAATATAATATCCCTACGGCAGCCTAAGAGAATTTTGATGATCCGCAGAAGGCGTTAGCTTATCTGGAAACAGTTGAAATGCCGGTTGTCTTAAAAGCGGACGGGCTGGCACTTGGTAAGGGCGTTCTGATCTGTGAGACGCTGGAAGAGGCTAAGGAAGGCGTTAAGACCATTATGGAGGATAAGAAATTCGGTACAGCCGGTAATCGTATGGTTATTGAGGAGTTTATGACCGGACGCGAGGTTTCCGTGCTTTCCTTTGTGGATGGTAAAACCATCAAGATCATGTCCTCGGCTCAGGATCATAAGCGTGCGTTGGATGGAGATCAGGGATTGAATACAGGCGGTATGGGCAATTTCTCGCCCAGCCCTTTCTATACAAAAGAAGTAGATGATTTTTGTCAGAAATATGTTTATCAGCCGACAGTGGATGCCATGGCATCGGAAGGAAGACCTTTTAAAGGGGTTATCTTCTTTGGACTGATGCTTACGGAGAAGGGACCGCGAGTATTGGAGTACAATGCAAGATTCGGTGACCCGGAAGCGCAGGTTGTTCTGCCTCGTATGAAGAATGACATCATAGAAGTGATGGAAGCCTGTATTGACGGCACACTGGATCAGGTGGATCTGCAGTTTGAAGATAATGCTGCTGTCTGTGTAGTGTTAGCATCACAAGGTTATCCGGTTTCCTATGAGAAGGGATTTCCCATCAAAGGTTTAGAGAATTTTGACGGGAAGGAAGGATACTATTGTTTCCATGCCGGAACCAAACTGACTGATCAGGGAATCGTCACCAATGGCGGACGTGTGCTGGGTGTAACAGCAACCGGTGCTACGCTGCAGGAGGCAAGAACAAATGCCTATGAGGCAACGAAATGGGTAACTTTTGATAATAAATACATGAGAACAGATATCGGAAAGGCTATCGATGAAGCATAGGTTGGGATATACTGCTCGGGAGGGGCTGGTCCATATGGGAGATCAAGTAGATAAAGTAGAACAGTTTCGCAGGGAATATCTGGAGATTAATACTTATAACAGACCTACCATCTGCAATGAGTGCGGAGGCGTCATGATTTTTAAAGGGGTAGGAGAATACCAATGTGAGGAATGCGGTCGTCTGGAATATGATGATTATGGCAAGGTACGAAACTATTTAGAGAAGCATAACGGGGCGACTGCTGCACATGTGTCTGCAGCAACCGGAGTAAGTCAGAAGTCCATCAGGGATATGCTCAAGGAATCCCGTCTGGAGATTGCACTGGCCTCTAAAGCATTTCTACAGTGTGAAATGTGTGGTGCCAGCATTCGTGCGGGTCGGTTGTGCCCGAAGTGTGAAATGAATTATCATAGAAATCTGGAAGCACAGGCAAGAACGAATCATTCCGGTAATTTTAGCGGTTTTAGTACCCAACGGCCTGTGGGAGAAGACGGTTCCAAGCGGTTCACAAGGGAATGCTGAGGCATATATGAAGTTTGGAAAAGAGAAAGGCATGGTTATTAGAATGAAAATGCTTAAGAAGAAAGAATTGATAATGGGTTGTGTAACGGCAGCCTGCATGATAGCAGCAGTGTGGTGTAATCCAGCTGTCGCTTTGGCAAATTCTGAAGGTACGGTAACTGCCAAGACAGCTTATATAAGGGAAAAACCGGATACTGACAGTGAGGTAATCGGCAGTTCCTCGGAAGGAAAGAAGATTACTATTAAGGATAAGACAACAGATGCGTCCGGCGCTGTATGGTATCGGGTATATGTGGATGGTAATACGTTGGGCTATATTCGTTCTGATCTGGTTAAGAATGAGGGCGGTGAAGTAGAAAGTGTAGTCAATGATACGGCGGATACCTCGGAAAGCCAGAGTGAGAGCACAACGGATGATACGGCATCAACAGCAGGCACATCTATGGCTGATGGCGCCGAAACCCAGGCAGAAACAGTGATGGATGCCCAGTATGCTACTATTGCCGTGGAGGCGGCCAAAATCAGAACAGCACCTTCTACCAATAATGATGTGGTAGAGAGACTGGAAGAGGGCAGACAGCTGGTTGTCAGCGGTCAGTCCAATGGAAGTGACGGCAAGGTGTGGTATTATGTAACTTTTACAGGAAATAACGGTGCTGAGAAGACCGGATTTGTACGGTCTGATCTGGTAACCCTGGGGGATATGCTTCCGGTGGAAGAAGAGGTATCCGAAGAGCCTGTGGAGGAGCCTGTACAGGAAGAAAATGTCAATAATGACTATGAGTTGAAATACGAACAGGACGGCAATGAATATGTGTGGTATCTGTATGATAATGTGAATCAGTACAAACAGAAGCTTGAGCCAATTCTGGAGGCAGCAGCGCTGGCACAGGCTGACGGTCAGTCTGCAGATACAGATACTGTGGTAAAACAGCGTATTATTATCGTTGTTCTTGTAGTTTTGCTTGTAGCACTGATTACAACCGTTATCATCATGGTGTTTAAATTACGTAATGCGTATTATGAGGATTACGAAGAAGAAGACGACGATGATGAGGAGGAAGAGGAAGAGGACGAAGAGGAGCCTGAGGAAGAGGTTCGTCCGGTCAGAAGAAAGGTGCGTTCTGAAGATACGGTAAGCAGGATGCCGGAAGAAAGTGAGAGAGCATCATGCAGAAAGTCTGTAAAAGAGGAGACAAACGGCAGACAGAAAGCAGAGAGAAAGTCTGTCGTACAGGAAGTTACTTATGAGGAAGAACCGGATGTGAAGCCGGCAGCCAAGGCAGAAGCGAAGCGTAAGGCTAAGAATTTTCTTTTAGATGATGATGATTTTGAGTTCGAGTTTTTAAATATGGATGATAAGGATTTGAGATAAACAGGACTGAGTGGAAATGTTCATAGAAATAGATTTTAACAGTGATGAAGCAATCTATATGCAGTTGAGGAACCAGATTATTATGGGAATAGCTGCCTCCAGGTTCAGGGAGGGTGATATGCTTCCGTCTGTCAGACAACTGGCAGATCATATCGGAATCAACATGCATACGGTCAATAAAGCATATACTGTGTTACGGCAGGAAGGGTATGTAAAGGTCGACCGTAGAAAAGGTGTTATGATTGCAGTCGATGCGGATAAACTTAAGGCCATGGAGGATGTGCGCAATGATCTGCTTGTAACACTGGCCAAAGCAAGTTGTAAGAATATTTCCAGGGAAGAAGTGCATGCTCTTATAGATGAAATCTATGAAGATTACGGGAAAGGGATGGATGATTGATGCAGCCACAATTTACGGATAAGGCCAAAGCAGCATTGATGTTAGCCGAGAGAGCAGCCAGAAGCTTGAGACAGAGTTATGTGGGAAGTGAACATATCCTTCTTGGTTTACTTCGGGAGAATACGGGCGTAGCGGCAACTGTTTTACAGAATAATAAAGTCGATCCTGTACAGCTTAAGGAAATGATCAAGGATCTTATTGTACCGGAAAGCTCTGTGCTGATTGCCGAAAGAGATGGGTACTCACCGAGGGCACAGAGTATTTTGGAGGAAGCGCACAGGCAGGCAGAACGTTTTCACAGTGATAAGACCGGTACCGAGCATATATTGTTGGCACTCTTAAAAGAGGGAGAAAATGTGGCAGTCAGACTGCTGAATACCATGGGAATATCGGTGCAGAAGCTATATGTGGATGTGCTGGTGGCTATGGGAGAAGACGGTGCACTTTATAAAGAAGATTTAAGCAGAAAACAAAATAAGAAAAAGGGCGGTGCATCCACCTTGGAGCAATACAGCCGGGATCTGACTGCATTAGCAAGGGATGGTAAATTAGATCCGGTAATTGGCAGGGAAGATGAAATAACACGAGTGATACAGATACTGAGCCGGAGAACAAAGAACAACCCGTGTCTGATCGGTGAGCCGGGAGTCGGCAAGACTGCAGTTGTAGAAGGACTGGCAGCGAGAATTGCAAATGGGGATGTACCTTTCACTGTGCAGAATAAGAGAGTACTGACACTGGACTTGTCCGGTATGGTCGCAGGCAGTAAATATCGTGGCGAATTTGAAGAGAGGATTAAGAAAGTCATTAAGGAAGTGATTGAGGATGGCGATATTATTCTTTTTCTGGATGAACTGCATACGATCATAGGTGCCGGCGGTGCGGAGGGAGCAATTGATGCTTCCAATATCCTGAAGCCTTCTCTTGCCAGAGGAGAGATTCAGCTGATCGGTGCCACCACAATAGCCGAGTATCGTAAATATATTGAGAAGGATGCTGCCCTGGAGAGAAGATTTCAGCCGATTACGGTGGAAGAGCCTACTGTGGAGGAAGCAGAGAATATACTGCACGGTATAGCACATAAATACGAAGAGCATCATCATGTTACGATTACGCCGGAAGCCATCAGTGCGGCAGTGGCATTGTCAGCCAGATACATTAACGACCGGAATCTGCCGGATAAGGCAATCGATCTGATTGATGAAGCGGCAGCGGCAGTGCGTCTGCATGTAACAAAGAAACCGGAACAATTACGGGAATTATCAGAAGAAATTAAGAAGATTGATCTGCAGATAGAGCGTTCTATCCGTATGGAAGTCTTTACACAAGCGGCGGAGTTAAAGAAGAAACAGGAAGACTGCATAAAAAAATATGACCGTATCGTGAAAAAGATGGAACGGGATGAGGAAAAACGTTCCTATGTCGTAGGAGAAAATGAGATTGCCGAGGTGGTAGCGCTTTGGACGAAAATCCCGGTTAAAAAGCTGGCAGAGAAAGAGAGCGAACGGTTGTTAAAGCTGGAGTCTATCCTGCATAAGCGAGTGATTGGCCAGGAGGAAGCTGTTACAGCGGTAGCCAAGGCAATGCGCAGGGGCAGGGTCGGATTACAGGACCCTAATCGTCCCATCGGCTCATTTCTGTTCTTAGGACCTACGGGTGTGGGAAAGACGGAGCTTAGCAAGGCACTGGCTGAGGCTATGTTTGGCTCGGAAAACGCACTGATCCGTGTGGATATGTCTGAATATATGGAAGGACATTCAGTATCCAAGATGATTGGCTCGCCTCCGGGATATGTGGGATTTGAAGAAGGTGGACAGTTGTCCGAGAAGGTCCGCAGAAATCCTTATTCAGTTGTGTTATTTGATGAGATAGAGAAAGCGCATCCTGATGTATTTAATGTTCTGTTACAGGTGTTGGATGACGGACATATTACGGATTCCAAGGGCAGAAAGGTCAGCTTTAAGAATACTATCCTGATTATGACTTCCAATGCAGGTGCACAGCGGATTATTGATCCGAAGAACCTTGGATTCGGTGCAGCAGAGACGGCAGAGCAAAATTATGACAAGATGAAATCTAATGTCATGGAAGAGGTAAAGCGCCTCTTCAAGCCGGAGTTTATCAACCGAATTGATGAAATTATGGTGTTCCATCCGCTGAATAAAGAGAATATGAAGCAGATTATTTCTCTGCTTGCCGGGAATCTGGCAAAACGATGCAAGGAACAGATGGATATTGATCTGACGATCAGTGCAGCTGCCAAGGAGTATCTGATTGAGAAGCATACAGATGTGAAGATGGGGGCTCGTCCCATGAAAAGAGCAATCCAGTCGGAAATTGAGGATGCTCTTGCAGAAGAAATCTTACAAGGCAATGTGAGTCGTGGAGATAAAGTAACGGTAGGAATTAAGAATAAGAAAATTGTATTTGCAGTACGCAATGATAAATAATAGCAAAGACTTAGGAGGAAAACACAATGGCTGTAGTAGAAGAGTTACTGCGCACCGAGGAAAATGGTGCAATCAGTTTTGGCAATCATAAGCTGCCTGCCAAAGCAAAGGTAGAGGATTATGAGCATGACGGAGATCTGTACAAGGTTAAAACCTTCCGGGAACTGACCAAGTTAGAGAAGAATGGCATGTTTGCTTATGAATCTGAACCGGGAACCAGTGTTACCCAGTTTACAGAGACACAGAAAGGGGTATCCTTTACCGTGGAGGGTGATGAGGATGCGCAGATTACAGTCGGTCTGGAAGAAGATACGGAATATAAAGTGTATGTAGACGATGTAAACGTAGGTAAAATGAAAACAAACTTAGGCGGCAAGCTGAGTCTCAGTGTGGAACTGGAAAATACCGGAGAAGTGGCTGTTAAGATTATCAAACAGTAGAATTTCAGGAAAAGATATGAGCGGTAAATAGCAGGAACTTCCAAAATGACATGCATGATATGGTGGCTTTTTGGAAGTTCTCATTTTGCTTGTGATAATCCGGGCTATGGCTGCTTGGAGCTTCAGCTAGAAGGGAAGGTATGGTAATAGACATGGCAAAGAGTAAGATGGCGACAGTATTTTTCTGCCAGAACTGCGGATATGAGTCTTCTAAATGGATGGGGCAGTGTCCCGGCTGCCGGGAATGGAATACCATGGTGGAAGAGAAAGTGGCAGCCAAAGCCGGGAGTGCCGGTGGCAGTGTACGGCGAAAGGAGAGCGTACAGCCTTCCAGCCTGTCTGAGGTCAGTATCCAAGAAGAGGAACGTATGTCAACTCACATGGCAGAGTTGGACAGGGTATTGGGAGGCGGTATTGTTCCCGGTTCTTTGACTTTAGTGGGTGGTGATCCGGGTATCGGTAAATCTACGCTGCTTTTGCAGGTGTGCCGGCATATGGCGGCAGATGGCCGTAAAGTCCTGTATATTTCGGGCGAGGAATCCCTGCGTCAGATTAAGATCAGGGCAAACCGGCTGGGAAATTTTACGGATAATCTTTTGCTCCTGTGTGAAACCAGTCTGGAGATTATTGAAGAAACGATACGGAATATGATGCCTGATATTACGATTATAGACTCTATCCAGACCATGTATCATGAAGATATTTCGGCAGCGCCGGGTAGTGTGTCACAGGTAAGAGAGTCTACAAACGTATTCTTGCAGCTTGCCAAAGGGTTGAATATTTCTATTTTTATTGTAGGGCATGTGACGAAAGAGGGGACGGTGGCAGGACCCAGAGTATTGGAGCATATGGTCGATACTGTGTTGTATTTTGAGGGGGACAGACACGCATCTTACCGTATTCTGCGCGGAGTTAAGAACCGGTTTGGTTCCACAAATGAAATCGGAGTTTTCGAGATGAAAGAAGAAGGGCTTGTGGAAGTGCCCAATGCTTCGGAATTTATGCTGAGTGGGAAACCGGAAGGAGCAAGCGGTTCGATTGTTTCCTGTTCCATGGAAGGCACCAGACCAATCCTGATAGAGATTCAGGCTCTTGTCTGCCACAGCAATTTCGGAATCCCAAGAAGACAGGCTATTGGTACGGACTTTAACAGGGTAAATCTGTTGATGGCGGTGCTGGAAAAGCGGTTGGGTGTACAGATGTCCGACTGTGATGCCTATGTGAATCTGGCAGGCGGCATGCGGATCATGGAGCCGGCGATTGATTTAGGAATAGCTATGGCAATCGTATCCAGCTTCAAGAACAGAGCGATTGACGATAAGGTTATTGCCTTTGGGGAAATCGGCCTGAGTGGTGAGGTGCGCGGCGTTTCCATGACGGAGCAGAGAATCAGTGAAGCGGCAAAACTGGGATTTACGACATGTATTGTGCCTGAAGTTAACCGAAAGCAGCTAAAGCCCATAGAGGGAGTCAGGATCGTGGGAGTAAAGACAGTGCAGGATGCCATTGACTGCATCTAAATATGACGAAAATGTAACATAAATGTAAAAAAACTTAATAAATTATGCGTTTTGTATGTTCAAAACCCTTTTTTTATGGTAGGATATTCTAGATGCCATGCTATATCTTGATTCCGGATATGGCAGTAATAACAGGTTCAGGGGTATATTGGGGTGTTACTGTGAGCCTGCATGAAGGAGTTACTATGGATAAAAAAGTACAGGATTCTCAGGAAATGTTAACGAATGAGAAGACAGAGGAAACAGGCAGGAAGAAGGTAAAATTTGTAAAAAATGTACCGCTTCTGATCGCAGAAATTGGTATATTGCTGATTGCCATTGGTGTGATGTATATCGTTGTCACGACAACCACAGAGGTGGATCGTAAGGCTATTGATATTGAAAATATTACAATTAACGATGAAGTGGCCGAGAATCTGAATGAAAAGGAAGAAAGCACCACACTGGGATATCGTAATATTGCGCTTTTTGGGGTGGATTCCCGAGAAGGTGAACTGGGTAAAGGAACAAGAAGTGACAGTATGATCATTGCCAGTATCAATCAGGATACCCAGGAGATTAAGCTTATTTCGGTATTTCGTGATACATATTTGAATTTGAGTAATGATACTTATAATAAATGTAATGCCGCTTATGCAAAGGGCGGTCCGGAACAGGCTATCAGTATGCTGAATGCTAACATGGATCTTAATATTACAGACTATGTAACGGTTGGTTTCGGTGGATTGATCGATGCCATTAATGCATTGGGTGGCATAGAAATCGATGTGACAGAGTCGGAAATTTCACATCTGAATAATTATCAGCTCTGTATGGCTGAGGAAATGGGTGTCAGCTATATTCCGGTAGAAAAGAGTGGCAAGCAGCTGTTAAACGGAATGCAGGCTACCGCCTATTGCAGAATTCGTTATACGAAGGGTGATGATTTCAGACGTGCTGAGAGACAAAGAGATGTATTGTCGGCTATGATGACGAAGGCGAAAGGCGCTTCTGTCAGTGAATTAACTGATGTGGTCAATGCGGTATTGCCACAGGTGGAAACTTCTTTAGGTGTCAATGAAATTCTGAGTGTTTTGGGAAGTGTTGCAGGGTATGATGTGGTTGTCAGCGACGGATTCCCATTTGAGGAATACAGGGTAGGAGCCAATGTGGGAAGCAAAGGAAGTTGTGTCATTCCCAATGATCTGGAGGAGAATGTCATTCATCTTCATGAACTTCTTTATCCGGAAGAGCAGTATACACCGTCTAAGCAGGTGCAGACCATCAGTGCCGAGATTAAAGAACAGACGAGAGAATTTACGCAATAAGCAGTAATATTAAGGTGATACTATATGACAGCAGTTCCTGTACGGGCTGCTGTTTTGAGTTATACTATCAGAAGGAAAGGTAGATTTTTCCATGAGAAAATTATTGGTATATTTAAAAGATTATAAGAAGGAGACGGTATTGGCGCCTCTTTTTAAGATGCTTGAGGCAACCTTTGAGTTGTTTGTGCCCCTTGTTATGGCAGCAATTATCGATCAGGGTATTCAGGGAGGAGATGTGCCATATGTTCTTCGGATGGGACTGCTTCTTATCGTCTTGGGGCTGATTGGCCTGACCTGCTCTGTAACGGCGCAATATTATGCGGCAAAAGCGGCGGTAGGTTTTTCTGCCAAGCTGAAACATTCGTTATTTTCCCATATTCAAAGTCTTTCCTTTACGGAAATAGATACGTTGGGAACCTCTACCATGATCACCCGTATGACTTCTGATGTGAATCAGGTACAGAACGGTGTCAATATGGTATTAAGATTATTCTTAAGATCTCCGTTTATCGTATTTGGTGCCATGGTCATGGCTTTTACCATAGATGTCAAAGCGGCATTTATCTTTGTTGTTACAATTCCGCTTCTGTCTATTGTAGTGTTTGGCATTATGATGATTACCATGCCGATGTATAAGAAGGTACAAGCCGGTCTGGACAAGGTACTGAGCACCACCAGAGAGAATCTGACCGGTGCCAGAGTGATTCGTGCTTTCAATAAAGAGAAGGAAGAAATCAGCAATTTTGAGGAAAAGAATCAGGCTCTTTCAGATATGCAGCTTTTTGTGGGTAGGATTTCCGCTCTGACGAATCCGGTTACCTATATCATTATCAATGTGGCAACCATTGTCCTTCTGTATACAGGAGCCATTCGTGTTAATGAGGGTACAATTACCCAGGGACAGGTGGTGGCATTGGTTAATTATATGTCGCAGATCCTGATCGAATTGGTGAAGCTGGCTAATCTGATCATTACAATTACCAAGGCGCTGGCATGCGCCAATCGTATTGCGAGTGTGCAGGAGCTTCGTTCCTCCATGCAGTGGGAGCAGAAGGCGCAGGGAGAGAGCAAGGCAGAAAAAAAGAAAATCTATGCGGGAGCAGATGGCGGCACAGAGGAAACGGGTACAGACAGCCCATATGTGGTGGAATTTGATCATGTACATCTGACCTATGCGGGTGCCGGTGCAGAGTCTCTGTCAGATATTGATTTTAAAGTAAAAAGAGGACAGACTGTAGGAATCATCGGTGGTACCGGATCCGGCAAATCCTCTCTGGTGAATATGATTCCAAGATTCTATGATGCCTGTGCCGGTTCTGTGAAGGTCGATGGCAGAGATGTCAGAGAATATTGTATGGAAGAACTTCGTCAGAAGGTGGGCTTCGTATTACAGAAGGCTGTATTGTTCCAGGGAACGATCCGGGATAATTTATTGTGGGGAAATAAGAATGCCACGGAGGAAGAACTGTGGCAGGCTGTTGAGACTGCACAAGCAAGAGAATTCGTGGAACAGAAGAGTGGTAAGCTGGATGCACAGATTGCGCAGACAGGAAGAAATCTGTCCGGTGGGCAGAAACAGCGTCTGACGATTGCAAGAGCCCTGGTAGGTAAACCGGAAATTCTGATTCTGGATGACAGTGCATCTGCCCTGGATTATGCTACGGATGCGGCATTGCGTAAAGCCATTCGGGATATGGATGGGGATATGACTGTGTTTATTGTGTCCCAAAGGGCATCTTCCATTCAATATGCGGATCAGATTATTGTACTGGATGACGGCGAGATGGTAGGAATTGGAACCCACGACCGGTTACTGACCAATTGCAAAGTCTATCAGGAAATATATTATTCGCAATATCCGGATCAGGCAGAGTCAGAAGCCGGATGAGACATCTGCATTTTTTTATTTGATTGAAAGAAAAGAGGATTATAATATGGCACCTTCTAATACAAAGGGACAAAAGCAGACAATTCTCAGAGTCTTGCATTATATTAAGAAATACTGGTTCTTTCTGGCAGTATCTATTGTAATGGCGGCGGCCACGGTAACCTTAACTTTGTATCTGCCTATACTGACCGGGCGGGCCATTGATTTGATCCTGGATAAAAGACAGGTGGATTTTCCGGGAGTATTTGCTATTCTGAAGAAGATGGCATGGATTATTGCTATAACTGCAGTGGCACAATGGATTATGAATGTATGTAATAATAAGATGACTTACCGGATTGTACAGGATATCCGGAATGAGGCATTTCGTAAGATTGAGATTCTGCCTTTGAAATATATCGACGCACATTCCTATGGAGAGATTGTAAGCCGCGTGATTGCTGATGTGGATCAGTTTGCGGATGGGCTTTTGATGGGATTCACGCAGTTTTTTACCGGTGTGATAACCATTTTGGGAACGCTTGGATTTATGCTCAGCGTGAATGTAGGAATTACCGGTGTGGTTGTGCTTGTAACGCCGCTATCCTTTTTTGTGGCCGGCTTTATAGCTAAGAAGACCTTTACCATGTTTAAGATGCAGTCGGAGACCAGAGGAGAGCAGACTGCGCTGATAGAAGAAATGATAGGGAATCAGAAAGTAGTGCAGGCTTTTTCCCATGAAGATGAAGCGTTGGAAGATTTCGATGAGATTAATGAGAGATTGGAAAAGTGTTCTCTGAAAGCAATTTTCTATTCCTCCATTACAAATCCGTCTACCAGGTTTGTCAATAATCTGGTTTATGCAGGTGTAGCGGTAACCGGAGCATTATATGCTATCCGGGGTGGCATCAGCGTGGGACAGCTTTCCTGTTTTCTGACCTATGCAAATCAATACACCAAGCCATTTAATGAAATATCGGGTGTTGTAACGGAACTGCAGAATGCTCTGGCATGTGCGGCAAGAATATTTGATCTGATTGAAGAAGAGTCACAGATACCGGAGAAGGAGAATGCGCAGGTACTGACCGATGTGTCGGGAGAGGTGGATCTGGAACATGTGGTATTCTCTTATGTGCCCGAAAAACCTTTGATCACAGATTTTAACCTGTCGGTCAAACCGGGACAGCGAGTGGCGATTGTTGGGCCTACAGGCTGCGGCAAGACTACGGTAATCAATCTGCTCATGCGTTTTTACGATGTGAAGGAAGGTAAAATCTGCGTGGATGGCGCTGATATCCGGGATGTGACCAGAGAGAGCCTGCGAGCCAATTATGGTATGGTTTTGCAGGAAACGTGGTTGAAATCGGGAACTGTACGGGAAAATATTATAATGGGAAAACCGGATGCTACAGAGGAAGAAATTATTGCTGCTGCTAAAGCTTCTCATGCGCACAGCTTTATTAAGAGACTGCCTGACGGCTATGATACGGTAATTGGAGAAGATGGTGGAAGCTTGTCGCAGGGACAGAAGCAGCTTCTATGCATCACAAGGGTTATGTTGTGTCTGCCGCCAATGCTGATCCTGGATGAAGCAACTTCTTCGATTGATACAAGAACGGAGATTAAGATTCAGCAGGCCTTTGCTACGATGATGCAGGGAAGAACCAGCTTCATTGTGGCACATAGACTGTCCACAATTCGTGAGGCTGATGTGATCCTTGTCATGAAAGACGGCAACATCATCGAGCAAGGCAATCATGAAACGCTGCTGAAACAGAATGGTTTCTATGCGAAGCTGTATAATAGTCAGTTTGCGTTATAATAAGCCGCATCTGCATTATAGTCCATAGCTTCGGAACTGATTTCTGTTATCAAACCGTCTGTCCAGGTGAAGCGGAGATATTGATAGACAACGGTATGGGCACTTAAGTATTCTTCTGAAGTTAAGAAAGAAAGCAGATCGCTTTTGGCAATTTCATTTTCCTTGCAGAACCGGTCGGTGTCTACCGGCAGCCCGTCAATAAAGAATGTGGGGACGATTGTGATAAGCGTATTATCCGCAAAAGGGATTTCTTCGTCGGAAAGCAGTTTATAATCATCACCATTTATGGAAGATAAAATCTCATATTCGCCATAGGCGGTCAGAAAAGCTTCGGAATCATCGCCGACGGAGACACCGAGGCTGGTCCGATCACTATCTGCCTCCATTTCATAATCCGTAGCGGTGAGCAGAGGGGTTTGTCTGCCACAGGCGCATAACGTTCCCGGCATAAGACAGCCAATCATAAAAAGCAAAGCTATTTTCTTCATCATGAAACATCCTTTCTGTATACCCGGTCTGATTCTTTGGTATAAGCCTGATATTTAAAAACCCGTGAGCAGCAACTCACGGGTTATGACAGGGGCAGTAGGAATCGAACCCACATCGATGGTTTTGGAGACCACTGTTCTACCTTTGAACTATGCCCCTATATTATATTCGCAGTGAAAAGAATCATTTTCAAATCACTGAGTTGTATTATAGCATAGATATGTAAGCTTCCGCAAGCCCTTTTTAGAAAAAAGACTAGCGTGAAAAGACTTGCGGAAAAACTTACGGAAAAGCTCTTATTTATTCTTAATGCTATCTAAATAGGTTTTCGTTTCCGCTACAACAACACCGCTTAAGGCAACAAGAGCGATCAGGTTTGGAATTGCCATTAAACCGTTGAATATATCAGCGATGGTCCATACGGCAGAAACTGTCATAAAAGGCCCGATGAAGATTGCCAGTATGTAAACCCAACGGTATCCTTTTACAAGCTTCTGGTTACCGTTTGATAAGTATTCCAGACATCTTTCAGAGTAATAATCCCAGCCCAGAATCGTAGTAAATGCAAAGAATACTAAACAGATCATCAGAATGAAGGAGCATACATAATCAGGAAAAGGAAGCCCCAGCTGGAAGGCTCTTGTAGTTACGGCAACTCCTTCAAGTCCCATATCCCATGTGCCGGTAATGACAATGGCAAGTCCTGTCATGGTACAAATAACCAGTGTATCAATAATGGTTCCCATCATGGAAACTAAACCTTGTTTTGCAGGCTCTTCTACCTGTGCGGCTGCCGCTGCGATCGGAGCGCTTCCGAGTCCGGCCTCGTTAGAGAAAATGCCTCGAGCAATTCCCTTCTGCATGGATACGATGATAGCCCCCATCATACCTCCGGCTGCGGCTCTTAAACCAAATGCACTCTGGACGATAGTCACGATTGCTGCAGGTACTTTTGTAATATTAAAGATAATAATAAGAAGTGCTGCTGCTACATATAAAATAGCCATAAAAGGAACAACAACCTGAGCTACCTTGGAAATTCTCTTAAGACCGCCAATGATAACAAGTGCAACACAGATTGTAAGAATGACTCCGGCAACGATGACTGCCCAGGAATATTCCATGCCCATTAAGGAAACGGTGTGCTGCATATCAGGATCAAAGAAGTTCTTGACTGCACTGGTGATACCGTTGACCTGTGTAAAGGTACCGATTCCGAACAGACCTACACCGACACCAAAGAAGGCAAACAGCTTTCCGAGCCATTTCCACTTCTTACCCATTCCGTTTTCAATGTAATAAAAGGGTCCGCCGATAATGTGTCCATCCTCTGCTATGACACGATATTTTACAGCAAGAAGACATTCTGAATATTTGGTCGCTGTACCAAGGAGTGCTGCAAGCCACATCCAGAACAAGGCACCGGGGCCACCGGCAACCAGCGCGGTTGCAACACCTACGATATTTCCGGTACCAATAGTTGCTGACAAGGCAGTGCAAAGAGCAGCAAAGCTGGATACCTCACCCTTGTCTCCGGACTTCTCATTTGCCACTACATGTTTGATGGCCATCGGGAGCTTGGTGATCTGTAATCCCTTAAGGCGGATCGTTAAAAAGATACCAACCGCAAGGATCAGAACGATCAGGGGAATGCCCCACACAAAATCATCGATGGCTGTTAAGATTTGACTGATTGTTTCTAACATTTGTTCGTTCCTCTCACTTTTCTTGATTTTATTTTTGTATGATAAAACATATCCCGAATTTTATCACACAAAAAAGAGCTGATATAGAATCAGCCCTCTAAAGAGTAGAACATGCATATAAATGCTCTGTCCTTTTGCCTGAGAGATTGGCAGAAGCTTCTGCCGTACACCTTCGGCGCCCTGTGGTACAGGGACTCTCCAGAGTCTGGGAAGTTTTTCCCAACAGAACATACTATATCATATCATGTTTCAAGATGCAATTTACTTTAGAGGTGTTTTTCAAAAAGTTGAAAAATGCCTTCAAAATGCTCCGAATTTCCCATTATAGTTTAATGTTCAGAAAATCTGATTTGCTTGTAACAGAACATAGACGAAAGGAGCTTTGATATGTTAGACTGAAAATAGTTTTCTGACAGCAATCGGTATGTTTTGATTTCAGGATGGCTATTTGCTCTGGGCGAAGGCAGATAGTCTTTATATTGGTTCGCTCAGAAATGAGGAAATATGGGAATGAAATTGAAGAAACACACAGCACTTCTGTTGGCAGCCTCGATGGCTCTTATGACAGCCTGCGGCGGTGCACAGGAGACAGATAGCACACAGAAAACAGCAAGCGAAGTAGAAGAGGCAGAGCAAGGTGCTGATCAGAATATGGAACAGGATAGGACAGATACTGAGGCTGAAAAGTCTGGAGAGGTTCTCTATGCCCTTCCGACGGAGCCGGAGGAAGCGGCGGTTTATGTGGAACCGATTGAGAATCTGCCGGAGGATTTTATCCGGGGTGTGGATATTTCCAGTGTTCTTGTTGAGGAAAATAGTGGAGTTGTATATTACAATGAAGCGGGAGAAGAGCAGGATATCTTTCAAACTTTGGCAGAAAACGGTGTAAATTATATCAGAGTGCGTCTCTGGAATGATCCTTATGATGAGAACGGTAACGGCTATGGCGGTGGTAATAATGATACGGCAACAGCGGCTGAGGTCGGACGAAGGGCGGCACAGTATGGCATGAAGCTGTGCGTGGATTTTCATTACAGTGATTTCTGGGCAGATCCATCCAAACAGATGTGTCCGAAGGCATGGGAGGACATGGCGATAGAAGAAAAATCCGAGGCTCTGTATCAATATACGAGAGAAAGTCTGCAGGAGATTCTGGAGGCAGGCGCTGATGTGGGCATGGTGCAGATCGGTAATGAGATCAATTATGGTATGTCGGGAGAGACAGACTGGACGAAGAGACGACAGCTTCTGCAGGCAGGGTCAAAAGCAGTCAGAGAGGTTTCTCAGGAAAGTGACCGTGATATCAGGATTGCGGTTCATTTCACGGATGTTTCAGATACAGAGGGAATTCTGCAGATTGCACAGAAGCTTCAGGATAAGGAAATTGATTATGATATTTTTGCAGTATCCTATTATCCCTTCTGGCATGGTACGATGGAGAATCTGACAGAGGTTTTGAAGCAGATTTCAGAGGAATATGGGAAAGAAGTCATGGTGGCGGAGAATTCCTACCCCTATACGACAGGAGACGGAGACGGTAATGCCAACAGCATCGGAGAAGAGGATATTCTGCCGGAATATCCGGCATCCGTACAGGGGCAGACTCATGAAATCCGGGATGTCTGTGCGGCTGTGGCTACGGTTGGTAAGGCCGGTATCGGTTATTTCTATTGGGAGCCTGCCTGGATTCCGGTCAATGTGTATGAGGAATCTGCCGATAATGCGGCGCAGGTTCTTGCAGACAATAAGGAGGCCTGGGAGAGTAAGGGCGCCGGCTGGGCATCCAGCTATGCGGCAGGATATGATCCGAAGGATGCAGGTCAGTATTATGGCGGTTCTTCCTGGGATAATCAGGCTTTGTTTGATTATGAGGGACATCCGCTGGCGTCTCTGCAGGTATTTAAATATTTGCAGTGCGGAACGATTGTAGAGGCAGTAATTGACCATGTACAGCCCATAGAGATCAATGTGGACCTGGGTGGTGAGGTTGTGATACCCGAACAGGTTCCGGTCATCTGTAATGACAGAAGTGTAGAAGAGCATACGGTGATCTGGGATGAAAAGGCGATTGCGGCTATTGACACAGACAAAGGCGGTACCTTTGTGGTAGCAGGATTTGTTTTACAGGAAGTGGAGGATGGACAGATGGAGGTACCGGTTACGTTAACGGTCAAGGTGTGTCGTCAGAATCTGCTTTCCAATAGTAGTTTTGAGGAAAAAGATACTTCCATGTGGAAGATTACGGGAAACGGAACAGATTTCCAGAACAAGGCAGCAGATGCATACAGCGGTGATTATGCGCTTCATTTCTGGTCTAATGATGCAGTATCCTTCACGGCAGAGCAGACTGTCACAGGGCTTGAGCCGGGTACCTATGAATTTGGATTCTATCTGCAGGGCGGCGATGCGGGAGATGAGGCGCAGATGTATGCCTATGCCGATAACGGAACTGATTGCCTTGCAAAAGTAACAGGCGTAGATGGCTGGGTCAACTGGCAGAATCCGGTGGTTGAAGGGATAACAGTAGGAGAGGACGGCACTCTGACCGTTGGTGCTTCTGTTACCTGTGCAGCCAAAGGCTGGGGAACTCTGGATGATTTCTACCTCTATCGGATCGATGAATAAGGACGTAGTACAGAACGTATAGAAATATCTTTTTCGGATATACTGATATCAAAAAATGGATACAGCATATCCGGAAAGGAAACAGAATATGGAATTTAGAAAAAGTGAGACTAAGGATAATCTGATGCGTGCTTTTGCAGGAGAAAGTCAGGCAAGGAACCGCTATACGATTGCAGCATCCCGGGCTGAGAAAGAGAAACTGCATGTGATTGCGGCAGTTTTCCGGTTTACTGCGGATCAGGAGAAGGAGCATGCTGAAATATTCTATCGTTATCTGAGTGAGCTTTCCGGTGAGAATATCACTGTTGATGGTGCCTATCCGGTAGATCTGGCCAATGATGTGGCAGGGCTTCTCAGGATGGCACAGCACAATGAGTATGAGGAATATAAGGACGTTTATCGCCGGTTTGCGGAGAAAGCTGAGGAGGAAGGCTTCCAGGGCATTGCATCTTCCTTCCGCAGAATTGCGGAGATAGAAAAAACACATGGTGACCGATTTAGTCAATTCGCGGAACTGCTGGAGCAGGGAAAGCTGTTTATCTCTGATGTAGAAACAGCATGGATGTGTTTAGCGTGCGGCAATATCATTTACGGACCCAAAATCCCTGAACAGTGTCCGGTGTGTCATCATGATCAGGGATTCTTCATTCGTTTGGAACTTGCGCCTTATAGCGAATATAAAGACTAAAGTGTTTCCAGTACAACAAAATCCCAGTCCTGTAATGATAAGGCAGTTCCTTCTGATACAGATACGGCGTTTACGGAGGCGGTTTTGCTATGTAGCAGCAAAGCTGCCTCTTTACCGTGGTAGGTCACGGTGCATGGCGTGTCGGAATAATTAAAGTAATAGATGATTTCCTTGCCCAAATCGTTGGTACCTCTTTTGATGACCACCGGATAGGAGTTTTCCGGCACTTCGATCTGCGCCTGCTCGCAAACGGATCGAAGCAGAGCTTTGAGTAAGGATTTGTCATCAAAATAGCAGCCAAGATAAGTGGCAGTGCCTTGTCCATATTGATTCTGTGTAATGGCGGCATAGTTTCCCCACTGAGGGTGCTCATAGGATGCCAGAACCCGGGCGGTGGTTGGGGACAGCAGCTCCATCCAGTAATGTACGGTATTGGATACCGATTGGAAATATGTCGCATCGACCTTGTCAGTCTCTATTTGAAGATCAACTTCTTTCAAGCCTACATTGACTCCATCGGTAAATTGATCATAGGTCATTCCAAACACTTCTGTCAGTCCGTGTGGCTGGTCATCATGAAAGATCTTCAGCATTTTATCAGCAAAAGCAGTTCTAAAGGTAGAAATCAGGTGTCCGCCATTTTGGACATAGCCACTCAGTGCACTGACAAGCGTGTCACTGACACTGTACAAAGCCGGAGTAACCAGCACTTTGTATTGACAGAATGAGTCGATATCATTTTCGGACAGAATATCACACTCCACATTCATCTCATAGAAAGCATCAAAGAGCCAGCGGAAAATATCATTGTAGGTCAGTTTATCATGAATCTTAAACCATTGAAGAGCGGTCATGGATTCATGATTCAGAACAAAGGCCACAGGACAGGATTTTCGCAGGTTTGTAAGATGCGCTCCGTATTGACGGAAGTCTGCGCCGATACGGCAGGCTTCCCGATAAGTGGCATTTTCTTTCAGATTGTGGCTTAAGACACCCTTCCAGTAGGATTCAATAGCATTGTGGATGGAGTGCCAGTGCCAGTACATGATTGAGTTGGCACCGGAAGCAAGATGGCTGAAGGCCTGCATATAGAGCTGACCCGGATAGTGCAGCCAGCCGTGGTTACCCTGGGCCTCGGTTTCCAGAACCAGATAATTTCCCTTCTTAATAGAACGGGCGATGGCACCGCCCATGGTAATTTCCTTGCCGGTCAGATCCTGGGCAGAGGGATGATAGATATCACATCCGGCTACGGTCAGTGGTTTGGCAGCCTCCCATTGATTCACTTCCGGTTGAAGGCCATAGGAATAATCACGCCAGTCATAGTCAAAATTCTGGGTAATAAACTGATCAGGTCGGGTATATTCCGATACAATGGCAGTCTGCCATGCCAGAAAGTCCGTGACGAGTTTTCTCTGGAACTTCTGATATTCGGCACCCAGGCTACCGTTGATGGTACCGCGCACATCCGGAAAATCCTCCCAGCTGTTAATGCGGTTGCTCCAGTAATCCAGTCCCCATGCTTCGTTTAAAGCATCCGGATCATCATGAAAAAGCTCTCTGACATATGCCACGAATTTAGCCTGTGCATAAGAAGAGCAGGTATCATAGGATTTGGTCTCGTTGTCCAACTGGAATCCAATCACATGATTGTAGGGTTGTACCTCTTCCATCAGTCTCCGGATAATAATTTCTGCATGCTTCAGATACATGGGATGGGTAATGTCCATGTTCTGTCTGTGACCATAGCGACCGGGACCGTTATGGGTTTCCGTAATGATATCGGGATATTTGCGGGCAAGCCATGTGGGGATGGCATAGGTAGGGGTTCCGATGATGACCCGGATATTGTGTCCGGCAGAAGCCTTTAACATTCTGTGCAGATGGGTAAAATCAAAGATGCCCTCCTGCGGCTCCCAGGTACTCCAGGTAGACTCCGCAATGCGGATCACGTTCATTCCCGCTTTTTCCATCATTTCCATATCGGTTTCAATCCGGTCTACAGGAAGATATTCATCATAATATGCCGCACCGAAGAGAAGTTTATCTGTTTTCATAATAGATACCAGCCTTTCCTTTTTCATAATGCATCAGAACGATAGTGATATAAGTAATATATCTAAAAAATCATTGTCTTAATTGTGCAAAAATGATATTGCATCGCTTAAAGCTATCTGTTACTCTTATGGAAAGTGCAACCGATTGCGCGCTTTGCATTTATATTATATATGAAGAGGTTTATTTTATGCAAGCCATGGAAGAAAAAAATTTAACCATCAATGATATTGCAGAGGAATTAGGCGTTTCCAAGACTACCGTTTCCCGTGCCATATCCGGTAAGGGCAGGATAGGAGCGGAGACACGTAAGAAGGTGCTGGCATATATCGAAGAGCATAACTACAGACCCAATGTAATAGCTAAAGGACTGGCGCAGAATAAGACCTATAATCTGGGATTGGCGCTGCCGGGAGACTATAACATCGTTGAGCTTCCCTTTTTCCAGAATTGTATGATCGGTATCTGCAAGATGGCATCCGATGCAGATTATGATGTGCTGATCTCGATGGTAACTGCGCAGGATATTTCTCAGTTAGAGCGAGCTGTTACCAATCATAAAATAGACGGAGTGATTCTGACCAGAACACTGACGGAAGATGCTCCTATGAAATATTTAAAAGAAAACGGAGTTCCTTTTGTAGCAATCGGAAGTACCAATGATGATACGGTAATTCAGATTGATAATGACCACAGAAGTGCATGCAGAGAATTGACTTGTAAGCTGTTGGAAGAGGGAATTAAGAAGATTGCGCTGATTGGCGGAGATGAGAGCTATGTTGTCACAGGTACCCGTCTGCAGGGCTTTGAAGATGCCTTTTCGAAGGAAACGAATTGGAACGGGTCAAAAGAGGTTTTTCTGAATGTGGGAGACAACAGACAGGTGGAACAGATTGTGGAGAAGCTGCTTGCCGAAAATATAGAATGTATTGTGACCATGGATGATTTCCTGTGTAGCTGTGTACTGAACTGCCTGCAGCAGAAAGGAGTTTCCGTGCCGGGGCAGGTACAAGTCGTTTCTTTCTATGACAGTACATTTCTGGCCAATAACATGCCATCCATTACTTCTATCCGGTTTGATGTGGAGAAATTGGGGAAGAAAGCATGTGAAATATTCCTGAAAGTGTTGGAGGGTGAAGCAGTGGAGCAGAGAACCTTATTAGGATATGACATCAGGATGCGCAAATCAACGCGGTAAACGACAGAGTCCATGTTTTAGAGCATGGACTCTATTTTGTTTATGGCAAGTTTAATATATTCGCTCATAGATGCTTCCGTACAACCTGCCACATAATGATTGCAGCGGTTAACGGGAATCAATATTTTATAGGCTTTGCTTGCACCTATCGCAGTGGCAATTGCCGGAGTAATCTCCCCTAACAGAGCATTGGCAAAAACGATGCCGATGGGGCCGATGATAATATCAGAATCTGCTGCATTGACAATGACGGCGTTTTCCCCGGTGGCACCGTAGTCCGCACCGGCCTTTAACATGGCAGAAGTTGCAATGCTGTTGGTGCCGATGGCGAATAACTCCAGCTCGCCGTGCTTTTCCTTTAATTGTTCTATGACAGTTCTGCCGATACGACCGCCCTGCCCGTCTATTACTGTAATTTTCATGTGAGTTCCTCTCTTTATTTCATTTTCCGGATAATTGCGAAACAATTATTAGTCTTGAATGAGTTGTGCAAATTAACATATTCATAAGCAAGGTACTTTGAAGCCGTCGGTACTTAGGTGCTGTATTTTAGCACCTTATGTACCGCTACGAGCTGAAAGTAGCGAGAGCGTGCCTGCGTTGAATTGTTAATTTGCACAACGATACAAAATGCTTGCGTTTATTTAACCATATTACAATCACATATGCAAGCATACCCCTTTTCACAGCAGTATGTATAGCCCCTCTCTTTTTGTGCAAAATAGATAAATAAAATATTTTCATTTTGTCAAAAACAGCATTGACATTCTATGTGCATTTTGTTATTCTAAACGCATGAACAACCGATTGCGCAAAGTCAAAATAACTAAGAAGACTGATTTTGCACAGCAGCGGAAAACAGAAAACTGATTTTATTATTTAACACAAAACAATACAAAAATGGAGGGCACGGCAATGGATAAGTTTATCGTTAACATCATCCATCGTCCGGAGATGGTACCTGAGTATGCGGAGAAGGTTACCGGACACGGCAAAGAAGAAGATATCGGAAGAAAGGAGCTTTTGACAGAGTCTCTTGATATCTTTAAGACACAGCAGGCTATTGCACATAAGAATGGTCTTAAGACCACGATCCAGATGACCTATGCTTCACTTTTCAATGATGAGGCAGTAGAGCTTGCCAAGGCAGACCATGAGAAGTATGGAGATGAGATTGCATTATCCTTACTGGGTCTTCCCTGTGAAGAGTTCCGTGAGAAATATAAAACCAAGGATTTCTGTATCTGGATGTTTTCCATGGAAGATAAGAAATCCATCGTAGATGATGTGTTTGGTAAGTTTAAAGACAGATTTGGATTCTATCCGGAATCCACAGGTTCCTATTATATGGATGCGGATCTGGTTAACTATATTAAAGAGAAATATCCGATGGTAAAATGTGCCGTTGCTACCTGCTGGGAGGAAGGACCTAAAGCTTATCATACCTGCAATAACTCCTGGTACACCTTTATGGACGGTGGCCCATGGGCACCATGGATTCCCAGTAAGCAGAATGTACATGCTCCGGCAGCAAATGAGGCAGAGGATTCCGGTATCGTGGCAATTCCCCACTTATCCCGCGACCTGATTGCCTGCTATGACGGCAATGGTTCCAACTTTGGTACACATCCGCAAAATGTATTGCGAAGCATGTGCTATGATTCCAAGACATGGGATTATCCTTATCTGTATAACCTGATCGACCAGTTCCGTTCTCTGGCAAAATACAATAACGGTTATGCATACAACATGATGTTTGTTGGTCCGGGCTGGATGAACAAGATGGGGCGCTGGGAAGCTCCTTATGAGCTACTGTTAAAATCCTATGAGGATGGTATGGCTTACTACGGTAAGTTGAAGAAGGAAGGTCTGCTGGATGATATGACTATGGCAGAGTTTGCAGATTACTTCCGTGCACACAGAAGACTGACAGAGCCTGAATGTGCTCTTTGGAGAGATATTTTATACGGATCTGACAAGCAGTTATTCTGGTACTGCGATCCTTACATGAGAGTCTGTGCAAATATGGACCAGGGCGGCGCTATTGTAGATCTTCGTCCTTATGCAGCGAAGCTGGAGTGGCCGGTAGGTATCGGTACAAAACATGTGACCGATGCATCCTATCCATTCCTGATCCAGGAGAAATACAGAGCCGGATACTTCACACATTATGCAGGTGAAGGTACGGTAAGAAGTGCAAAATTAGTACACAATGGGGAAGAAGTTGACCTGTGCCTGTGCAGAACCAAAGCACATTTCTCCCAGGAGGGCAATACCAGAATCCTTACCCTTGATCCGGTAGACATTGAGTTCTATGATCTGACAGTAAAGTTACAGACGAAGATGTACTTTGAAGAAGGAAGCTCCAATATCAAGATTGAGAGAACTGTCTTAGAAATGAGCGATCCTTCTGCAGAAGTAGAGATTAATGAATATATGGTTGCATGCTACGGTACGACAGAGTATTCCGAGGATATGACCAATGTTAAATTATCCGTAACAGACGGCACAAATACAGAGAAGATCGACTATGCATACAAGTGCCGTGAGGCGAAGATGGAAGGCGCAACAGAAGCAGTAGCAGTTGTTCCGGAGATCGAGACAAGAGTGTCCATAAGCTGTGATAAGAAGGATGCGGTAGGCTACATCAGAGAAGGCTATGCTTTTTCCCCGATGTTCACATTAGGTTATACAACCAAGTTAAAAGATAAGGAGGTATTTGCAACATGGCTCAATCTGGCAAAGGCAAATTAAATTACAGATGTCCCTCCTGCTTTATGAGAGACTTAGATATTGATATGTTCTATGACAAGGATAAAAAGGAGTATCACTGCATCCGCTGTCAGTATGTGGGAAGCGAGGAGGACGTGCTGGAGAAGAACGAGTTGGCTCGTTTCCGTTATAAAGCAGCTATGAAACGCTTCACCAAATTTGATTTTGACTAAGACGAAATCATAAGAGGAGACATGAAATGAAGTATATGAAAGGAATGGATCTCTCTACCTTGAAAGAGGTAGAGAGTCTGGGTGGTAAATTCTACGATCACGGTGTAGAAAAGGATGTCTTTGATATCCTGAAAAGCTATGATGTGAATGCAGTCCGTCTTCGTCTGTGGAATGATCCCTATACGGAGGACGGTGTTCCTTATGGAGCCGGCACCAACGATCTGCCCACAACGATAGAGCTTACAAAGCGTGCCCTGGAACATGATATGGAGGTGCTGCTGGATCTGCATTACAGCGATTTCTGGGCTGATCCCGGTAAACAGCGTGTGCCGAAGGCATGGCGTGGGATGAGTGTGGAGCAGCTGGAAAAGGCGGTTTATGATTTCACAGTGGATACTTTGAAAGCCATGAAAGAAGCCGGTGCATTTCCCACACTGGTGCAGGTGGGCAATGAACTGACCAATGGAACACTCTGGCCTCTGGGAAAGAAACCAAATTATGATAATCTGGCACGTTTCATCAGCGCCGGAATCCGTGGTGTGAAAGCTGTGGATGCTCAGATGCCCATTATGATCCATCTGGATAACGGTGGCAATAATGAAATGTACCGTGACTGGTTTGATCATTATATGGAACGCGGCGAGGATTTTGATATCATCGGTTTGTCTTACTATCCTTTCTGGCATGGCTCCTTAGAGGATTTGAAGAATAATATGAATGACCTGGCAATTCGCTATGGTAAGGAACTGGTCATTGCAGAAGTGTCTATGGGATTTACCATGGAGGATTATGCAGAATATGAGAAATTGGGGCCAGGTGAGCGCAAAGGCTATGCAACCAAGCCTGAGCTGGCGGCAAAGGTACCGTTCCCTATGACGAAGGAAGGTCAGAAAGATTTCCTGCATGCGTTGTTTGATGTAATCAAACAAGTACCGGATGGAAAAGGAAAAGGTTACTTTTACTGGGAAGCAGCCTGGATTCCGGTGCCCGGTTCCGGCTGGGCCACAGAGGGAGCCCTGGAATATATTGAAGAAAAAGGCCCATGTGGTAATGAATGGGCGAATCAGGCGCTTTTTGATTATGATGGAAATGCCCTGCCGGCATTGGAAATCGTCAGGGATTATCAGCCTTAAGGGCTGTGGATTTGCGTAATACTAATTGGGGGCGTAAGAGTGTCCTGCTGATGGGAACGTGATTTATCAGGGAATGCAGGGTATAAAAGCCTGATTTTCCCAGTTCACAGCGGTCCTGGCGTATTGTAGTCAACGGCGGATTCAATTTTGCAGCGATTGGAATATCATCAAAGCCAATGACGCTGATATCTGTGGGAACTTTATAGCCACGCAGATTACATTCCGTGATGACACCGGAAGCAATCAGATCATTGCCGCACAGGATTGCAGTAATTCCCATAGAAAGCAGGTTGCCGATATGTTCTTTAGCGGCATCTGCAACATAGTAGCCGTAAGGCATGGTGGCATCGCTGAAAGGAAGATTGTGAGCGGTCATACTGTCTATGTAGGCTTGACGGCGCTGCTCGGAAATCATGGAGTTGCGTGAACCGTTGATCAGGGCAATGCGGCTGTGTCCTAAGCCCATCAGATGAACAATGGCATCATCAATTCCCTCAAAACTGTCAGTACCGATGGAAGCGACACAGGGATTTTTCTTAATATAGTTATCGAATAAAACGGTAGGAATACCGGTGGTGCTGAATTGGCTGATCCAGTCATCCTGGAGAGCGAAGCCAACCATAAAAGCACCCACATAGCCGTTCCTCAGCATATAGGTATCATATTTTTCGGTAGACTGAAAAAGAGGCGTAACAGGGATTACCGTGACATCATAGTTTTCACGAAATGCTACCTGGCGGAAACCGAGGATAATGTCATAGCCAAATTGCTCCGGCGTTTCATAATCCATATTTTCTATAAAGATACAGAGCTTTCTGCGATCTTTACCGCGCATTTGCCTGGTAGTATAGCCAAGCTCCACAGCAGTATCAAGTACTGCCTGACGTAACTGTTCACTGATGTCGCCGGCACCGTTTAAACCTTTGGATACTGTGCTGACTGAAACGCCAAGTCTGTTGGCGATATCCTTGATCGTTGCCATATAATGCTCCTGCCTTTCAAAGCGTTTCCCGTGAAGGTATCAGCTTACGGAAATGCCGCTTCATTTATTATAAAACTTAGCTTAAAAGAAAAGAAAACAGAATGCAAGTGACAGACAGATAATTTTCGAATATTTTCGTAGATTTGTGATTTTTACACAAAAAGTGAATATGAAAACAGTTTATAATGGCAAATCGCATTAGAAAAACGATTTCCGTATTGACAATCTGTATGATAAAGTGGTAGATTTATAACAGATACGAAAGCTTACGAAAAAGTTTGCAAAAACATTCGAAGACTTTCATGATGGGGGTCAAAACGGTGAAAGCGAAGACATTAACAAGGGGAGCGGGTGTATTATTACCGATATCCAGCCTGCCTTCTGCATATGGAATAGGAACCTTGGGAAATGCAGCTTTCCGGTTTGTGGATTTGTTAGTGGAACTGAAACAGAAATATTGGCAGATATTGCCGATGGGGCCGCTCACAGTTGGTGACAGTCCGTTTCAATCCATTTCGTTATTTGCAGGAAATCCTTATTATATAGACCTTGATGCTCTCATTGAGGAAGGACTGTTACAGACAGAAGAGGTCAGAGCCCATAGGTGGGGTGACAGTGAAGAGCATGTAGACTACGCCGTTTTGTATGAAAACAGATATGCCGTTTTACAAAAGGCTTTTGACCGGTTTGATGAGCAAAATGAACAATACATAGCTTTTTGCAGGAAAAATCGGGAATGGCTGGAGGACTACAGTCTTTACATGGCCATTAAAACCGATCTTGATAATGAGCCATGGTATTCATGGAAGGATACGTTAAAGAACAGGCAGAAGGATGCATTGGATGACTGCCGCAGGAAACTTGCTGACCAGATTGATTTTTGGAAGTTTTGCCAGTATGAATTTTACCGGCAATGGAATGCATTGAAGAGTTATGCCGCTAAACGTGGAATCCAAATGATAGGGGATATGCCCTTTTATGTGGCTTATGACAGCGTGGATGTGTGGACACACCGTAAGCTGTTTCAATTAGATCAGGATGGCAGAATGCTCCGGGTGGCGGCATGTCCGCCGGATGCTTTTTCAAGAGAAGGGCAGATCTGGGGAAATCCGGTCTATGACTGGGCGGCTATGGAAGAAGATAACTTCGACTGGTGGAAGGCCAGAATGAAGCAGCAGGCTTCTTTGTTTGATGTAATTAAGATAGATCATTTCCTGGGTATGGTTAAATATTTCAGTCTGCAGGCAGGAGAGACAGATATTAATGCAGGCAGATGGCTGAAGGGGCCGGGCAGGAAGTTAGCCGATATATTGGAAAAAGCTGCCGGTGAGAAAATTATCATCGCAGAGAACATGGGAACGGTATTACCGGGAGTCAGTAAACTGATTCAGAAACTGGGATGGCCGGATATGAAGGTTCTTCTGTTTGCTTTTGATGGCAAGGCAGATAATGAATATCTTCCCCATAATTATAAGAGCACCAATACAGTGGTTTATGCGGGAACCCATGATAATGATACGATTGTCGGATATTTCAGAGATCGTACCGATTATGAACTGGCTTATTTATATTCCTATTTAGATATTGACAGAAAAGAGCAGATACCGGATGCTTTGATTCGGGCGGCTTATTCCAGCATTGCTGATGTAGTAATCTTACAGATGCAGGATGTATTACAGCTGGGAAATGAAGCCAGAATGAATCAACCGTCTACAGTTGGGGCAAACTGGAAGTGGCGGATCTTGGAGGATACACTCCCGGAGGAGCGTAGAAACTGGATTCGGACACAGACTGCACTGTTCAGACGATAGAGCATTTATCATGATAGAAAGTAAATTCTCTGTTCATCACATAATGGTATAGGGTATGGTCTCCATACTTTATATAAAAAGTAACAAGTTCAATAAGAACTAAAAAAGAAAGAGAGAGGAAAAAATTATGAAGAAGAAAGTATTGGCAACATTACTGGCAACAGCAATGGTAGCCGGTTGCCTCGTTGGATGTGGCAGTTCTAATGACACAGCAGAGCAGGCACCCGCAACAGAAGAAGCAGCTCCTGCAGAGGAAGCACCTGCAGAAGAAGCACCTGCAGAAGATGCAGCAGCAACAGATGCAGCTGATCCGGTTGCTAACCTGATCGCAGCTACAACAGATACTGTAGCATTGACAGTATGGGCATCTGAGGAAGATCAGGATCTTACTACAAAATTGCTTGACGAGTTCAAGGCAGCTTATCCTGATGTAACATTTGATATCACACTTGGTGCTGAGTCCGAGTCTACAGCAAAGGATACTATCCTGACAGACGTTGAGGCAGCAGCAGATGTATTTTCATTCGCTGATGACCAGATCAACGAGCTTGTTAAAGCAGGCGCTTTACAGGAAGTAGCAGCTACTTACACATATGATGTAGCTACAGAGAATGTAGCAGGTGCTGTTGAGGCAGCTACTGTTGACGGTAAGTTATATGCTTATCCTATGACAGCTGATAACGGTTACTTCATGTTCTATGATTCTTCCGTATTCACAGAGGATGATGTTCAGTCCTTAGAGAAGATGATTGAAGTTGCAGATGCAGCAGGCAAGAAGATCGCAATGGATATCTCCAATGGTTGGTATATCTACTCTTTCTTCCAGGGTGCCGGCTATGAATTAACATTAAATGATGACGGTGTTACTAACACATGTACATGGAACGGTGCAGGCGCTACAGATGTAGCACAGGCTATTATGGATTTAACAGCATCCGGCGTACTCGTTGATATGGGTGATGAAGATATGGCTACTCAGATTGCTGAGGGTACTATCGCTGCTTGTGTAAACGGTACATGGAGAGCTGAGACCGCACAGACAGCTTGGGGAGACAACTATGCAGCAGCTAAACTTCCTACATTTAATGTAGCCGGTAAAGACTGCCAGATGTCTTCTTACTCAGGATACAAATTAGTAGGTGTTAATCCTCATTCTGCTAATGTCGGCTGGGCTATGCTTCTTGCAGAGTACTTAACAAACGAAGCATCCCAGACAGCAAGATTTGAAGCAAGAGGCCTTGGCCCTGCTAACCTTGCAGCAGCTTCTTCCGATGCAGTTCAGGCTAACCCTGCTATCGCAGCACTGGCAGCTCAGGCAGCATACGCAACACCACAGCGTGTAGGCGCTAACTTCTGGTCTCCTGCTGAGACATTAGGACAGATTCTTGCATCCGGTAATCCGGACGGAACAGATTTACAGACACTGCTTGATACAACAGTAGAAGGTATCACAGCTCCTGTCGAATAAAAAACTTTCAATCTTCGATTGAAAGTTGGAAGAACCCGTAAACGGCTTCTTCCGGGCTGAGAAAAATTTGTAAGGCTGTTTTTTGGGGTGGGTGTTTCACCCACCCCGTTTTTACGATATACTAATTAATGGTTGCTCTCATATGGAGCAGAAGAGAAAGTATTTGAGACAGTAGTTACTTCTGAGAGGAGTTTCGTATGAAGAAGGCATTAAGCGCTATTGGGAATTATTTTAAGAATCTTGGAATTGCCTTTGTCAAGGGAGACATATGGGTTAAGCTTTCGGCTATTGTAATGGGTGCGGGATACTTTGCCAGAAAACAGATTATCAACGGTATTATTATGCTGTTGGTGGAAGCAGTGTTTGTGGTAATGTGTATCGGTTATGCAGCACCAAACCTTGCAAAATTCGGAACACTTGGTACGGTACAGTTTGAGCAGGTCTTTGATCCCCTTACCATGACCAGTACGGTAAATGATTATGATAACTCTTTCATGATCCTGTTAAATTCCATCATTGCATTATTCATGATTTTGGTGTTTGTGATTTTCTGGATCGCAAATATGAAAGCAGTATACCGTTTGCAGCTTAAGAAAGAAAACGGTCAGCACATCAATACTTTCCGTGAAGATGTGCGGTCAATGTTTAATGAAAAATTTCATATTACGTTGTTAACATTACCGACTATCGGTATTATATTAATGAACATTCTGCCGATCTTAGTGCTTGTGGCAGTTGCATTTACCAACTACGATCAGCAGCATATGCCGCCAAACTCATTATTTACCTGGGTTGGCTGGTCTAATTTTAAGAATCTGTTTGCGAATTCCATAACAGTGACTTTTGGATATTCTTTTAAGAAAGTATTAGTTTGGACATTAGAATGGGCGGTACTTGCTACCTTTACCACATATATCGGTGGTATATTACTTGCCAAATTCATTAACGATAAGAAAACTAAGATG
>JALETS010000185.1 GCA_022781395.1 Lachnospiraceae bacterium | reverse complement strand
AGTTGTAAGAGGTTATTTCAAAAGAAATGACCTTATCATCCAGACGGGTTGTTTTCACATAGATTTCATCTGAATAGGCGGTAAAGGGCCAGCCGTCTTCACCGGTACTATTCTGATAATCTTCCTTTGCCCAGGAAGCAGTTTCAGAACGCGTATTGAGGGAAGTGAGATAATCATACATATCCTGATTGATCTTTTCGGCAACGTCTCCGGCCTCTTCGCTCATAATAGTAGGAATCTCTATTTTCGATGTCAGAATAACAGTGCCGTCATCGGCGGTCACTTCTTCTGTTTTATCCTCATAGGATACAGTAAACTTAGTTGGATTTGTACTGACAGTTACGGCAGTTTCATCTGTAGTGGATGTCCCGTTGCCATCTGTTTGGACTGAGGTGTCAGTATCAGATACCGGCTCTGTACCGACAGAGGCTGTATCAGTGTCCGGTGCGGCCGTATCAGAGGGTTGGTTTGCGGATGTACCACAGGCACTTAAAGTCAGTATGTTTATCATAAGTAAAAGAATAAGAGTCTTTTTCTTCATAATAATAGTTATGCCTTTCTTACACTTTTAGATAGTAAACTGTTTGAGCAATTCAGTCAGTTCTGTTGCACGCTCCTGCAGAATGCCTGCTGCAGTATCCAGTGTGGAGATTGCCTCGCGCTGGGCATCTACAGTTGCATTTACGTTGGAGGAGCCGGCTACAGTCTGGGCGGAAATTGCGGAAATTCCTTCAATTGCATTTAAGGTAGTATTTCTTGCATTTTCCATATTTCGTATATTAGCGGAAATGCCGGCAACAGAATCCAGAAGGGAGTGGATCTGCTTATCCATGCTCAGGAAGGATTCTGTAGTTTGTGCCACTGCCTGTTCCTGGAAGCTTACGGTAGATTCCGCTTCTTTGGCGATTGTTACCACCTCACCGGTATTTTTAATAATGTCATATATGATGGTCTGAATCTCGCCTGCGGAAGAAGCGGATTGGTCGGCAAGTTGCCTTATCTGCTCTGCAACTACGGCAAAACCGCGGCCTGATTCGCCTGCTCTGGCTGCTTCGATCGAAGCATTGAGAGACAGCAGATTAGTCTCACGGGCAATACTGTTGATACTCTCCACAATTTTACCAATGGATCGGGACTTCTCTGATAAAGCCTCAATTGCCTGAATGACGTTATCGGTAATCTCAGAAGTTTTCCGGGCACTGTCTGTTAGTGTATTCATGGAAGCGATTCCTGTACTGATAGAGGAGCCGGTGGATTCTGTCAGTGTGGTGATCACATCGGTACCGGTTGTAACATCATTGATTTTGCCTGACAGAGTATCCATCTGGGCAAGACAGTCTGCGGAGTTGTCATCAAGCTGGGTTACACCGCTGTCGATTTCCAGAATTGCACGCTGAATGTTTTCTGCTGTAGCAACGAAGGTGTTGGAGGAAGCAGATACCTGCTCTGCTGCCTCGGTCAGGGCATTGCCTGCAGATGTAACATTGGTAATCAGTGTCTTCATGCTGTCTGCCATGGAATTGACGCCATCAGCCAGCAGTTTGAATTCATCTTTACTCCGGGATTTCAACTGGATGGTCAGATCCCCGGCAGCCACTTTCTTGAGCTGTTTTAATATATAATATATATTATGATTGATATGACCGGATAATATACATCCAAGCAGAGCAGCAATAATAACTGCGATCACTACGAAAATAACAGCCACAGCCTTGATGTTTGCTACCTGTGCAAGAATGGTGGCTTCCGGGATCAAAGCGCAGATCATGGCAGCATGGGTGGAAATGGGAGAATACACGAACAGGTATTTTTCACCGTTATAGCTTACATATTCCATACCGTTTTCCGTGCTCTGAGCAGCCGTCTGGTAGAAATCCGTTTTGGAGAAAACACCGTCTTTGGTGGAAGTGCCGTCAGAATATAATTCTGTTCCATCCTGTGTGATGATAGCGGCATAGCTTCCCTCACCGGCATCTAATGCGGAAAGTGAATCGGTTATCAGACTCAATTTATAATCAATCAGCATAATTCCCTTTCCGTTAGTCAGATGCTTAGCAAGACGCAGGGAATATTCGGAACTGTCTGCGCCCAGTGCAGGGTCGGCATCAGACTTGTTACCAAAGAGAAAGTAACTGGAACGATTTTCTGTAACCAAAGCACCTTCCGGAGTCTCTGCGTAAGCACTGTAGGGGGTAGAGGTGGTAGGTGCAGCGGATGTGATGGAGACCTGGTCATCGGAAATAAAAGAGATATTACAGATCAGATCGTTGGTGTTTACATCGCGGTTGATTTCTTTTGTATATTTTAAGGCAAGCGTTTTTCCTTCGGCACTTTCTAATAGTCCTTTAAAATATTTGGACAGATCATCATCAGACAAATAGGATTTGTAATTGGAACGGACCGTATCAATTGCCAGAGTGATATACTGATTGGTCATAGTCATAGTCTGGCTGACAGAATTTTCATAATTCGCAATAATTGCCTTAGAAGCCTGCTGGTAGGATACAACACCTAGAATGATGATGCATAAAACCGGGATCAAAAAGGATGCAATTAATTTGGTGCGAAGTTTCCGGTATACGGAT
>JALETS010000161.1 GCA_022781395.1 Lachnospiraceae bacterium | reverse complement strand
CCGGAGAAGATATACTTTTCCCTGGGGGATCAGGAGGCGAAAGGAAATTCTCAGATGCGGACTGTGGCAGAGCGTACCGAAGAAACGAAACGGTATATGGAAGATCTGGGGATTTCTACTATGTTGGAATGGAATCCGGGCAATCATTTTCGGGATGTGCCTGAGAGAATTGCACGAGGAATAGACTGGATTGTGGAGAATTAGAACTCAGAAATGAAGAAAGAGGAAGAGATGATTAAAGACAAGAAGAATAGACAGGAATCGAATGACAACATACAGGAAGAAGCAGTACGTATACGCTATGAGGATGCCGGGATAGACAGCCGGATTCTGCGCGCGGTCAGAGAACTTGGATTTGAGCATATGACACCGATTCAGGAGCAGGCGATACCGCTCTTTATGACAGGGCAGGATATTATCGGACAGGCCCAGACCGGAACCGGTAAGACGGCTGCTTTTGGAATTCCCATTTTGCAGAAGATAGATCCGGAGAACCGGAATCTGCAGGCGGTCATCTTATGTCCCACAAGAGAATTGGCCATGCAGGCAGCAGAGGAGTTAAGGAAGTTTGCCAAATATATGCATGGCATTAAGGTGCTGCCTGTTTATGGCGGTCAGGATATCGTCAAACAGATCAAGAACCTAAAAGGCGGTGTGCAGATCGTAGTGGGGACACCGGGACGTGTCATGGATCATATGCGCAGACACACACTTAAGATGGACCAGGTGCATACGGTGGTACTGGATGAGGCGGATGAGATGCTGAATATGGGATTTCGGGATGATATCGAGACGATTCTTCAGGAAATGCCGGAAGAACGTCAGACAGGGCTTTTTTCCGCTACCATGCCTCAGCCGATTCTGGATATCACTAAGAAATATCAGAAGAATGCTTCTTATATCAAGATGACACCGAAGGAAGTTACCATTCCCCTGATCAAACAGGCATATTATCAGGTGCGCAAGCAGGATAAAGAAGAGGTGTTGTGCCGTCTGATTGATTATTATGATCCGAAGCGTGCTTTGATCTTCTGTAATACCAAGCGCATGGTGGATGAATTGACAGAACATTTGAAGGCCCGCGGTTATGAGGTTGAAGGTCTGCATGGAGATCTGACCCAGAATCAGAGAGATATTGTCATGAACCTGTTCAGAAGCGGCAGGGTAGGGATTCTGATTGCAACGGATGTGGCAGCCAGAGGTATTGATGTAAGCGATGTGGAGGCTGTTTATAATTATGATGTGCCGGAAGATATCGAGTACTATGTACACCGTATCGGCAGAACAGGACGTGCCGGTAAGACCGGACGTTCCTTTACATTGGTCGTAGGCAGAGAAGCCTATAAGATACGGGATATTGAACGGATCTGTCATACAAAGATCAGAGAACGTAAGATTCCCGGTGCCGCAGATATTACCGCCAGAAAAGCAGAGAAAATACTGAAAGAAGCAACACAGGTTATTGAGAATGAGGATATCAGCAGAAGCATGGAATATATTCTGGATGCGGTAGCACTGGGGCAATACAGTGCAACGCAGATTGCCGCTGCTTTCATGAAGATGAAGCTGGGTGACGAGATTGAGGATATTAAGACAGAGAAGTTCTTCTTTGAGAGAAAAGGAGAACGTGGCAGTCGCGGAAATCGTGGCAGAAACGAAAGTCGGAGTAAAAGTGAAAAGCGCAGTAGTAACGAAGGCTGGAGTAAAGGTGAAAAACGAGGCAAAATCGGAGCCGACAGGGAACGGTCTGACAAACGCAGGCCAAACGACAAGAGGATAAATAACAGTCAGAAGCCCAGGGATGTAAGAAGAGATGGCAGCGATTATGACAAGCGGGATTTGAGCCGTAACGGCCGTGCAGCCGCTCTGCGTATCAAAACGAAGAAACAGGGCTGACGGAGATAGCGTAACAATACATTCGGCAGTAATAGTAAACGGTGGACTACAGTACCAATTCCTGCCCGTGGTCTTTGAGCCATTTGCGGGCGGTACGGTAGTCGGGATATACTTCCCCCACAGCCTGCCAGAAAGCGGGGGAATGGTCCATGTGTGTCAAATGGCATAGCTCATGGACGACTACATAATCTAAGATAGCAGGCGGTGCCAGCATAAGCCGCCAGTTGAAGGACAGTGTGCCTCTGGCACTGCAGCTTCCCCAACGGGTTTTCTGGTCTCTTATGGTAATCCGGTTGTAAGTACCGCCGGTAAATTGTTGGAAGTAAGCCACTCTTTTGGGAAAGTATTCTTTTGCAGCGTTGATATACCGTTTCTCCAATGCGGTACGCTGTGTATCGGTCAGATTGGAAATAGGACGGTTTTTCTCTTTTTCCTGCATCTCCAGATACCTGGTGATGATCCAGTGTTGCTTCTCCAGAAGAATGTGCTGAATCTCCCGGTCAGAGGTGCGAAGGGGTACACGTAAGACAAGACCCTCATCCGGAGAGATGTTGATAGAGAAGCTCTTACGGTTACTGTATTTGACTGTATAGGGTAATTCATATAGTTTACTCTGGTATTTGACGCGGTATATCTTGTCCATAATGGAGTGTCTGCCTTTCATGACAGTCCGGCATCGTGAGAAACGGACTGTGCTGTTAAGGAATATGGTAGCACATTTTAACCCGGTGGAAAATACCGATGAATAGAATATATTTGGGTTTGTTTGTCAAATTGTGCCGGCTGTGTTAGTATGTTGATGGTGTGGGGCATTATTATAAAGAAATGGACGAGTAATAATGAGTGATGTGTTGGAAAATGAAACTATGGAAAAGCGGCAGATCCGTATAGAGAAACGGGAGGCAGAGCGTGCCAGAAGAAAAGAAGAACGTATTAAACTTGTAAGGCGCCAGAAAATCATTATGACAGTGGTGGGTGCGGCTGTCTGCATATCCGTGCTGGTTATAATCGTATGGTGCCTTTCTCCGGTACGACTTATGATGAGTCTGGCCAGGGCTGAGAAATATGTGGAAAAGGCAGATTATGCAGCGGCCGAGAATTCTTATGGCAAGGCATTGGAACTGAATGATACTTCGGTGCAGGCCTATCGCGGTATGACAGATGTTCTGGCTGCCCAGGAAAGGATTTCGGAAGCAGAGAATATCGTCTATACCGGATGGGAAAAGACGCAGGATGAGAACCTCCTGCATTATTATTGTACCCTAGTATTAAATGAAGCAGTGGCTCAGATTAATGACAAGAACTGTTCTCTGGATACTGTTAATAAATGTGTGCAGGTTCTGGAACTGGATGCTGATAATGAAGATGCGCTGTATCTTATGAATACATGCTATGAGCGCCTTTTTAAAGTGACAGAGAATGAAACGACCTGTATGCTCTTCTTTGATCCGGATGCAGAGGAGGATACCTGTGACTATACAGAATATGAACAGCTGCTCCACAGGATTCTTGCGGTATATCAGACGAATCCTTCCGAAGAATTAAAGAAAATCATGATACAATATACAGTCATTGATATGCCTGAGGTTCGTATCAGTATGCCTCATGTGGCACAGTATGAGTCGGTGCTTAAAGAGATTAGCAGTGTTCTGCCTGATGACCGGATTACAGAGACTCTGGCGTGCCTTGCTAAAGCGCAGGAAACAGAGGATTATTTTGCCAAAGCCTTTGAAGAATTCGAGAAGGGTAACTATGCCTATGCAAGGGAATTGATTGCTGAGGAGTCTTATCAGCAGATCAGGGATCAATTCATTAATGAGGATTCCGGTTATTGGAAGGGCTCCGTTTATATTCCGGTCAGCAGGGAGCAGATGGTATTAAATAATGAGGACGGAAAAATAACCTTTTCCTTTCTGGGCTCTAAGGATTATGATGCTTCCAGGGGAATTATTACCGTCTGGGGCAGTAAACAGGCAGACGACGGTATCCAGCGAAGCGTGATTTCCTATGAGCCTGCCGATGAGGAAGGCGTGGAATACACGATTCAGTACTTATACAGCAATGTGAAGATAGATGGGGCGTATGTACCTCAGATGAATTATCGGTTTGATACTAAGATCACTACGGAAGAAGGAACGACAACTAATGCAGTAGGAGACTGGGGCGGAGAGCATGAATTCCAAATTGATTACTAAACGAAGCTGTATTCTGGTAGGAGCAGGGGAACCGCCGTCCTATCAAATTGATGTTTCGGCACAAGATTATCTGGTTGCAGTAGATGGTGGCTATGAGTATTGCCGGCAATGGGGACTTGTCCCTGATCTGATTCTGGGGGATTTTGATTCAGTCAGTGAGACTATGAATGCAGAGATTGCCGCAATACAAAAGGAAAAGCCGGATAAGATCAGAGTCTTACCGATTATGAAGGATGATACGGATACCTTGGCAGCATTGCGTATCGGACTTGACAAAGGATATTGTAGTTTTATAATCTATGGTGGCATAGGCGGCAGAACAGATCATACCATTGCCAATATCCAGTGTCTTCAGTTTTTAAAGGATCACGGTGCTGACGGATATCTGGTCTCAGATCGGGAAATGCTGTTTTTAATCAGAAATGAAAGGGTAAAGTTTCCACCAAAATCTTTTGGACTTTTTTCTTTATTTGCTTTACAAAATCAGGTTTTGGGAGTTACCATAAGAGGGATGAAATATCCGCTGGAGAAGGCAATGCTTACAGATGCCTATCCGATTGGCATCAGCAATGAGTTTATCGGAGAAGAGGCAGAGGTGACGGTAGAGCGTGGTACACTTCTTGCAGTAATGCAGTTAGAAAGCGGCAATATGATGTGACAAGGCAATGTCAGGTCACATGAGTATATATGAATTATGGAAATATTCCATACAGAAAGAAAAGGAGAATAATCATGGCAAAGAAACCAGCAGTATTAATGATTTTAGACGGTTACGGTCTGAATGAGAAGACGGAAGGCAATGCGGTAGCACTTGCTAAAACACCTGTTATGGACAAGCTTATGGCAGAATGCCCTTTTGTAAAAGGAAATGCCAGCGGTATGGCAGTCGGTCTTCCTGATGGTCAGATGGGAAACTCAGAGGTTGGCCACTTAAATATGGGTGCAGGACGTATCGTATATCAGGAACTGACCAGAATTACCAAAGAGATTCAGGATGGCACATTTTTTGAAAATCCTGCTTTATTAGATGCAGTCAATAACTGCAAGAAAAATGATTCCGCATTGCATATGTTCGGCCTGTTATCCGATGGTGGAGTGCACAGCCACAATACACATCTTTACGGATTATTAGAGCTGGCTAAGAGAAACGGACTTTCCAAGGTATATGTACACGCTTTCTTGGATGGACGTGATACCCCTCCGGCCAGCGGTAAAGGCTTCGTTGAGGATCTGGAAGCAGAGATGAAGAAGATTGGCGTAGGCGAGGTTGCTACGGTAACCGGTCGTTATTACGCTATGGACAGAGATAATAACTATGACAGAGTGGAGAAGGCTTATCTTGCACTGACCAAGGGAGAGGGCTTGGAGGCAGAGAGTGCCACAGCAGGCATTCAGGCTTCCTACGACAGAGATGAAACAGATGAGTTTGTGAAACCCACTGTAGTGAAGAAGAATGGTGCGCCGGTAGCTACTATTAAAGATGGCGATTCCGTTATCTTCTTTAACTTCAGACCGGATCGTGCAAGAGAGATTACCAGAAGCTTCTGTGATGATGATTTCAAAGGCTTTAACAGAGAGAAGAGATTGGATATTGTCTATGTATGCTTCTCTGATTATGACCCGACCATTCCGAATAAGGAAGTAGCTTTCCATAAGATTGCGGTTACCAATACCTTTGGTGAGTGGCTTGCAGCAAACAATATGAAGCAGGCAAGAATAGCTGAGACAGAGA
>JALETS010000283.1 GCA_022781395.1 Lachnospiraceae bacterium | reverse complement strand
CTATCGCAATGAACTGGTAGACAAGGACAACGGAATCGGTATTATGCCGCCGCTGACTGTGAAGTATAAGAATGCTGTCCTGACGGAGAGTGAAGACGGTGGTGTGACCGGAGATTATACTGTAACCTATCAGAACAACATGGCCATCGGTACAGCCACTGCAACGATTACGGCGGTGGATGGAAGCGGCTTTACGGGCAGTAAGAGTATTACCTATAAGATTGTCGGTACATCGTTGACGAAAGCCAAGGTAGAGGGCATTGTTACAAGGGATTACACCGGTGATGAGGAGGATGTAAAGCAGAACGAATATGTACTGACGATTAAGAAAGATGGAGAGTACGAGGAACTGATTGAGGGCGAGGATTATACAGTTACTTACAGTAATATTTCCAAGGCCGGAACGGCCAAGATTACTTTCCAGGGTATCAATGAATACTATGGCAAGATAACCAAAACATATAAAATTAATGCCTATAATATTTCATTGGATGAGTATGGGAACAATGTATGTATTTCTATGGCATATTATCTGCAGGGAGAGGATAAGAGCGAAGCACGGGAGATAGACAGCCTGGCAGAAATGACGACTCCTTATGTAAAGGGCGGCAGTAAACCGGTAGTGATCCTGTATTTCAATGGTACAGAACTGACTCCCGGCAAGGATTACACGATTAAATATGCGAATAATAATACGGTTACCACTTATGATACAGCTGAGAAAAAACTCCCTAAGATTACCATAACCGGCAAGGGCAATTTGAAAGGCAGCTTCAGCGGTACCTGGTGGATTACGGATGGACAGATGTCTGATGACAATGGAAAGCTTACCATGACGGCGCCTGATGTGGTCTATAAGAATAAAAAGGGTGCTTATAAGACCTCAATCACGATTAAGGATATAAGCGGCAGCAAGCTGGCTGCGGGTAAAGATTATGAGAAGAATCTGATCTATACCTATGGGCAGGATAAGGAAGTGGAGGACATGGAAGGGAACATTATCCAACGGTGCGAGGGAAACATGGTCGGGAAAAATGATATTATTCCGGCGGGAACCCTGCTTCGCGTGACGGCAGTCGGTAAAGGGGCTTATGCAGGAGAAAATGCGTATGGAGCAACGATTTCCTGTACTTACCGTATGGTAGCAGCCAATATCTCCGGTGCGAAGATAACGGTTAAGACCAAAACTTACCTGAATGGCAAGCTGGTTACTTTGAATCCGGAGACGGAAGACTTGACGGTAACTTTTAAAGGAGTAACGGATCCGCTTGTATATGGAGTAGATTATGTAATTGATGAGGGAACCTATACCAATAACACTAAGAAAGGCAAAGCCACTGTCACGATACGCGGCAAGGGTAATTATGGAGGGGAAAAGAAGATAACCTATACAATCGGTGCCAAGCAGCTTCTGTGGTGGATAAATAATTAGTACAATTATTGAATGAAAAATCAGCAATAAGGCCTTGGAGAAAAATCCGGGGCTTTTATTATTTAAGAAATTCTTAAAAACACAATATCTTGTGGGAAATCCCCTTGTATCACACAAGGGGAAATGGTATAATTACAAAGATTATTAATAGCTTTTTACAGAAAATATAAGCGATTAACACAACAATAAACGAGCAAAGCACAGAAAAAGGTGGAAAAACGATGAAGAAGAGAAGGGTACTCGCATTATTATTGGCATTGAGCCTGGCGGTCAGTATGAACGGTATGACTGTTCTGGCGGCGGGAACAGGTGAAACAGAAGTGGCAGGATTGTCACTGGAAGAAGCCGGGGGTGAGGCCGAAGAGTCATCGGAGGGTGATGAGTTAGAAGGCGATACCGATGACGGTGAAAAGGATTCTGAGGATAAGAAACAGGAAGGCTCTGAGGAGAAGTCAGAGGATGGTACCGAGGAGAAAACGGAAGAAGGAACAGAAGAAGGTTCTGAAACCGATGATGAGACAGG
>JALETS010000117.1 GCA_022781395.1 Lachnospiraceae bacterium | reverse complement strand
GGTATAGGCTTCTATCAGTTCATCGAAGAATAAGGTACCGGTCACATCATAGAGCAGGAAGATACCCATTAGCATGACCAGACCGCCGATCACTGCCACAGCCAGATAGGTAGCAGCCGCACGCAGGGATTCTTTCTTTTCGTCATGTGCCACCCACACATAAGAGGTAAAGGACATGATCTCAAAGAAGATAAAGGTTGTATAGAAATCAGCGGAAAGGAAGACTCCTTCCGTAGCGCCTAAGGTCAGCAGCAGGAACAGATAATAACGGTTCCTGTTGCGGTAGTGGGCAAAATATTCCTTAGAAAACAAGGTGCTCATAAACCACATAAAGGCAGCAATCATGCCGTACATTGCGCGGAAACCGTCCATGGTAAAGTGTAGTCCCATGCCACAGACATAAGGGATTTCCACAAGTACTTCGGAAGGCTGTCCTGTCAGAAACTGTATAAAAAGGTATAAGGACAATGCGAAAGTGATGCCGGTTACAACGTCAGCAAAATAGCTTCTCACTTCTTTTTGAAAACGTCCCAGGATATAGCAGAGGATTGCCGATATCATGGGAAGAAAAACAACTGTAGAAATCAATGTATTCATACCGGGTACCTCCTTAATATAATCCTGCAGCCACATCATTAAGGAAATTAACAAGCGGCTGGGAATAAACGCCAAATACTATGATAAAGAAAGTAAATACAAACAACGGCAGCAGCATTTTCCAGTTAGGATCTTTGACACCCTCTAAAGTGCTGTAATCAAAATCCTTGCCGGGGAAGAAAGCACGCACCACAATTGACAGCATATAGATGGCGGTTAACAGTGCGGAAATCAGCAGACAGGCAATTCCTAAATATGCAATCGTATTGCCGCTGTCAACCGCGGCGATAGCAAGATTCCATTTGCTGATAAAGCCTGCCAGTCCGGGAACACCCATCAGGGCAAAAGCGGAAACGGTAAAGATACCGAATATACAGGGCATCTTATAGCCCATGCCGTCCAGCTCATGAACATAGTGCCTCTCAGTCTGGTGGATAATGGCACCGGCACAGAAGAAGGAACAGATCTTCATAATGGCGTGGATTACCAGATGTGACAGAGCACCTACCAGCCCAAGGGGAGTCATAATGACCGCACCAAAGAGGATGTAGGACAGGTTACTGATGGTGGAGTAAGCAAGTCTCCTCTTAATGTGGGTTTCTTTTACCGCACGGCTGCAGCCGTATACGATCGTAAACATGACAATGAGCATAACCGTAGTCTGTGCCCAGGTTCCTCTGAGAAAGTCTGTTCCGAAGCTGTAATAAGTCAGGCGGATAATGGCGAAGGCACCGGATTTAACGACTGCAACCGCATGGAGCAGTGCCGTAACCGGAGTAGGAGCCACACCGGCCTGAGGCAGCCAGGAGTTAAAGGGACAGACTGCAGCTTTCACACCAAAGCCCATAAAGGCTATCACATATATGAGCAATAAAGTATTGGTCTTGTCACCAATTTTGGCAGGATCAAGGACACCGCCGAAAATAAAATTATTGGTTGTGCCGTAGACAATGATCATGATCAGACCGAGGAAAGCAAAAGCGGCACCGCCCAGGGAATAATACAGATATTTCCGGCTGGCGAGGATCGCTTCTCTTGTCAGGGTATGCATAACCAAAGGTACTGTGACCAGAGTCAGCAATTCATAGAAGAAGTACATGGTCAGCAGATTGGCTGCAAGGGCAATGCCCAGGGTAACACCATAAGTCATGGTATAGAACAGGAAGAAGATTTTCTCATGCTCTTCCTTGGTCATATATTCAAAAGCATACAGTGTGGCAAAGGGCCATAGCGCCGATACCAGTCCGGCAAAAACCATACTCATGCCATCCACACGGAAATTGATGCTTAAGTCGCCTGTGAAATGGGCTAGCACAAAGGTGCTGTCGGAATGATGCAGCAGCAGATACCAGACCAAGATACTGTTTAAGATGACCGCACTTTCGAGAAAAATTTCCCAGTGGCTTCTCTTTTTAAAGGGAAGCAGTGCGGATAAAATTCCGGCAATAAACGGAAGTAAAATTACTAAGATGATCATTTCTGCTTCTCCTTTCTTATACGATTGCGCTGACTATTTTCGTCAGGAAATCAACCAACGGCGTTGGGAACAAACCAATCAAAACTGACAGAACTGTCAGAATCAGTAACGGTATCGTCATCCGGGCAGAAGGTTCCCGCTTCTTAAAATGTTCGTAATCATAATCTGCACCCGGAAAAAATCCCTGAATGGTAAGCGGCAGCAGATAGCCTGCAGTAAGCAGTGCACTGACTAACAGGATAACAGGACCAAGCCAGGAAAATACCGGAATCGCGCTGCTTAAAGAGCCGGTTGCCAGATACCATTTGCTGATGAACCCGCCGGTGGGCGGAATACCGATCAACCCCAGTGATACGATGGTGTAGCACCACATGGTCAAAGGCATTTCCTTACCGATACCACGCAGCTCGTCCACTCTGGTCTTGCCTGTGGTATAGATAATAGCGCCGGCACAGAGGAATAGAGTGGATTTGATAAATCCATGTGCCAGTACATGAAGCAGTCCACCCGTTACGGAACCGGTATCCATGATTGCAAGTCCGAATAGAATATAGGAAAGCTGACTTACGGTAGAGTAAGCCAGTCGTTTCTTCAATACCTTTTCACGATAGGCCAGCATAGAGCCCATAAATACGGTAATCAGAGTCAGGATAAGCCATGCTGTCTGTACCCAGGTTCCACGTAAGAAGGAAGGCCCGAAGATAAAATATATCAGACGTACAATGGCAAGCACACCGGCCTTGACAATGACTGCGGAAAGGACTGCGGAAGCCGGAGCCGGAGCGACCGGATGGGCAGTAGGCAACCAGGCATGCATGGGAAACATACCGGCTTTGACGCCGAAGCCTAAGATCATGACAAAAGCCACAATCAGAAGGAGACCCATATGCTCTGCGGCAGCAGGTGTATTCAGTACGCCGCCTGCCGTAAAAGTCAGACTGTCACTGTATCCGGATATAAAATAAATGCCGAACAGTGCAGCATAAGCACCGCATAAGGAATAGAATAAATATTTCAAGCCTGCCATGATAGCTTCATGGCTTCCGTTATGTAATACCAGTGGCATGGAAGACAAGGTAAGCATCTCGAAGAACAGGTAAAAGGTAATCAGATTGCCGGCAAAACACAGCGCGTTTAACACGCCGAATACGATCAGATAATATCCGTAGTAACGCTTCTCTTTGGTTTCATGCTTCATGTATTCAAAAGAAAAGAAGCCTGCGCAGATAAAAATGATCATAGTCATGGCTGAAAAGATTGCGCTCATGCCATCCACGGCAAAACAGATTGGCAGTGACGCAGTCAGATTAAAAAGTATAAAATCAGCGCCATATTGTGTCAGCAGTGTGGCAACGACCAGTATTCCTGTGATTGCGAAACAAATACCTGCTGTTATCAGCAAATGCCTTCTGTCTGCCATTTCTTTTCTTACCAGAAGATATACACCGGCAAGAACCGGGAAAACTATGGATAAAAGAATCAAATACATGTCGTCACCTCCTTATGCGAACATGGCAAGACCCTGTTCAATCATGTCGACGATTGGCTGGGAACTAACGCCTAATAAAATGTTTAATATAATGAAGAATATCAGTACAATGCTATACTGCTTCCTCTCTTTAAAGGTTACGTTCGGATAATCGGTATTTTCCACCGGCGTATAGATACGGATAACTGTTTTCATAAAGTAGATGGCATTTAAGATCGTGCTGATACCAAGAACAATCAGGGCAGGCAGCATTTTGCCATCTACCTGAACAGCCGCCTGGGCAAACAAAAGCTTGCTGATAAAACCGGAAAACAGCGGTACACCTACCATAGAGAGGGAGCCCACCGTAAAGGTAACACCAGCCCATTTGTTGCGGTAGCCGGAGCCGGTCAGATCTATGAATTTACGGCTGCCGCCGGAGACATCAGTCAAGCCGATGGCTGCAATAAACAGCAGAGATTTAGTGGCTGCATGAGAGAGAATATGGAATACACTGGCTACCATTCCGTACTGAGTTCCCATACCAAAGCCCATGTAAATATATCCGATCTGGGCAACTGAGGAAAAAGCGATCATTCTGCGAATATCATTTTCCTTAATAGCACTTAAGGAGCCGAAGATCATACCCATCAGACCAAAAACAAACAACACATCAATAATTCTTGTATTGTTAAAAATATCAAAGCCGATGACACGGTAAATAATCTTTATCAACAAGAAGATATAGCCCTTGGATACCAGACTGGACAGGATAGCCGCGGAAGATACCGTGGAATATCCGTAAGCATCCGGCAGCCATGCATGGAAAGGGAACAGGGCACTCTTAATGCAAAGACCCACGGTCATAAGTGCAATTGCTACAATCAAAGGGATATTGTATTCGCCCTGTGCTACAATAGCGGCTACGGATTCTTTCATATTGCTCATCAGTAGATGACCGGTAAGGTCATAAAGCATACATAAACCAAGTAACAGAAGACCGGAACCGAGCAGGCTCATAATCATGTATCTGACAGCGGCCTCTATTGTTCTTCCTACCTGGCGGATCATGATCAGACCGCAGGCGGAAATCGTATTGATCTCTACAAAGACGTATGCCGTAAACATATCGTTGGTGTAGACCAGTGCAAGCAAAGAGCTTAACAGAAGGTTAGTCAGTACGTAATAAAGAAAGACTTTATTCTCATCCATTTCTGCAATCAACTTATGCTGTCCACCTAACAGAGAGAGGAGCATAATGATACAGAAAAACAGTGCCATGCCTGCTTCTAACACACCGGCCCGGATTTCATTACCCCAGGGAGCAGGGAATTTACCCATCACATAAACGAAAGATTCACCGGTAGAGAGCGTATATAATAATGTACAAGCACTCAGGATTGTCACAATAATTAGCAGAAGAGTATTGATCCATCTGGCTGCTTTGCCTTTCAGACCGGAACTGATAATACCGGCAAACAGGCACAGCATGATGGATATACAAGGGAAGTTCTGTACGAAATCCATTTACTGGCCCTCCTTCTTCAGCAGAATTGATATTTTATCCAGATCCAGTGTGTGGTAGCGTCTGTAGAGACGTATGGTTAATGCCAGCATAAGTGCACTTACAGAGACAGACACAACAATTCCTGTCAGTACCAGACCACTGGGCACCGGATTAATATAGGCTTCCACACTGGTAACACCGTCGACTACGATGGGAGCGACACGTCCCTCGATATATCCCTTCTCTGCAAGAAAAAGATAAACTGCAGTGTCCATAATGTTAAGACCGATAATCTTCTTAATTAGATTAGACTGTAACAGCAGATTGCCAAAACCAATGCCAAACAAGATCATAGCTACCGCTTCGCCATAATTTGTAAATAAGTTAGCGCCCATTTTACAGTCCTCCTCTTCTGAATAACGCGTAGAATGCATACATTGTGCAGGCAACCTCAAGACCTACACAAATGTTGATCGGCAGAATGATGCCGCTGCTTAAAATGTGTCCTGCAATTCCAAGCGGAATATGATTTTCGATTCCATTGGCACCTGTCATATAGAAATAGGTACCGATCAGACCATACATGCATAAGGCGGTAATTTTGGCAACTTTGTATACATGTTCATTAAAGAACTGCTGGGTTTTTTTGAAACCGAAAGAACATACATACAGAATCAGCCCGGCACCCATAATGGCACCGCCGGAGAAACCGCCGCCGGGCGATAGATGTCCGTTTAATATTATGTAGATACCAAATATAAAAATGATCGGGCAGAGAATAAAGGCGATACCCTGAAGGATAATATCATTCTTAGGCTCAAAGCGACGGTCATTCTTGACTTCCTGTTTCTTTAACAGTTCGTCATCAATCATAAGAAGGATCATAACGCAGCAGGTAGCAATAAATAATACATTAGTTTCGCCAAAGGTATCAAAAGCTCTGTAGGTTAAGATCATGCCGGACACAATGTTAAGTGCCCCTGTTTCTGCCAGACCATCTTCAATATATCGTTCCGCTACTGTATTGTTGGCAGGATTGGCAGGATTACCGGTAGGCGGCAAATAGGAAACCGTCAGAAGTAGCAGTCCTACCAAAGCAATACAGAACAGGACCGCCATATTAATATAGACCTTGTGAAATAATTGAACAAGCTTATTGTGCTCCGTATCATATACTTTGTCACGGCACATCTGTGCTTCATTCATACGTTCAATAATAGTAGCCTCAGGAACAACTTTTTCCGTTTGCACATGCATTTCCACATTATCGATATAGGGATCTTTAACGCCGGAGAGCCATTGAAAGAAGCGAAATGCATTCGTTTTCTCATATTCGTTTCGGGGTTTTAGTTTACTCATGGGATTCAGCCTCCTCCTTTTTCTGCTCCTGTTCAATACGGATCGCATGAATCTTCTTCAGTGTGGCGAAGAATAAAACGCTGGTAATGCCGGCACCTACTGCGGCTTCTGTGATAGCCAGATCGGGAGATTCAAGACAAACCCATAGAATGGACATAATCAGGCTATATGACATATAAATAAGAATAGAGTTTAAAAGGCTCTTGGAAAAGCTGACCGAGATGGCACAGACAACTAAAAAAATTAATAATATGTACTGAAAAGTGGTCATTATGCTTCGCCTCCTATCTGATCATTGTTACCGGAGGCTGCCAATTCAGCTTCCAGATCCTGTAAATCATCATAGATTAAACAATGAGCGTCTAGATTGTCGTTGGTAGCAACCTCCAGTCTGGCCAGTACATGCGAAGATACCGGAGAGGTACACCATAAGAACAGAACAATTAAAGCCAGCTTTAAAGTGGTAAAATTAAATCCTGAGAAAAACATCAGCCCTAACAGGCATGAACTGATTCCCAGAGTATCTCCCATGGCAGCAGCATGCATCCGGTTTAACACATAATGAAAATGGAATACGCCAAAAAGCTCCGTAAAAAAGATTACAAGACCGCAAATCAGAAAAGTGCTTCCGATAATAAGTCTGATCCAATCAGTGATTTCCATGTGACATATCTCCTTTCTCTAATACATTTGCAGATGTATCGGTATCAGAATCTTCAGCCGTCTTACGCTTCTCTTCATAGATACCTATGTATACCTTGGAAAGTACGACCACTGCCAGAAAACTGATCATGGCATAAATCAGGCAGACGTCCACCAGGTATCCTTCCTTTAACATAAGGGCAAGAACAGCTATCATTACCATAACTATCGTGCCCATCATGTTTACTGCCATCAGGCGATCGGCGATGCGAGGTCCCTTAATAGCGCGAATCAGACAGGCAAACACCATCAAAGACAGAATAATCAGTACCGTTATATAAATATAATGAAAAATCATTTCAATGCACCCTTTCTATTCCTTCCAGTAATTGTACGAAAATGGAGGAATCAATCCCCTGCGCCAGTTCTTTGTCGAGGCAATGTACTGTATATTCGTCATCCTCCAATGAAACGGTAATGGTTCCGGGAGTCAGAGTAATGGAATTTGCCAGAAGAACTTTGGCAAATTTGGATTTCAGGTTCGTTTTGAAATGGACTACTGCCGGTTCCAACTGGTATTTGGAAGAATATACCATCTTAAATACTGCACCGTTGGCTTTTATGATCTCTATTACCAAAACAAAACAATAATGAAGGATCAGCCATGATTTTTTAAATAGAATCAAGTCCATTCTGGGACTATATCCCATGAATTTGCATATGAAAGCATACATAAGTCCGGCGATTACAAGACCAAATGCTGCTATCTCTAACGTGAGCTGCCCATTAAAGATGACCCATATCAGAAAAAATATGATATACATGTCCTATTTCCCTCCGAATAATTTCTTCTTATTTATTATATGGTTTTCAATCTTAGCTATTATGTACCTTGAAGAATCATGTGTCAAGATGATTTTATGTTTTTACACGGTTTTAGCAGTTTCTTGGCGAAATGGGGAAGATGACAAAGAAAGTATTGACCGAATCCGGGATAAAGATTGTAAAAAAATTAAAAAACCTTTGCGTATTATTGAAGCTAAAAACCGGTTGACATACAGTGAATAAGTGGTAAGATAATTATAATTCCTATTTGAATAATAGGAATTATATATTTTTAGAAATAATTACCACTATACATATTTGAGGCAGGGAGGACACAAGATGGCATATCAACTGGATACCGTGTGTATTCACGGACAGGGGCAGAGAGAGAATATAGAGACTACCGGAGCAATCAGCTTTCCAATCTATCAGACGGCGGCCTATGCGCATCCCGGTGTGGGACAGAGCACCGGATATGATTACAACCGAGTGCAGAATCCCACGAGAAAAGAATTGGAGCGAATCGTGACAGATTTAGAGCATGGACTTGATACCATAGCTTTTTCCAGCGGTATGGCAGCGATCAGTGCTTTTATGGAACTCTTTCAACCGGGAGATCATGTGGTTGCAACCGATGATTTGTACGGCGGCGCCATCAGACAGTTCCGTCTGGTCAATGAAAAGAACGGTATGCAGTTTACTTATGTGGATACATCAGACCTGGCAGCAGTAGAAGCAGCAATTCAGGATAATACGAAGCTGATTTATGTTGAGACGCCTACCAATCCGATGATGCAGATTACGGATATCCGTGCCATCAGCGAGATTGCGAAGAAGCATCACTGTCTGCTGGCAGTAGATAATACTTTCCTGACACCCTATTTTCAGAATCCGCTGGATTTGGGGGCGGATATTGTCATTCACAGTGCCACCAAATATCTGGAGGGCCATAATGATACGCTGGGCGGATTTCTGGTGACAAAAAGCGAGGAGCTGTCAGAGCGGATTCGTGAGATGATCAAAACAACGGGAGCTGTGCTGGCGCCTTTTGATGCATGGCTCATCTTACGTGGAATTAAAACCTTATCTGTGCGGATGGAGAAGCATCAGGAAAATGCGTTGGCGATAGCGAAGTGGCTTAAGAATCAGCCTAAGGTAAAGGATGTCTATTATGCAGGATTAGAGGATCATCCGGGACATAAGGTTGCAGCTAAGCAGTGCAGCGGTTTTGGCGGTATGCTGACCTTCCATGTGGATTCCCAGGAGACGGCTCATCATGTCCTGGAAACTATTAAACTGATTCAGTTTGCAGAGAGTCTGGGCGGTACGGAGAGTCTGATGACCTATCCCTTTACACAGACCCATGCGGATGTGCCGGATGAGAAGAGACGTGCGAATGGTATTGATGAGACAACGCTTCGTATGTCTGTGGGTATTGAAAATGTGGATGATCTGATCAAGGATCTGGAGCAGGCATTAGCATAGGACCGGGAATGTTTGTTGACAGATGTGGCGATAGGATATGAAATAGGAAAAATACGGAGGATTACATATGAGCTATAATTTCGACGAGATCATAGACAGAAGAAATACAGACTGCTTGAAATATGACTTCGCCGTAGAGCGTGGTAAGCCCGCAGATGTGCTGCCGCTCTGGGTGGCAGACATGGACTTTCGAACCGCACCGCATATTATAGAGAAAGCAGTGGCAGATGCAAGCCTCGGTATCTATGGATATACAGAGAGTAAGGATGACTATTTTCAGGCGGTAGCGAATTGGTATAGCACTTATTTCGACTGGAATGTAGAGAAGAAATGGCTGGTGAAAACGCCGGGTATTGTTTTTGCCATTGGACTGGCTATTAAGGCACTTACCAAAGAGGGCGATGGCGTGATGATCCAGCAGCCGGTTTACTATCCTTTCAGTGAGGTCATTAAGGATAATGACAGAAAGCTGGTAAATAATGCACTTGTTTTGCGAAACGGGCATTATGAGATTGACTTTGAGGACTTTGAACAGAAGATTATTCAGGAACAAGTCAAACTCTTCGTACTTTGCAGCCCCCACAATCCGGTAGGGAGAGTCTGGACAAAGGAGGAACTGCAGAAGATAGGCGAAATCTGTCTGAAGTATGGGGTGAAAGTGGTAAGTGACGAGATTCACAGTGATTTCGTTTATGGAGACAGAAAGCATTATGTGTTTACCACAGTCGATCCCAGATTTGAAGAATTCAGCATTGTGTGTACGGCACCGAGCAAAACCTTCAATCTGGCAGGATTACAGGCTTCCAATATCTTTATTCCCAATGTACAGATCCGCAAGGCATTCCTGAAGCAGATGTCAGCGGTAGGCTACAGTCAGCTTAACATGATCGGTCTGCATGCCTGCAAGGCAGCCTATGAAACCGGAAGAGAGTGGTTGGAAGAACTGAAGGTTTATCTGAAAGGCAATCTGGATTTTGTAAGAGAGTATCTGGAGCAGAATCTTCCGCAGATCAAGCTGATCGAGCCGGAAGGAACCTATCTGATCTGGCTGGACTGCCGTGCACTTGGCTTACCGGAAGCAAAACTGGAGCATCTGATCGTCCATGAAGCAAAGCTGTGGCTAGACAGCGGTGCTATTTTCGGCAAAGACGGCGAGGGATTTGAGCGTATCAATATTGCCTGTCCGAGAGCTATACTGGAAGAGGCTTGTAAGAGACTGTGCCGGGCGGTGCAGAGTTTAGGATAATAAGTAAGAAAGCGGAAAGCAGTGCTGAACGCATTGCGTAGAGAAGGAGCAGACAAAGGGATCTGCTCCTTTTTCTCGTGTGTCTTGTGGCGCACGATTTTATAGGTTATACTAATAAGTACTTGCAAAATTCATCTATGAATAATGGATAGTCTTGCAAATAACTGAGAGAAAGGTATGGTTATACATAATGAAATATCTGATAATCGGAGCCGGTGGAACAGGTGGAAGTATCGGCGCCTATATGACGCAGTCGGGTAAAGATGTGACCCTGATCGCAAGAGGTGAGCATTTGAAACGCATACAGGAACAGGGTCTGAAAATGGAGACTACAAGCAAAGGCAATTATACGGTACAGCCTATTAAGGCCTGCGACATGGAGCATTATGAGGAGAAGCCGGACATTATTTTTGTCTGCGTAAAAGGGTATTCGCTTGAAGATACCATCCCCTTTATTAAAAGAGTCGCAAAGGAAAGCACCATTGTTATACCCATTCTCAATATATATGGTACAGGAGCCGGAATGCAGGAAAAGCTGCCGGGGCTTCTGGTAACAGACGGCTGTATCTATATAGCGGGGGAGATTAAAGAGCCGGGAACGATATGGCTGAACGGTAATATTTTCCGGGTAGTATTCGGAGTACGCAGTCCGGAAGAACTGCGGCCGGAATTATTTCAGGTTGTGCAGGACTTGAAGGACAGCGGTATCGACGGTGTATTATCAGATAATATCAGACGGGATGCTTTGCAGAAATTCGCCTATGTATCACCGATGGCAGCCTGTGGACTGTATTATCATGTGTCTGCGGGAGAAGTGCAGGTTACGGGAGAAGCGAGAGATACCTTTGTGAAGCTGATGAAAGAAGTGGATGCGCTGGCGGTAGCCATGGGAGTTCCGTTCTTAGTGGATATCGTAACAACGAACCTTCAGATATTAGATTCCTTAAGCCCAACGGCAAGCACTTCCATGCAGCGTGACATTTATGCGGGAAAAGCTTCTGAGATAGACGGTTTGATTTATGAAGTCGTGCGAATGGGAGAACGGTACGGTGTGCCTACGCCGACCTATGAGATGATTGCGAAGAAAGCAAGAGAGGACGGATTAATGTGAAAAATCCATATATGAAAGATTTTTCACATGCAAATTTGTGCCTACGGCCCAAAGTTTGCAGGTTGAGAGAAAGGCAGGGTGATTGAATAATGGAAAAGAAATTCAAAGAAAAATATTTAGCCGGAGAGGTTGCGTTTGAAGATATTGATGATTACAGCCAGGACTGGGGCTTCAGTGATGAGACGGTGACGCTGCGGGAATATCTGGGACTCAATGCAGAGGAAGAGGATGCCTGGGTCAGCATCGGGGATGAAGCCTTGAAGGAGTTGTTGGATAAGCAGAAAAAGTAAGGGTGGACTTTCCCCTGTCAAACATATTATTGTGTCAAACTTTACCACTTACCGCTCGTTTTTGACCTCTTAGTGAAAATGGGTTTACAATAGGAGCCTTTGTCGATATGATGCAAATGTAAAAGAAATACATCATTCAAAGCAACAGGATGAGAAGCGAGAGACACTTAATGAAGATCAGAGTCGAAATTGATGAAAATGTAAAAGAAGAAGAAATCATTCTTCGCTGCCGGGAACTGAATGACGAGACCATAGCCATCCAGAAGCGGATTGCCGAGGCAGTCAATGAGGGAATGAAGCTGACGGTCACGAGGGGAGAATCGGAGTACTATCTTAATCTGCAGGAGATTCTTTTCTTTGAAACCGCCGGGGTGGCAGTTGCAGTACATACAGTCAATCAGATCTATACAACGCATCAGCGGCTGTATGAACTGGAAGAGATACTTCCCGGAATCTTCTTACGTGTTTCCAAATCCACTATTCTGAATATCGGACGTATCCGTTCCGTACGGAAGAATATTACCGGTGCCAGTGAAGTGGAATTTGACGGTACAGCCAAGAAGGCATTTGTATCGAGGAGCTACTTTAAATTGTTGACAGATAAGTTAGAAGAAAAGAGGTTAAAAAGATGAAAAAGAAAGATATTTCCTTAGCACTGATACTAATATTGATTGCTGTTTATCTGATTGTCAGCAGGTTGGATATCATGCCCAAGATTCCCATCTTTACGATTTTGTTTACGGTTCTGTTCGTATACTGGGCATTCCGCGGATTTATGAGAAGACATTTCTTTGAAGGGGTGGTATCTTTGGCGATTGTGGGCTGTATCAATGATGACCTTCTGGGTATTGAAGCAATTACCCCCTGGACACTGATGGCAGCAGCTGTACTGATCGGTATTGCTCTGGATATGATATTCAGAAATAAGAATGCCTGCTATAGCAATGTCAAATATGGCAGCACCGGGCATGTAGAAAACGGAGTAGACGGTGAGTATGTACGCATTGAGAACTCATTCGGAGAAGTAAGCAAATATGTGAACTCAGACAGATTCCGTGAAGCAAAGATTGAGAACAGCTTTGGCACATGCAATGTATTTTTCAATAATACGATTCTGGGTGGTAATACAGCCGTGATCCGGGCAGAGAATTCTTTCGGAAGCACTAATATTTATCTGCCGTCTACCTGGCGTGTAAACGTAACGCAGGACACAGCCTTTGCCGGGATTAAATTCAGCGGACACGGAAGCGATGCGCAGGATGCACCTTGTATTGATCTGAAGCTGGATTGCAGCTTTGGAGAGATCTGTGTGATCTTCGAATAAGTACCCGGAGAGTCATAATAAAGAGAATAGTGTAGTATACAATTTTGGCAGCCGTTTACCCGGCTGCCATTTCATATTTACTTCAAAGTATATTGAAAAATAATTGAAATATATTTGAAGTTGACTTTGAAGTGATATTGAAGTAAAATAAAACCAGTTCAAAATAAGGTCAGAGGTGAAAAGATGTATTTGGAAGAGATTGTGGAAGATGTACAATTGGAAAGCGATAAATTTGAATGTAAAAGTAAATTGGACCGTGAAGATATTGTGGGTTGGATTAAAACCATAGCGGGTTTTGCAAATGCCTGTGGTGGAGATTTTTATATTGGTGTCGAAGACAAAACGAATAAATTGATAGGTTTTAACAGAAGAGAAGCTGATAACGAGCGCAATTACTTTAATAATCAGATAAATGAGCATTTAGTGCCCAGACCACAGATGACGGTATCTTTCATTCGTTATGAAATTAAGAAAAAGGAAAGATATGTTATTCATGTTCGGGTTATGGAATCGGCTGTTAAACCGGTAATATTAAAATACAAGAATATTCCATCTATTTTTATGAGAAGAGATGGTTTTACAAATGGTGCTACGTATGAAGAAATTATTGAAATGAGTGTAAAAAGCAAAAATACGCAATATGATATCCTGACATCTGATGCAAAATATGATGCTTCAAAGTTTACAATGCTTCGAGAATTTTATTCGGAACATAATGATGGAAAGGTTCTATCTGATAAGGCACTACATTCTATGGGATTTTATAATGAAAATGAACTGCTTGCAAATGGAGCATTATTATTTGCTGATGATTATCAGGAAAAGAAAACAGAGGTCCAGTGTTCCGTTTTTTCCGGATTTAACAAGGGGAGCGAGCGGATTGTGACAATTAATCGTTTTCATGGCAACATTATTTCTACAATCCAATACATTATGGAATTTATTACGCAGAGGATGAATCACTCTATGATTAAGCTGGGTGATAAAAGAAAGAATATTGATGCATACCCGCAGAGAGCCCTATTTGAAGGGGTGGTAAATGCGGTTGCGCATCGGGATTATTTCCTTGATGGAACACAGATTCAGGTAGATATGTTTAAGGATAGGCTGGAAATATCATCTCCGGGTAGTTTTTACAGAGGAGAGAAACTGGGGAAAACCTATGATTTGTCCGGAATTATTTCTAAGAGAAGAAATGAACTGATTGCGTCTGTTTTGGTTAGCTGTAATGTAATGGAGGCGGCGGGAACCGGTTTTGACAAGATAATAGAAGAATATAAAGAGGCAGATGAAGGGCATCGGCCCTATATTTATTCTTCTTCGGATCACTTTACACTTGTGTTGCCGGATATGACATATATAGACGGCGTTGAGGATAGTAATATTCCTGTTCTTACATTTGTGCCTGTGGCAAATGGGACTAATTATGATGATAAGGTGCTTTCATTTTGCTACTATCAGGCGCACAAAGTATCAGAAATTGCAGAGTATTTAGGAATAAGTGATTCCACTTATTTAAGAAAACAGGTGCTTGGTAATCTTGAAAAGCAGGGATATTTAGAGGCAAGTAAAATTTCAAGAGCGATGTATTTTAAGACCAATCCTGATATGGTAACAGTCAGTTAGCTGGCAGCCGTTTACCCGGCTGCCATTTCATGTTTGCGTAGATAAAAAACAGACAGTGCTGCAAAGATAATAATATATCCCATAGAGTTGACCACAAAAGAAACGAGATCAATTTCCATTTGCGGTTTATTCGCCCGCATCCCCATACTGTACAGTGAGTATGGATAATTCAATCCCCATCCTTCACTGGTTGCCAGTAGTCCGCCGATGCCTCCTGCCAATGCGATGCCGATAGGTATGGCAAAGGAGCGGATAACAAGGGATATGAAAAGCTGCACACAGCAGATGACAATACCACCGATGATTCCGCATACAAACCATTCCAGGGAAGCAGCAGGGAAGGGAGAATGGATGCCGGACAGTTTGCCGCACAGGAAAAACAATAGGAAAATCCAGGCGTTTCCAAGGACAATCATGGTGACTGTCAAAGCCAGTTTGCCAAAGTAAAGAGTCAGAAGCGGTACAGGAGCGGTCAGAAAACTGTTCCAGTTATGTCTTGTATGTTCTAATCTCCATAGATAGGAGCAATACGTGCCAATCAGTGCCGGCATAAAGAAATAGCAAAGGAATAGGGAATGCTGTGACCAAAGGCTGTACCATTCACTTTTCAGTATGTCTAAATTATTCAGGTAATTAAAGGTGCCAAAAAATGCGGATATGACAGGAAGGGCGAAGAAAGCCAGCCATACAGGGCTGCGTTTCAGCTTCCAATGTTCAGTGCGTATTGTCTTTAT
>JALETS010000282.1 GCA_022781395.1 Lachnospiraceae bacterium | reverse complement strand
AAGAGTCTTCCTGAAAAGGTAAGCTCTGTTCCTGCTTCTTCAGATATATAATCCTCTTCCTTTGCCGCCAGACTCTTAATATTTGTCCGTCCACCCGGCAGGATATATTTGATTTTCGTCTGCTCTGTCAAGTGATAGGGTACATAAGGATTTTCCTCGTCTTTTAGGGATTCCTTCTCCCACAGATCATAGCCCTTCATGATAAGCTTACGCCCCTGCAGCAACGCCATGGCATCTTCTATCGCCGGATGTCTTGGCTCCATACCAAAGGAAGCAGCGCAGGGCCCATAGATGGATGCCGTATCACACAGCGTAGCCAGCAGGAAAGTCATATTGGTATTGTCTGAAAAACCCATATACCACTTAGGCTTTGCCTGTCCTATCTTCTCAAAATCCACATAATCCAATATCTCACACATCAATTCTCCGCCACCGCAGGAGATCAGGCAGTCATTTGTACCGCTGCAGTAATATTCCGTCAGTTCTTTCCCACAGTTTTCCGGCGTATTGCTGATACCGATACCATTCTCTGCATAGCAGTTCGGTCCCAGTTCCAAACGGAATCCTTCCTTCTCCCATTTCTCCTGTGCATGTGCGAATCCGCTTTTATATGGCTCTATCGCGCAGCCAAAAGAGGGCGCCACAAACCCAATCGTACCATTTTGCTGTAAAAATTGAGGAAATCTCATATTTATATACACACCTTTCCACTACAATATAGTTCTGCAGAGTTTTCGTTTAGTATATCATAAATATAAACATTTTCCTACATCACAGAAAGCTCCCGGACAAACTTTCCTGTCGTACTCGCTTGCCCGGGAGTTCCCTTTTCTGATATTATTACTTCTTATGCGCCACCAGCGCTCCATTCTCTACCGCAATCAGGATAGTATCCTTGGCTGCCACCTTATCCTCCAGTATCAGTTTCGCCGATAATGTCTCCACATATTTCTGGATATATCGTTTCAACGGTCTTGCACCATAGACCGGATCATAGGCATTCTCTACAATATAGTCCTCTGCCTCCGGAGTCAGCTCAATGCGTAATTCCCTGTCTGCCAGTCTTCTGTTCAGATCATCCACGATCAGATGGATAATACCGCCGATATTATTCTTCGTCAATGGCTTGAACAGGATCGTTTCATCCAGACGGTTCAAAAATTCCGGTCGGAAATGATTCCGAAGATCATCCATAACCGCTGCTTCCGCTTCCGGTTTGATACTGCCGTCCGCATCAATGCCATCCAGCAGATAATTAGCGCCGATATTTGAGGTCATGATCAGAATCGTATTCTTGAAATCTACCGTTCTGCCCTGAGAATCCGTAATACGTCCGTCATCCAACACCTGTAATAACACATTAAATACATCCGGGTGCGCTTTCTCGATCTCATCGAACAGAACAACGGAGTAAGGTTTTCTTCTGACTGCTTCAGTCAACTGTCCACCCTCTTCATATCCTACATATCCGGGAGGCGCTCCGATCAGTCTGGACACAGAATATTTCTCCATGTATTCACTCATATCGATACGGACCATATTGGTTTCATCATCAAACAGCGCGGCAGCAAGTGCTTTAGCCAGTTCCGTCTTTCCCACACCGGTAGGTCCCAGGAACAGGAAGGAACCGATAGGCTTGGTCGGGTCTTTAATCCCGGCTTTGGAACGGATAATAGCCTCCGTAACCTTGGTTACCCCTTCGTCCTGACCTATCACACGTTTGTGTAGTTCCTCATCCAGATGCAGTGTCTTATTTCTCTCGCTTTCCGTCAGCTTAGCAACCGGAATACCGGTCCAACGCGAGATA
>JALETS010000097.1 GCA_022781395.1 Lachnospiraceae bacterium | reverse complement strand
ACCGGTTAAAGAGGGAATGAACTTTGCAGGATGGGCACTGAATGCAGGAGAGACAGCCCTTTACCAGCCGGGAGAAACCATAAGCTTTGCAGATATTTATGAAGCCGGCGGAACGGATAAAGGTATCTTTGGCAGATATTTTACCTTATATGCAGTATGGGAAGAACCGGAAGAACCATAATGTAGGGATATTTCTGATTCCGAATGATATATGCCGGAAAGTAAGCGGTCACACTTGTAATTGAGTGTGGCCGCCTTGTCGTATATGATGTTGTAATCCGGAAAATGTGGAATATCAAAATGAAAATCAGAAATAAATAAGGTATCCTGTTTGACATGATATCTTGAAAATGATACCCTTCAATAAGAAGATGATTTTGAACAGGTTATCAGGGAGTGTATTATGACATTAGAGCAGTTGGAATATCTTTTTATTTCACATGGATATCATAAGATTCCATCCAATCTGCCGGAATTTACCTTTTATTATCATAAGGAGAATCAAGGGGTTAATGTAATTCATGTTATTCATTACAGATCCAGTCTATATATTTCTGAAGATCAATATAGTCACTTAAAAGAGAAGATCAGAGAATTTTTTGTTGATAGAGGAGAGCAGGAAATTCATATTATGTCCTTTATTTTAAGTGAAGATTTGATCAAGGCGAAACAATTATGTGTTACAGACAGTTTTTGCTGGATCATTGATACGGCGATGGATCGTTTGATTATATATGAGAATCAGGTATCGGATTTTTATGGGTGGAAGCAGATTCTGGAAAACTATCTGGAGCAGAAACCTTATTTACGGGAAGAGGAATCTGAGGTTCTGCATTCTACAGACAAACAGAAACCGCAATGGAAGGAACTTCCGTGGGTTACGATCGGTCTTGTTACGATTAATATCCTTATATTTATGATATGTACATTTACAGGCGATTTGTTATATAATAAAGGTGCCTTAAGTGTAATGAATATTGTTGAAGAGCATTCCTGTTATCGGATGTTAACTTCTATGTTTTTGCATGCAGACATTCAACATCTTTTCAGTAATATGATCGTTCTGTATTTTCTGGGAGAAATTGTTGAGAAAAGGCTCGGACATATTCCGTATACCATACTTTATTTTCTTTCAGGCATTGCGGGAGATGTATTTTCCATGGGATATGAGCTTCTGACACAGCATTATATTAGTTCAGTGGGTGCCAGTGGCGCAATTTTTGGAGTGGAAGGAGCCCTACTGCTTCTTATTATATTGAATCATGGTAAGATAGAATCTATGACAGCGGGCAGAGTAGCTTTTGCGATTGCTTTTTCTTTATATTGTGGTCTTACCGGTAGTCAGGTTAACAATGCGGCACATGTAGGAGGCGTTCTGATGGGATTTGCCGCTTCTGCAGTAATCGTATGTCTGTCATCCCGTGCCGGAAGAAGAAAGGATTAAGATGCCTATGAAAATTAATATTTATTATGGCGGACGAGGGTTAATGGATGATCCTACTCTGTTTGTCCTTGATAAGATGAAAGAGGTATTGGAGGAGCTTCGGGTTACCGTCGAGAGTTTTCATCTCTATGAACTGAAAAACAGTATTACAACGCTGCCGCAAACGCTCAAAAATGCAGATGGTGTTATTCTGGCAACAACGGTAGAGTGGTATGGTATTGGCGGATATATGCAGCAGTTCTTAGATGCATGCTGGTTATATGGTGATAAAGAGAAGATCAGTCAGATCTATATGTGTCCTATTGTGATGTCTACAACCTATGGAGAGCGGGAAGGGAAACTGAATCTTTCCACTGCATGGGAAATATTGGGAGGACGTCCGTGCAGCGGTATATGTGGGTATATTGCCGATACCTCTATGTTGGAAGAGAATGAAGACTATATTAGAATTATAGAGAAAAAGGCAGAGAATCTGTATCGTACTATTAATCAGAAAATGCCCTGTCTCCCGACAAGTAATCAGGCGGTTAAGCAGAAAGTTGCTATTACCAAGAATATTAACTTTACACCCCAGGAGTCAGAGCAGTTATCCCAATATGTATCGGATGATACTTATGTACAGCGTCAAAAAGCAGATATACAGGAACTTGCAAGTCTGTTCAGAGATATGATGGGTACGAGTGAGAAAGAAGATACAACAGAGTTTATAGAGGAAATAAAAAATCATTTCAGACCCCAATCGGGATTTGCTGCTAATTATAAAGTTGTTATGGAAGAAAAAAAGACTCCTCTTATCATAGAGGTCAATGGCGGAACGCTTCAATGCTTCTATGGCGAGGGGAATCGTGCAGATGTAGAAATGCAGATTAGCAGGGAAAGCTTTGAGAATATTATTATGGGTAAAAATACCTTTCAATCTTCTTTTATGGCAGGCGATATGAAGATGAAAGGTGATTTTAAGGTATTGAGAGGCTTGGATCAGGTGCTCATATTCGGATCAAGAACAATGGAATGATAAAGGAGAGAAAACGATGAAAGATAATAATTGTATTTTTTGTAAAATTGCTAATGGTGAGATTCCTTCTAAGACCTTGTATGAAGATGAGAGATTTCGCGTCATTTTAGATCTTGGGCCGGCGACCAAAGGACATGCCCTGATTCTGCCTAAGGAGCATTATGCCAATCTGTATGATTTGCCGGAAGAATATGCAGGTGATGCAATGAAACTTGCGAAGAAAATGGTAACGAAGATTACAGATAAGCTTGGATGTGAGGGATTTAATCTGGTGCAGAATAACGGTGACCTTGCCGGACAGACTGTGTTTCACTTCCATCTTCATATGATTCCGCGTTATCAGGCAGACAGGCAGACCATTGGTTGGAAGCCTCAGGAGGTATCTCAGGAAGAACTGGAAGAAATCAAGAATCAGATTATTGGCTGATTAATTTATATGAAGTCTGAGATACAAAACAAGAAAGGCATAATATGCAGTATGAGAACAATAGATGTAGCAGAGATTACAAAGAATATTAAAGAGATGTGTATTGAGGCTAATCATTTTCTGACCAAAGATATGGATCAGGCGATGTGCCGTGCGACAGAAGAAGAAAAGTCGCCATTGGGCAAACAGATTCTATGCCAGCTTCAGGATAATCTTAAGATTGCAGGAGAAGACATGATTCCTATCTGCCAGGATACAGGTATGGCAGTAATTTTTATAGAAATCGGGCAGGATGTGCATTTTGTGAATGGTGTTCTGGAAGATGCGATTAATGAAGGTGTAAGACAAGGATATGTAGATGGTTATCTCAGAAAATCAGTTGTAAAAGATCCATTGATCAGGGAAAACACAAAGGATAATACACCTGCGATCATTCATTATGAGATGGTGCCGGGAGAGCAGGTTAAAATTACGATTGCCCCAAAGGGGTTTGGCAGCGAGAATATGAGTAGAATCTTTATGCTTAAGCCTGCAGACGGAATAGAAGGTGTTAAAAATGCAATTCTGACGGCTGTTAAGGATGCCGGACCTAATGCATGTCCGCCCATGGTAGTGGGTGTTGGTATTGGTGGAACATTTGAGAAATGTGCTTTGATGTCCAAGAAGGCATTGACCAGACCCATAGATAAACGCTCAGAGATTCCTTATGTAAAGGAGTTGGAGGAGGAGATGTTAGAACAGATCAATAAAACCGGCATTGGACCGGGAGGTCTCGGAGGAACAACAACAGCACTGGCAGTGAATATTAATACTTATCCAACTCATATTGCGGGACTGCCTGTAGCTATTAATATCTGTTGTCATGTCAACAGACATTCTGTACGAATCCTATAAATAGAATGAATTATATTGAAGTTTGAAATGTGTTTCTTCTATATATATAGTGTTTGATATACATTAGAATACAATATCTATTATTTTATAATAAAGGAAAGGTATGAATGTATCATGGAACAGCATATAAAAGCACCTATGAATAGAGAAGATGCCGGGAAGTTAAAGGCAGGAGATTATGTATATATTACCGGAACGATATATACAGCAAGGGATGCTGCACATAAAAGAATGTATGAGGCATTGGAAAAGGGAGAAGCCTTACCAATGGAGATGAAGAATAATATTATTTATTATATGGGACCTTCTCCGGCAAGAGAGGGTCGTCCGATTGGTTCGGCCGGACCGACAACAGCAAGCCGCATGGATAAATATACACCGGCGTTGCTGGATATGGGTCTGATAGGTATGATCGGAAAAGGAAAGCGATCCGATGCAGTCAGAGAAGCTATTGTCAGAAACGGTGCAGTGTATTTTGCCGCAGTAGGCGGAGCAGGGGCTTTGTTGTCTAAGTCCATCAAGGCATCGCAGGTAATTGCCTATGATGATTTGGGCACAGAAGCAATCCGCAAATTAGAGGTTGAGAATTTTCCGGTGATCGTTGTAATAGATTCTGAAGGAAATAACCTTTATGAAACTGTTACACAGGGATGATAATATGTATCGTATTATTTTAATGGTAATCAGATTATGGTATAAAGTACCATATTATATGCTTGGTATTTGGTGGTGCGGCAAAAATAAAAGAATTAGCGATGAAAGAGCCTATGCCTTTGTTCAAAAGGTAACGAAAGCAGCAAACAAAGCAGGAAGAGTGACAATTAAATCATATGGGATAGAAAATATACCGAAAGAATCAGGATTTGTATTTTTCCCAAATCATCAGGGACTATTTGATGTGCTTGCATTTTTGGAATCCTGTCCCGTACCGTTTGCATTTGTTATTAAGAAGGAGGCCAGCAGGATTATTCTGTTAAAACAGGTTATTGCTGCGCTTGGTTCTTATGCAATTGACAGAGATGATATTAAGCAATCCATGAAGGTAATTCAGCAGGTAACTGAAGATGTAAAAAAGGGAAAGAACTTTCTCATTTTTGCAGAGGGAACCAGAAGTCAAAAGGGCAATGAACTGTTGGAATTTAAAGGCGGAAGCTTTAAAAGTGCTGTCAAGGCAAAGTGTCCTATAGTTCCCTGCGCATTAATCGATGCCTATAAACCATTTGATGAAAAATCCGTTAGGCCATTAACAGTAAAGGTTGTTTATCTGCCACCTGTTATGTATGAAGAATATTGCAATATGAAGACACCGGAGATTGCAAAGATGGTAAAATCAAGGATTGAAGCAGTAATTGCAGAAACGTTGTAAGAAACCGTTGACAAAAGCAAATGCCTTAGGTATAATAACATTTGCGCTGTAAGAAGTGCATAATTTCATATTGGTAGAGGATGAGTTCAGACTATGGAGAAATACTCAAGAGGCTGAAGAGGCGCCCCTGCTAAGGGTGTAGGTCGCTTGCGCGGCGCGAGGGTTCAAATCCCTCTTTCTCCGTTTTATCTACCGATGAATTAAGAGGTGTTGAAATCAACACCTCTTTTTATTATTTATCCTGGGCATCATATATAGTTAATGAATAGATTTTGTATAAGAAAAGCGAGTTTTGTTTAAAAATATACTAGATATAGGAAACAGATTCTATTGGTTGGAATGTTTCGAAAAATAAACATAAAAACTTATTAATTTAGGTATTGACATTTATTTATATTTGCGATAAATTAGTAAAGCACGCGAAACGAGGAACATATTGAACTTCACGTTTTATGCATTTCCAAAGAAATTTTTTCAGTTTTGGGAAGGATAAAATAAATCGCGAAAAAGTTAAAAAAAGTCTTGACGAGGCGTAGCGCTTGTGATAATATATCAACGTTGCGTGTTTGATAAGAAACAAATGCAAGACAAAGCACCTTGACAAATAAACAGTAATGCAACCCTGAAAATTCAAGAGAATATTCAGAGAGTATCGAACAGATACAACCTAAAGAAACAGTAACGGATAAAAGAAGCCAAGCTTGTTTTGATCCGGATCAGACGAGCAAAGCGAGATGGGAAGAAGCGCGAAGCGGTTCTTCGATGTTTCGGCTTTGACGAAACATTTTTAAGAGAGTTTGATCCTGGCTCAGGATGAACGCTGGCGGCGTGCTTAACACATGCAAGTCGAACGGAGTTATCCCGCTGACGAGACTTCGGTCAAATCTTGGGGTAACTTAGTGGCGGACGGGTGAGTAACGCGTGGGTAAC
>JALETS010000096.1 GCA_022781395.1 Lachnospiraceae bacterium | reverse complement strand
TTGCTCGTCTGATCCGGATCAAAATAAGCTTGGCTTCTTTTATCCGTTACTGTTTCTTTAGGTTGTATCTGTTCGATACTCTCTGAATATTCTCTTGAATTTTCAGGGTTGCATTACTGTTTATTTGTCAAGGTGCTTTGTCTTGCGTCTTTTAAAAGTACCGACGTGCGACTTTCATATAATAGCAGATGGTCAATTAGATGTCAACGGGTTTTTTAAAAATTTTTCAAAAAAATTTTATCCAAGTTTCTAATATGTTTTGCATGCAGTTTTCATGGCTTTTACAAGACATAAATATTCATATAGTCAAGCAGCCTGTACAACAGGTATGCAAGTGCGCAAGCTTCCCCTGCTCCCAAGACTGCACCCAGTATTTTATTCAGTCCGCCAATAACGGAAACATTACTGATTGAAAGAATGGGTCTAAAAATTAAACCACATATTTTAAAAATAATCCCTAACAGAATTAATCCAAACACGCAAACCACTAATGTGCTTAAAGCTTTGGCAACTAAGCTACTGATTGCCAGAAGAACAAGTGCCACACACACCAGCGACACGGCAGCCGACAGAATATTAACGATCTCTTTCATAATCCCATTAGAAAACCCTTTTTTTATTCTCCATACAAATAGGAGAAATACAACCAATACAAAAATAAACTTCGTCATCAATCTACAGCTTTCCTATCTTTTACAATATCTTATGATCTGTCCATCCTCGCATCTATTTCAATTCAATTGTATCAATAGAATCAGGAGTCACCATCATATAACTATAGGATGTCTTGAGAGGAATCAATGTTCTGACTGACTTATTAAATTTCCCGGCATATTTTTCCAGCCCATTAATATTATAGATGCAACACTCTGTTTCATTATATATAATAATCTGGTCTTCGTGGAACAGGATATCCGAATATTCAATGTCAAATTCAATCTGCTGAGCTAATTCTCCTGACTTATGATACACATCCAGGCGATATCTGTTACTGCTTTCCGTACTGTTAAACACCAGTCCTACATATTCTCCTCCATAATATATACTTTGCACATCTTCATTGAGCAGATTTTCTGCCGCGCTGACCGGTTTCTGCGAACCGCTATAAAACATAATTCTGTCGTCCGAAACAGCAAAAACTGATTTGTTATCTAAAAATCTGGTAAAAGGTACAATGGTATTCAGATAATCATAACCGCTGACATAATTATCCGTACTATTCTGACCCACTGCTCCGAAATTATAAAAAGCCACGCTGGATTTCATTTGCCCGCTGTCTACAAACAAATAGGACACACAAACTAATTCACCACTTGGGGAAATGGATACACTGACCGGATAGCCACTTTCTTTCATCGTGGTTCTGAAGTGTACCAGTTCATTTCCCTGTGAATCATACAGATAAATCAAAGTAACATCTGTATCATCTAACACAACCGCCACCACGCCATTAGAAGCTACGCAAAGATTTCTGGTCGGTCTGTTTGTTGTAATGTTCCCCATAGGACCACTGGTATTCATGACATAAATCGTTCTGCCATTATAATCCCCAATCGCAACCACATTCTGACAAATATCCACAATAGGATTCTGCATTTCAAAGGTCTGGTTCCATACTGCATTTCCCTTAGTATCCATGCAGCCCGCTCCGTCCTTACTATAATTTAAGAGATATCCATCAAAAGGCATAAGATTGGCATCCTGAGTGATACTAATTTCCGCAGAAGCTACTACCAGGCTTTCTGTATATACTTTATTTTTCCATTGTATATATGTGGCAGCTCCAATTGCTGCTATAAGAATGATTGCCAACATCATACGATAGAAGATTGTAAATTTATGGCTCTTGATCTTCTCACGATAACTGATCCTGGGTTTGTCACTCTCTCTTTTTTCCCTCTTTTTCAAGTAATCCCTGACGTTTACCATCCGTTGTTCCTCTAAATAATCATTATTATCATTTCGTCCCTCTCATTACCAACATGTATATCATACCACACATTTTCTTATGGCAGTATTATTTTTTGACCATAGCGTATATCATCCGGATCAGATATGTTGTTCAGTTCACAAATTTCCTGTACTTTAGAGATATCTCCATATATTTCTTCACTGATCGTATAAAGCGTATCACCCCGTTCTATCTCGTAATATCTGGTTACACTTCTTGACAAAGCCTCTGTGTCCTCTTCTTGTGGGGACATTTCATCTTCCATCGTCTCTCCCTGTTCCTCTTCCCCGGTCTCTTCAGCAATCGGCTTTAATATATCTTCCTCCTGTTCCTCTTCCTTTACTTGTAATTCCTCTTTCTCATCTTCACTCTCATCTATCGTTACCTGCAAATCCTTCTGCACAGTTTCTTTCTCTACGTCCTCCTGCATTTCTATGTTCTGAACGGGCTCCTGTTGCACCACATCCGCAGGTACTATACCCTCTGCTTCCTGATTTTCAAGAGCAAAGAAAACTTCTTTTGCCGACCGGTTTAACTGCTCCATTTTGTCATAGCTATTAGTCGAGTTAATCACAATGGCAATTAATAATACGAAAATAATCCCCAACTGCAGCGTCATCGTATTATGCAAATGTTTTCCGGGGGTATCTGCGGGCTTAACAGGCGGATTGATGAACGTATCATTCTTTGAAGGCTGTTTTTCTGTTTGATGACACGGTTGACTGCTATCTACCAGATAGCTTTGCATCTCTTCGTTATCGTGATAGAAAATATCATATCCCTTTACCTCATACAGTTCGTCCTTTTCACGAATCATGAATACAGGTCCGCCCTGTGTTAACCGGCATGTAACTTTTTCCAGCAGATTATATTTTTCGAACACTGCAATCTGCTTGTCCCTTCCGGCTCCATAGATAATATATTCCTGTGCACTTCTGTCACTGTACCCATAGAAAAAGATTTCTGAAAGCTGCAGTGTTCCGGTTTCCCTTTTTAAATAGGATAATACATAGTCTTCCACATAAATCTTGTATCTTTCTTCTTTTCCTCCCTTGTGAATGACGACAGATTCTGATTTCATTTTGATCCTCATTTCTATGCAACTTGGCACAACATGGAGACTGTTTCTTTTCCGTCCCGGAATAAATAGTCGCCCTGTGATACAGAGTTACTATATCATACGATCCTCAAGAAATATGACAAAACGCGCGACAGATTTGACTATATGAGTAACTATACCTAAAAAAGGGAGGATATGCCCGGCACATCCTCTCTTACTCCATTAATCCACGTTTAATGGCATCAATATTCATATAAAATCAGCAGATCACTTCTACAGAAATTGATATACTGTTACAGACTCATAATCCCTGCCCGGTCCAAATACAGACTGCGGGAAATTCGGATGATGGATATTATCCGGATAATACTGTGTTTCCAGACAGAAGCCCTTTCTGGGACCATATGGGGTATTGTCCTTACCGGTATCCTCACCGATACAGTTGCCTGCATAGAACTGCACACCGGGAAGTGTGGTAAACACTTTCATCTTTCTTCCGCTCTTAGGATCTTCTGCCACTGCGATCTCTTTCAGGCTTCCATCAGCGCCATCAATCACAAAATTATGATCATATCCCAAAGTCAGCTTCAGTTGTTCAAAATCTGCATTAATATCCTGACCGATCGGTTTCATTTTCGTAAAGTCCATAGGAGTCCCCGCTACCGGCTGTATCTCTCCCGTAGGAATAGCCCCCGGTACTACAGGCGTATAATTGCCTGCATGTAACTGCAGCAGATGATCTTCGATCTTTCCGGCCTTATGACCTGCCAGATTAAAATAAGTATGATTGGTCAGATTCACAATTGTATCAGCATCAGCAGATACATGATACGACAGCTTTAATGCATTATCCTCAGACAGACTGTAAACCATGGTAATCTTCTTATTACCCGGGAATCCCATCTCACCGTCTTTACCTTCCAGTGTAAGTGTTACGCTGTTATCTCCTTCTACAGCATCCCACACCTGCTTATGATATCCGTTCTCCATATGGCTGTGCAGATTATTGGGGCCGTCATTCACATCAATCTGATATGCCTTGCCGTTAATCTCAAAGCTTGCACCCCCGATTCGATTTGCACTTGGCCCAATTGTTGCCCCAAAGAAGCTGCCATTACCGTAATACTCCTCCAGACTGTCATACCCTAACACAACGTCTTCCGGTTTACCATCTTTATCAGGTACCAGCAGGCTGACTAAGATTGCACCAAAATTGATGATCTTAGCCTGCATACCATTGGCGTTACTGATGGTAAACGCATATACTTCTTTACCGTTTCTGGCTGTTCCGAATTTTTCCTTCACTACTCCCATAATAAGTACCTCTCTTTTCTATTCTTTGATGCCTTCTCAATCTCCTGCGATGATATGCACCGAAAGTCTATATTTCCACTCTGCCCTCCAGCGCACGAAGCAATGTTACCTCATCGATATACTCCAGGTCTCCGCCCACCGGTACACCACTGGCAATCCGCGTCACCTTAATTCCCGTGGGTTTGATCAGCTTACTGATATACATAGCTGTGGTCTCGCCTTCCAGACTGGAATTGGTGGCTATGATCACTTCTTTCACGTCACCCTCCAGACGCTGCATCAATTCTTTGAGTTTAATGTCTCCCGGCCCGATACCCAGCATAGGAGAAATAGCCCCATGGAGTACATGGTAGACCCCGGTATATTTGCCGGTCTTTTCATAAGCCGCCAGATCTCTCGCATTTTCCACTACCATGATTGTGCTATGATCCCTGTTATGATTGGAACAGACCGGACAGATATCCTGATCCGTTAGTGTATAGCACTCCTTGCAGTATCTCACGTTTTCTCTGGCATCCAAAATGGTGTTTGCCAGCCTCTCCACCCGTGATTTTGGCATATTGATCAAATGAAAAGCCAGTCTCTGCGCTGACTTCGAACCGATGCCGGGTAATGCGGCAAGTTCTTCTATTAACTTATTGATATGTCCGCTGTATAAATCCATTAGAACGGAAAGCCTCCGCCCAGACCTAAACCGCCTGTCATTTTATTCATAACTTCTGCATTTGCCTCATCTGCCATGCGAAGTGCCTTATTGGTTGCCGCCATGACCAGATCTTCTAACATTTCAATGTCATCCGGATCAACCACTTCTTCAGACAGCTTAATCTTCGTCACTTCTTTCTTACCGGTCACAGTTACCTCTACGGCACCGCCTCCGGCTTTTGCCGTAAATTCTTTAACCTCTAATTCTTTCTGGCTCTCCTCCATCTGACGCTGCATTCTCTGAGCCTGCTTCATCAGATTATTCATGTTGCCCGGCATACCACCGCCCGGAAATCCACCACGCTTTGCCATATTTTTTCTCCTTTACTCTTCCTCTTCTTCTATTATATCCATGTGGATGACCTGAGTCAGATCCACATAATTCTGTGCAAAAGCTTCCTGCCCCTGTACAGTCTGTATCGTTACTTCTATCTCTTTCCCAACAGTTTCTGACAAAATCTGCTCCAGCAGCTCCTTATGCCCTTCCTGCTTTAAGAAATAATCGGAAGCCAGTCCATCTTCTACAACTATCAACAAACGGTTGTCGCCACCCAGACTCAGCTTTGCATCTTTCAAGTACTGCTTCATAGGCATGGATGTCTGTGCCACAATATTAGGCCACTTACCTACCACAAGCTGCACATCCTCCGGAATAGCCTGAGGTAATGGCGGGCGTTCCTTCTTCAAAACAGGACCGCTGTCAGCTGCAGCGTTATAGCCATCTCCACTCCCGCCTGCCGGCATAACCGCAACACCGTTCTCCAGCTTTTCTTCTAACGTTCTGACACGTCCTAAGAGCGATTCATAATCCTGCTCCATGACGGGACGGCAGAGTTTGATCAAAGCAATCTCTATGAGAATACGTTTCTGTGCAGCATACTTGATCTGTCCGGACAGGTCTGAGAAAATGCGGATATAGCGCATGATTCCATCTGTCTCTATCATCTGCGCCTCTTCTTTTAACCTGGCCAGATTATCAGAGGAAACGTCAATAACCTCTTCAATATCATCAGATGATTTAATAAGCAGTAAATTCCGCAGATACCATGTGAAGTCTGTCACAAACTGGGTGAGTTCCCGCCCCTGCATAACAATTTCTTCCAACAAGGCAATGCACCCTGTCACATCCTGATCCAGCACATGTCGGAGCAGTCTGCTGAACACTTCCGTATCCACCGCTCCCAAAACATTTAGTACTTTGTCATAGGTCAACTCCTGTCCGAAATGAAAAGCAATGCACTGGTCCAAAAGACTTAAGGCATCACGCATGGAGCCGTCTGCCGTCTTCGCCACGTAGCGAAGCGCTTTCTCCTCTACCTGTATCTGTTCTACCTGCATCAGCTCCTGTAGCCTGGCTGCAATTGTATCAATCGTGATTCTACGGAAATCATAACGCTGGCAACGGGACAGGATGGTAATTGGTATCTTATGCACCTCTGTGGTTGCCAGAATAAAGATAACATAGGACGGAGGCTCCTCCAAGGTTTTCAGCAGTGCATTAAACGCACCTATAGAAAGCATATGAACCTCGTCTATGATATAAACCTTATACTTCCCTTCTGCCGGCGAATAGGAGACTTCATCCACAATTTCACGGATATTATCTACACCATTATTGGATGCCGCATCAATCTCGATTACATTCATACTGGCACCCGCCGCAATCGCTTTACAAGTCGGACATTCTCCGCAAGGGCTGCCATCCACAGGATGCTCGCAGTTCACTGCCTTGGCAAAAATCTTGGCAATGGTGGTCTTACCGGTTCCCCTGGTACCGCAGAATAAATATGCATGACCGATACGATCTGCAATTATTTGATTCTTTAATGTTGTAACAATATGTTCCTGTCCCTTGACATCCTCAAAACAATCCGGACGGAACTTCCGATAAAGAGCGGTATATGACATTACTTCTCCTTACCTTTCTATCAATGTTTATCTTAATCTCCGAAGCTGATACCTACCATCTTGGCTTCCTGTACGATCGTTGCATCCGGTGACACCATCTTCAACTTGCCTGCCACTTCCTCCAACGGAACTCTTACGATCTCACGATTCTTATAACCAACCATAAATCCATACTCGCCCTGCAGAATCAGCTTGCCTGCCTCTGCGCCTAGTCTGGTAGCAAAAACACGGTCATACGGACACGGACTGCCACCGCGCTGCGTATGTCCCGGTACCGTAACCCTTACTTCTTTGCCTGTCTTCTCCTGAATCTGCGCCGCAATCTCATAAGATACGGAAGGATACGGGTAATTCTTCAACTTCTCTTTATATTCTTTCTTGGAAAGTTTTGCATCCTCCTTAGAGATTGCACCTTCCGCAACTGCCATGATGGTAAATTTAGAACCTCTGGCTGAACGGTCATCAATCGCCTTGATTACCTTATCAATATCATAAGGAATCTCAGGAATCAGAATAATATCCGCACCACCGGCAATTCCGGCGTTCAGAGTAAGCCATCCTACCTTATGTCCCATTACTTCCACGATAAAGATTCTGCCATGGGAAGAAGCAGTCGTATGGATGCAATCAATGCAGTCTGTAGCTATATTAACCGCACTCTGGAATCCAAAAGTCATATCAGTTCCCCATAGATCATTATCAATCGTCTTCGGCAGGGTTATCACATTAAGTCCCTCTTCCCGAAGAAGATTAGCTGTCTTGTGGGTACCATTACCGCCTAAAATTACCATACAATCCAGCTTTAATTTATAATAGTTCTGCTTCATTGCTTCCACTTTATCAAGGCCATTCTCATCCGGCTCTCTCATTAATTTGAAAGGAGTTCTGGAACTACCTAGAATCGTGCCGCCCTTCGTCAGGATACCTGAGAAATCCGCTCCTGTCAGCATACGAAAATCCCCATAAATAAGTCCTTTATAGCCATCCAGGAAACCATATATTTCAACGTCTTCCCCACTACACGACAGACATTTCACAACACCGCGCATTGCTGCGTTAAGTGCCTGACAATCTCCTCCGCTGGTCAACATACCAATTCTTTTCATTTCGCTTCCTCCTTTATGCATTCTGGATATAGTCTGTCCTGTTATCCCATATTCCATAAAGGGACAAACATATCGATTCAATTATAGCTTATTTCTCTTCTTTTCTCAACTGCTTCTCTATCTTATTTCGCACCCGAAGCTCTTTAAAAAAGATAGTCAGCATCTGCGTACATTCTTCAGCCAGTACACCCCGTTCTACCTGCACCTGATGATTAAATTCCGGCATTTCCAAAATATTCAGAATAGATCCGCCACAACCGGCTTTAGGATTCATACTGCCCATTACCACTCTCGTAATACGTGCCTGCACAATTGCCCCCGCACACATCTGGCAAGGCTCTAACGTCACATACAGTGTGCAGTCCTCCAGACGCCAGTCACCCATCTTCTTACTGGCTTTATTAATAGCAGTTATCTCTGCATGGGCCAAAGTATTCTTATCGGTATTGCGGCGGTTATATCCCCGTCCGATAATACGATCCTGATAAACAATCACACAGCCGATAGGTACTTCTCCCAAAGCATATGCCTTCTTCGCCTGCTTAATTGCTTCTTTCATGTATTTCTCATCCTGTGTCATACAAGTCTCCTTTTTGTATATCTGCACAATCCTGAATAGTATCATCTTATCATATTTTTCTGAAAAATAGTGGACAATCGGAAGATTTCAAATTATAATCAGATTCATGTGGAGATGTATCGAAGTGGTCATAACGGGGCGCACTCGAAATGCGTTAGCCCTCCGGGGCACGAGGGTTCGAATCCCTCCATCTCCGCTTAACCGTGCAGCCGGGGTGTTAGCGGTACCCTGTACCCACAATCCGCTCCAGTGGGGGTGATGCTTGATCGAGGGCGTATGCTTGTGTAGCTGCCCTTTATAAGTGGCGTTGAAGTTTGGGTCTTACGCAATGAATGTCTACGAACCGTGTCAGGGTGGGAACACAGCAGCACTAAGTGGAATTTTTCATGTGCCGTGAGGGTGCCTGGCGGAGTTAACTGTAAAGGTAACGTGCATGAGTTAAGCTCGACAGAAAGCGCACGGTTTTATTATGCCCTGAATTCAGACATTAAGATTCAATATATTATCTGTGATCTGCAGACTACAACAAGAAAAGAAGTGATTATGATAATGATACCGCATGAAAAATATTCTGATTTGGAACTTTATATGTCTGACTGTACTTTATGTCCAAGGGAATGCCATGCAGACAGAACTGCCGGCCAGACCGGTTATTGTGGTCAGACTGATGAGCTTATGGCAGCAAGAGCAGCGCTGCATATGTGGGAAGAACCTTGCATTTCCGGAACAAACGGCTCCGGCGCCGTCTTCTTCAGTGGTTGTAACATGGGTTGCATCTTCTGCCAGAATTATGATATTGCCCACGCGCAAAGGGGCAAACATATCACAACAGAGCGCCTTGCAGAAATTTTTCTGGAGCTGCAGGCAAAGGGCGCACACAATATTAATCTTGTTACACCTACCCATTATGTGCCACAGATTATCCATGCTCTTCAAATGGCCAAGGACAACGGTCTGGTTATACCTATCGTCTATAACACCGGCAGCTATGAAAAAGCAGAAACATTAAGACAACTGGAAGGCCTGGTGGATATCTATCTGCCGGATTTAAAATACTACTCTTCTTCCATCAGTAAGCGTTACTCCAATGCTCCGGATTATTTCCCGGTTGCCTCCACTGCCATCGCAGAGATGTTTAGGCAGGTTGGAAAACCCATTTTTGAACCGCCCGGTGACAATGAATCTTCTCTCATGAAAAAAGGAGTCATCGTGCGCCATCTGTTATTACCGGACTGCACCGAAGACTCCCGCCATATTATACGATATTTATATAAGACCTATGGAAACAATATCTACATGAGCATTATGAATCAATATACACCGCTTTCGCAGGTTGCTGACATTCCTTCCCTGAACCGGCAGATTACCGGCGAAGAATATGATGCTTTAATCGATTATGCGATTTCACTGGGTATTGAAAATGCTTTCATACAAGAAGGAGGCACCGTATCCGAAAGCTTTATTCCGGCTTTTGACTGTGAGGGTGTCTGACACTAAACTGTTTTGTAGCCCTCTGTTTCCCTATTTTCGGGAAGCCTTCTTAGCTTTTTTAACCGCGTACATGTTTTGGTCTGCTATTTCAATTATTTTCTCCAGATTGATATGGGCAGCATCCGTTTCTACATGGTAACCGATACTGGCATCCATCCGATATTCTTTCATCGAAAGACGGTTATATTTCTCAATATCCTCATGTATCCTGCTAATATATTCTTTGATATCCTCCTCTGCATAATCGATTAACAAAATCACAAATTCATCTCCACCATAACGGGTCAACAGTTCTCCGCGACGACAGGCCTTTTCCAGAAGATGTGCTGTCTCTCTGATATAGATATCACCTTCTTCATGTCCATAAGTATCATTGATTTTCTTCAATCCATCTATATCGATAAACAAAACGCTAACTGGTACATTCCTCTTTACTGCTTCTTCCAGAAGCCCGACGGCATATTTGCGGAATCCGGCTCTGTTATAGACTCCCGTCAGTTCATCATAAATCCAGACATGGTTCATACGTGCCAATACAGCCTTCATGGTATCCTGCTTACGCACTGTTTCAAGTGCATTATCCAGACTCAGCAGAAAATGCTGGAAATATCTGTCCTTCAGCACCCTTTCATAATTTCCTACTACGCAATATCCAAAACAATAGTCCTGATGATGAAGTGGCATAACCAGATAGAAGTTGCCTTCTTTACCTTCTTTACATTGCGGCGGAAGTAATTCTTTCTTATGAAATTCCCCATAACTAGTAAACTTACCCTGCTCATAGGCAAGGGGTATCCTGATATCATCCTTATATACGCTTGCATCACGCCCTCTGTCCCCGCCCTCAGCCATACGGTCCAGTTCCGCGTAATAATTCTCGATACTGCCACACATACACAGATAAAAATACTCCGGATTTATCTGCCGAATATATCTCTGCGCACATTCCATGAAATCATCAAAGGTTTCCAGTCCGGTAAACTCTGCCGCCGATGCTTTCAGCATTTCCATATATTTATCCGTGCCAACCGACTTCTTGACATACATTTTCTGCAACTCAGCATGTGTATAGTTATGCTTCCTGTCACATCCGCAGGATTGGGAAAAGATCGCCCTGCCATATACCGTCCCATCCGATACATTTGTTTCCCCGCAAATCATCTGCTTAAGCTTCTTGTATGCCATCTCGCCTGCTGCATACTCTCCGCGTCGCACCGTGGTCAGGCGGGGATGATTAATCTGGGCAATGGAACTGTTATCATAACCCGTAATGATAATATCCTCCGGTACCCGGTAGCCGGCATCCTCCAAGGTCAGAATCACGCCGATGGCCATCTCATCATTAGCCGCCATAATTGCATCCGGCATCTGACGACCGGGATTAAGATACTGTTCTACCGCAGTCATCCCACTTTGATAGGTGTAATCTCCATAAAATATATTTTCTTCCTGATACTGCAGCCCATGCTGCTCCATCGTCTCTTTATAAGCTGCAAGCCGCTGCTCGGCATCATGATTATCGAGCGGTCCCGAAACAAAAGCTATTGTCCGTGCATCATGCTCACAGACCAGATGCTCCACAATTGCCTGAATGCCTGTCTTATTTTCCATAGACACACAGACATCCCCTTCCCCTCTTTGATTCAGGGAAACGCATGGAACCTTTGCCTTTTTGATTCTGTCCACTATGTTCTCGGTCACTTTTAAATCATGGATCGTGTCGGAGTTCATAATAACACCGTCATACTGTGTAAAATCCGGCAGCCGGAAAATATTGTATTCGCCCTCTTCGTATTTAAAGCGCTCCACATAATTCCAGCCATCGCAAGTAAAAATATATACGTTATCACCTTCCGGAAGAGCATGATCCAGTATGCCGTTGATTGTTCTTTTTTGGCTGTCAAATCCTACCCCGCCCAACAATACTGCTATATTCATACTATATCACTCCAATTTTCCTGCTCCCCATAGCTTGTGTTTTTATTGTATCATGTTTTGACATGTTATTCCATATTATAGTTCTACCTTCCTCAGATAATAACCGAATTTCCCTTCTTCAGCCACACCATCCTCACACTCAAATGCCTCAAATCCGAACATCAGCGCAACCATTTTCTCTCTTTTATAAAAGACGCCCGGCACTCCCAGATAATAATCATCCTCCTTTCCCAGAATCACATATCGATAATTATAGAATCCGTGCAGCAGAAAACTATTATTTACCAGGTGCTGATATTTTGACTGTAAGATGATGAAATCTTTGGGCTCTATTTTGACATATGTCCGATCATCACCATAAGGATGAATCTGATCATAGGAAGACAAAATCTGCTCCCACTTGTCCTCTTTAACATCACCGGATTGCGGCATTGTTATCTCCTCAGATGCTGCTGTCAAAAGCTCCCTTTTCTCAAAAGTTTCCGGTGACATATCCTGTGCATCCAGTTCCGTTTCCTCTTTGCTCTCCTCATGCATTGTAACCGGTTGAGGAATGGGTTCCCTGATTGTTTGCATAGCATGTGACGCTTTCATTTCCCCACAGACCGTCCTTCTTTGTCCTTCTGCCAGATAACCTTCCGGCAATAGAATCTGCAACCGTATCTGCTCTGTGTCAAGGCCTGTACTCTCTTCCCACACACCGCATCCATTCCTTACGGTTATGCCGTCAATTTCCTTCCAGTCTGTCCCATTATAAATCCGAATCGGAAATCTGCCATTGATGGTCTGTGGCATATTCTGCAGTTTTAGAAAAAAACGGCACAGGGTATCTCTGCTTTCTACTTTGAGAAAACCGGCACTTCCCAATCGATTTCCATTCTTATACAGACTCACATATATAATCTCTTTCTGAAACATAGCCCCTCCTTCTCTCTTTTATCAAATCATCACTTGGTACCAGACATTTCTTACTATGTGTTTTCAGTCTATTACTATATATGCCCGGGAAAAATAAAAAATGCCGGATCAGTACGATCCGACATTATAATCACAAATTTATGGAATTCTTCAGAATTGCACTAATATTCTAAAGAATCCAGGTATTTCATATAATTTACTACCATAAGCGCAATTTTAAAGGTCAATGCATCATCAAAGGTACGAATATCAAGTCCTGTGCTTTTCTCCAGTTTCTCAATACGATAAACCAGCGTATTCCGATGTACAAAAAGCTGCCTGGAAGTCTCTGAAACGTTCAGGTTATTCTCAAAGAATTTATTAATGGTAGTTAATGTCTCATCGTCCAGTTCTTCCGGGATATTAGAACCAAAGATTTCGTCTATAAAGATACGGCACAGATTAATCGGAAGCTGATAAATCAATCTACCGATACCCAGTCTGTTATAGGCTGTAACCTTCTTCTCGGCGTAGAAAATCTTGCCCACATCCAATGCCATCTTAGCTTCTTTATAAGATTTGGATACTTCCTTAAGCTCTGATACTATGGTTCCGTAGGCTACCCGCACATTAAGCATTGCTTCCATATTCATCATATCCACAATTGTATTTGCTATCTGCTCAAGTCTGGTATGATCATCTTCCGATTCCAATGCCTTAATTAAAATGACATTGCTTTCATCTACAGCAGTTATATAGTCTCCCGTCTGAGGAGAAAACATACCGTTTAACAGTTCCGATGCCGTGGAATCCTTCTCGCTTTCTGTTTCGATCAGGAACACCGCTCTTGGCGCCGTTGCTTCTATATGAAGCTTTTTTGCTCGATTATAAATATCCACCAGCAACATATTATCCAACAGTAAATTCTGGAAAAAGTTATTGCGGTCATATCTTTCTTTGTATGCAATAATCAGATTCTGGAGCTGGCTTACAGCAATTTTACCAATCATATACGTATCTTCACTACTGCCCTTAGCATCCAGAATAAAAAGCGCCTCTTCCTCATCCAATATTTTCATCAAATGATGATTACCCATCACCTGACTGTCTGCGGGTGACTCTGCAAATCCTGTAATCATAGAAGTGGAAATATCCTCCGGCTCAAAAGTGGATGCCACAATTTTGCCCTCTAAGTCCCACACTCCCAAGTCAATCTTGGAGATCGCTTTCAGTTCTTCAATACTGGTCTTAATAACTTGACTTGAAATCATATAGTAACCTCACTTCTAAATATACTAAAAGGGGATGCTTATGCATCCCCTCGTAATCATTCTAACTAGTTAGTAATAATCTGCTCTGTCTCTTTGTCGAATACGTGAATCTTCTCAACATCGAAAGCAAATTTAACTTTGTCACCAGGTCTTGCTGTTGTACGGGAATCTACTCTGGCTGTAATAGGGAACTCAGCAAGGTCACAGTATAAGTAAACTTCTGCACCAAGCAATTCGTATACTTTGATAGTAGACTCAAATACACACTTAGCTGTCTCGATAAACATTTCAGAATCATATACATCCTCAGGACGAATACCAAATGTTACCGTCTTGCCTGCATAACCACCCTCAATCAGCTTCTTAGCCTTAGCCGGAGGAAGAGGAATGCTGATATCTGCAACCTTCAGGTTAACAGCATCACCGTTTACTTCAACTACTGCATCTAAGAAGTTCATCTGAGGAGATCCCATAAATCCTGCTACGAACAGGTTCTGCGGTTTCTCATATAAGTTCTGAGGTGTATCTACCTGCTGGATAACGCCATCCTTCATAACTACGATTCTTGTACCAAGTGTCATAGCCTCTGTCTGGTCATGTGTTACGTAGATGATGGTGGTACCTAATCTCTGATGTAATTTAGCGATCTCGATACGCATCTGTACACGAAGTTTTGCATCCAGATTGGACAGCGGCTCATCCATAAGGAATACCTTAGGATTACGAACGATTGCACGACCCATGGCAACACGCTGTCTCTGACCACCGGACAGAGCCTTCGGTTTACGATCAAGCAATGCTGTTAAGTCAAGGATCTTAGCTGCCTCTTTAACCATTTTATCAATTTCATCCTTCGGAACTTTTCTTAACTTAAGACCGAAAGCCATGTTATCGTATACGGACATATGAGGATACAGAGCGTAGTTCTGGAATACCATTGCGATATCTCTGTCCTTAGGCTCTACATCGTTAACAACTCTGTCACCGATCTTTAACTCACCGGAAGAAATGTCTTCCAGACCAGCGATCATACGAAGTGTAGTAGATTTACCACAACCTGAAGGTCCTACGAAAATAATAAATTCCTGATCTGCGATTTCAAGGTTGAAATCCTTTACTGCTTCAAATCCGTTAGGATATACTTTGCAGACATTTTTTAAAGATAAACTTGCCATGATTGCCTCCTAATTATTAAATAGTTTTTAGTTGCCTCAATGATTATCCGTGATAATCAACTCTGTGATAAGTATAACGAACTTTTTCCGCCATTGCTATGCCATTATTTCACAAAGATTTCTTATTCCATTGTAGAAATTGCTTACTTTCCATTTTGTTTTTTTGAACTTTAGACAAGTTGACCAAGAATTTAAAGCTTTCCTATACACTTTGACCATATCTTTCTCCTCCTTTTTTTGCATCATAGAGCCCATCTCTTTATTCTGAAAACCGGCTGTCAATTCCCCAACGCATAACAAAAGACGGCAGATGAACTGCCGTCTTGCTGCCTTGCTATGATATTTTACATTTCTCCGTTCTTAGGCTGTACCCATTCGTCGCGGTAAAAGGCCAACTGATTCTTGCCTCGCTTCTTAGCCTTGTACAAACCCTGATCTGCTGCTTTGTAAAGTGTCTCAAAATCACTGCCTTCCTGAGGGAAGATTGCCACACCGATACTTGCCGTCGCAGCATATTTCACATATTCTCCGGCCTGGAATCCCTTGAAGAATGTCTCCACCTTCTTAGCTTCCTTTCTTATGGATTCCTCATCCGAAATTCCCTTTAGGAAGATCATGAACTCATCACCACCGATACGACCAATGATATCGGAAGCCCGGAATATTACTCCGATCTGTTGTCCCAGAGAACGAAGCACCTCATCACCGAATGCATGCCCCATGGTGTCATTAATCTTCTTGAAATTATCAATATCAAGAAGAAACATCATTGACTGGGATTGCGGATTTTGCAGCATATATTCCTTGATCTTGCGTTCTGTAGCCAGCTTATTATTCAATCCTGTCAGTAAGTCCGTATCTGCCTTGTCCTCCAGCTGTTTCTCCTTCTCAGTCCTACGGATCTTACCAATAATATTTACAACCATGACAATACATATAAAGATAAAGATAACTGCAATCAGAGCTGTCAGCATACTCTTGGTGCGCTCCCACTGGAGATCGACCTGCCGGTCTACATATGCCTGACTGACTCCCAGAAACATCTCCCACTGATTTATCCCAAAAGGTATATACACCAAGGTATAGGACTGTCCGGCAACAGTAACCGCAGAACTTCCTCTTGCACCGTTCTTCATACGATTACGAATCGTTTTGGCAGCTTCTTTATCCTCACTCTCAACTGCCTCTACCAGATTACCGCTTTCCAGAATCCCGCTTTTGGCACCACTGGTACCTATTATCTTCCCTTCCGAATCCACAAGTGCCAAAAATGCGTTAACCTCTAAATCCGATTTAGACAATAGGTTGCTGAATTTATCCAAAGAATAATACATCAATAAATAGCCTTCATCATTGTTGCTTGTAACCACAGGTTCCGCTACAACAATTACCTTTGCGGCCACATCGGTTTCTTCTTCCGTATATATGTAACTCGTTCCGGACGAACTTAAGATTGTCTGAAAATACTCTTTGTCAGCCAAAGAAATATCTTCCCCTGACTGATCAATCCCCTGTCCTGTCTTATCACAGAAATATACTTTACCGGCACTGGACCCGGAAGCGAGTACATCTGTCAGTTCAGCGACATACTTCTTATCCTGTATACCTTCCTTCTCAAGCAGCTTCTTAATCGGCTGCGCAACTGCCTTCAGAGAATTGAATTCAACCCAACACTTATTGCTGTACTGCTCTGTAGCTTCAATTAAGTTTTTAGATACTGCTTCAGTTGCTTCAGAACTGCTTTTTAAAGAAAAACTAAACAACATGGTAAGCACGACTATCATTAAGATAGCTGATGGCACAATCCATGAAAATGCAATTGACCTATTCTGATTCTCCATCGTTCTGTTTGTTCCCCTCCTCAACTTTTAGAGAAAAATCCAAATCTGATGCCTGTTCTTCTTCAGGCTCCAATTTCTTAAAAATACCACTATAAATCCACGCTGCCCCATAAGCCGGTACAGAAATACCAAACATCAAAATAAAAATAATCGAGTAAGTGGAAAAATAACCTATAATAAAAGGCAATGCATAAAATACTACCATCGCAAGCGTTTTGGGCAGGTTAGCGATTGCAAGAAGAACCGCATTCCTGACCGTATTCTTATTCGTATTATCAAATCTCGCCAGCAATGGGAATATGTATACGGCAACCATCAGAAAGATAACCGCTACCGCTACCACCGCAATAACGACTGCCTTGGGAAATTCCAATCCGGAATAATTAAAAATAAATATGTCGCCCACATAAATAGCTATCACAAGCAGCATAATAAGCCATAAAACAGTTGCCTGCTTAAAGTTTCCGGCAAAAGATTTGAAAAATCCTTTGATCAGATAACCTTCCTCACCCCGAATCATCTTAAGAATTACATAATGCATGGCCGTATAGGCAGCACCGACTGTGATAACCGGTATACAACAGATAATCATCAAGATATTCAGGATCAACAAATCCCCTACACGGTTTAAAAACCGCATAACAGGACTGTCCATATCAAATATTTTTCCCATATTACCGCTTCCTTCTTTAAACATTATATTACAAAAGTACTAAAAAAAGCTATATAATTTACAATTTTTATAAAAATTTTTCAAAAACTAAATTTTGTACTTTTTGCTGACTTGTTCATATTGTAGATTCAGGGTCTGATACATCTTGAGAATTTCTGCGGACTCCTTCTTCACACGATTGATCACTGAATCATATGAAATCACAAGCGTATTAACTACCTGTTTTTTCAATCGGTTCCTGGCAACCTCTTCATTCAGGATCGCAATTACCTTATCCTTAGGCATGGCATCACGATAACTTCTCTTATTAACAAGCGCACTTACCACATCCGATACCTGTAATATCCGCTGCGGCATGTTCATCTGATAATCCTTAAGGTGCAGGGGATATCCGCTTCCATCCCCTCTTTCATGATGTGCCAGTGCAATGCTGACCACTTCGTTTTTCATCCGCTCCGAGAGCTCCTGTCCGGCGATATCAACATGTGTACGCAATAGTTTTATTTCTTCCGGTTCCAGTTTACGCGGTGCCTCAATAATCTCTCTTGGAATTGCCAGCATTCCAATGTCATGAATCAACGTTCCGTAATAAAGGATTTCCTTTTCAAACTCCGACAGCATCATTTTATTCCCGATCTCTTCACAGATGCAGACTGCCGTTATCGTATCCACGACCATGCTCTCACTGGTAAAGCCCAGACAATACATAAGCATTTCCAGAAATTTCTTCTTATCCTCGTTAGAAAAGATCATAAACTCAGTAATAGCGTCCAGTTCCTTTTTATACTCACCGCTCCGGATTTTGTCAAAGATATCATACTTGGCTTCACATTGATAGAACCGGTCCAAACCGGCTGCCGACAGCTTCGTACCAGCCTGCTTCTGAAACATATGTATGTCAAACTGGCTTCCCATAGAAGACGAATATATATCCATCTTCTCAGCAATATTAATATAGGCAGCAACATTTTTATATTCATAATCCACCTTCTGAAGCTGCTCATAATCTCTGTGATGATACATCACTATCTTAGCCAGATCCGGAACCGGAGACAAATACTTCAGAAATAAATATCCGTAAATGGAATGCGCCATGCTGTCCCGCGACTCATATCTGAGCATGTCATTGATTCTTCCTCGTTCCGTTTTATAAGCCCCTATATCATGGAAGGTTGAGACCATAACAATATCCGCCAACTCAAACTCTTCATACTGCCCCTCTTCCTGCAGCATTTTGTATACCATATACGCTACCCTGGAACCATGCTCCATCAGCCGGGGATGTATCAATTTTAGAATATCACGCATCAGCAGAAAAATATCTTTACTTCTAATATACTCCATAAGTACCCCCTTCTACAGTACAAACTTCATCGGCGTGTAAATAATTCCGTCCTTCTCCTCCTCGGGACGCAGATCCTGAAATCCCAGCTTATGGTAGAAAGCAACTCCATACGGGGATGCATTCACCGTTACATAACTGACTCCCACCTCTGTCAAAAGATAATTCGTCAGATACTCTATCAGAGCACGCCCGATTCCTCTTCTGTGATACTTCTCATCCACAAACAGCAGGGAAATATGGGTGGAATTCCGCAGAGTGATCATTCCTACAATCTTATTCCGGTCTAATGCTACAAACATCTGATATGCTCCCATAATAAACATCCGGTGCAATGTTGTATCCGTAATGAAATCCTCAAAATGCTTCACGCCCTCCGGCGAATAGACATCCGCTTCAAACCGCAGAAAGGTTTTCCAGGCCAACGCCATGGCATCATCCCACTCATCCCGATATGCACTTCTGATCTGATATTCTGTTTCCAAACCTGTCTGCGGCTCCTTTATCCTGTTACTGTTATTTTACCATATTTTCTATTTTATACAACTATCGCAGACTATTTCACCGCCTCGGCACCTACCCGATTGACCAACGGAAGCCCATTTTCCAGCGCATAGGCATTCTCCAATGTCACTCTGGCAATTGCCTGCATAGCTTCCTTGGTAAAAAAGCCCATATGGGAAGTGATCAATACATTGGGAAACGTCATAAGCCTTGCAAGATTTTCATCCTGCATGATTTCATTGGATTTATCTTCATAGAAAATCCCCTCTTCCTCCTCATAAACATCCAGTCCGACTCCGCCAAACCTGCCTGCCACCAATCCCTCAATCAGTGCATCCGTATCAATCAATGCGCCCCTGGAAGTATTGACAAGATAAACTCCCTGTTTCATCTTACCTATCGTATCCCTGTTAATGACATGCTTCGTCTCCGATGTCAACGGGCAATGCAGGGAAATGACATCCGCTGTCGTTATCAGTTCCTCTAACGATACATATTCTACATCCAGCTTAGTATTTGGATAGGGATCATAGGCCAGTACCTGCATTCCAAAACCATTGCAAATCCTGATCATTGCCTGACCGATCTTACCGGTACCGATAATCCCTGCCGTCTTATGATATAGATCCACACCCATCAGTCCGTTCAGGCTCATATTAAACTCTCTAGTTCGATTATATGCTTTATGAGTATATCGATTGACTGTAAGAAGCATTGCCATGGCAAATTCAGCTACAGCCTCCGGAGAATAGCTGGGTACACGCAGAACCACAATCTTATCCTCCGCCGCCTTCACGTCCACATGATTAAATCCGGCGCTCCGAAGCAGGATCGCCTTAACCTTCATTTCATAAAGCTCCTCTATCATACGGGCATTCACATAATCATTAACAAAAATACAGACCGCATCAAACCCACGGGCAAGCGATATAGTTTCCTCGTGAAATGGCACCTCGTAGAAACGAATGTCAAATCCATACTCCTTTCCCATAGGTTCAAACCAAATTTTATCGTACGGCTTTGTACTAAAAAAAGCTATTTTCATTTTGCTGCCTCCAATCCTGTTACTAATTTATTATATATTAGTATAATCCGGAAGTCTGAAATCATTCTGCCATTTCATTCAAAAACCGCCCTGCACCCTGACAGCACAGCGACGGTTTATTGCAATACTTATGCAGATAACAGATTCTTAAAGAAATCTGTCACCGTTTGTTTCAAACTCTGAAAAAAACTATTGACCGCTTCTTCCACTGCGCTTTCCACAGCTTCATTGATGGCATCATTCGCCTGATTCACAAGCTTTGTACTGTATTTCTGATACAGGTCTTTAGCCTGATCCATAAAATCCTCAGCGCCCACCTCAATCGCATCCAACGATTTTACAAAATCAACGATCCTGTTTTCCTCTTCCTCTGTTAATGTAACAGAAAGCTCCTGCTCACCTGCTTCGATTGCCTCCCTGATACTGTCTTCGTCAGAAATCTCTACTTCCCCGTCCGCAATCTTCTCTATCATATAGCCAACGATAGAGTCGGATACTTTTTCCTCAGATGCCTTTGCCGTTATGCTCCAGGTATATATAACAGTTAAAAGGCACAACATAAAAATCCACTTTATCTTTTTCATTTTAAAGCCTCTGAAGAATCCAGCGATAAATATCTCCATAAACATCCTCTCTGTCTGCCTCATTCAGAATTTCATGACGATTATCGGGATACAGCTTGAGCTGCACATTTTCCATCCCTGATTCCTGATAAGAACGATATACCCATTCCACACTTGCACCATACTCACCCATCGGATCTTCTGCTCCGGACGCCAGCAATACCGGCAGATTCTTTGGCACAGCCTTCAGCTTCTCCTCATCATACAGATTCACAATCAACTTAAACAAGGTCTGAAAACCATTTGCCGTAAAGGTAAATCCACACAGCGGATCTTCCAGATAGCTCTGAACATTTTCCCGATTGGCGGACAACCAGTCCATTTTTGTCTGTTGATCCTGAATTCTTTTATTATATGAGCCAAAGACTATCTTATCCAGTAATTTACATACATGCTTTGCACCGCAAAACAATCCCTGAACAGTTGCCACCACTAAAGCTGCCTTAACCGCTGCCTTAGGCTGCATACCGGTACCCAGGAGAATGGCGCCGTCTATACCGCTTCCATAACGCATAAGATAATTACGGGTAATATAAGAACCCATACTATGTCCCAATATAATGTAAGGAATTCCCACATATTGTTCCTGCATCATCTTTTTCAGGCGGTGCTCATCCCGTACCAGGACAGTGGCTGCATCCTCTTTACAAAAATATCCGTATGGTTCTCCGGGGTTCACAGTTTTCCCGTGCCCCAGATGATCATCTCCCACCACAAGGATTCCTTTATTGGCAAGATATGTGGCAAATGCCTCATAACGGTTGATATGCTCTGCCATACCATGTACAATCTGGACGATGCAGACCGGTTTCTCTGAATCCGGCACCCATTTTACAGCATAAATCTTATGCACTCCATCTCTGGAATCAAAACAGAATTCTTCTTTGTTTATCACTCGGTAACCCTCTCTTATCGTATGAATCCCTTAAAAACCTAGCAGATTTCAGCTCCTGCCGGCATGAATTTCTCTGGTGTCATGACAGCCAGATTGCCATCCTCGTCCGCAGCACTTAAGATCATTCCCTCGGACATCATGCCTGCAATTTCTCTGGGTTGTAAATTTACCAGTACCATGACTCTCTTACCAACCATATCTTCTGCCTTATAATACTGTTTAATACCGGAAAGAATCTGTCTTGTCCGGGAACCGATCTGAATCTTAAATTTCAAAAGCTTCTTGGATTTCGGTACTTCCTCGCACTCCAGTACCAGCCCTACCTGGAATTGGCACTTATCAAAATCATCATAGGTAATCATTTCCTTTGCTTCCAGTTCTACCACTTTCTCGTCCATACCTGATTCCTTATCCTCCTCAATACCTGCTGCCGCTTTACGCTCCGCAAACATGGCTTCCACTCTCTCCATCACTTCTCCAAGGTCCTGTCTGGCAAAGAGAATCTCCGGTGTTTCCGTCACCTTATTGCCGGAAGGATATAAGGAAGATGCTCTTACAACATCCTGATCCTTTGCGCACTCCTCCAGGACAGCAAAATCTACCAACGAGGTATTCAACTGATCTGCTATTTTCTGTGCTGTCTCAGGCATATAAGGTTCCAGAAGGGAAGCTCCCACAAGAATACCGTTTAACAGATTATATAATACTGTTGCCAGTCTGTCCTTTTTGGCATCATCCTTTGCCAACGCCCAGGGCATTGTTTCATCTATATATTTATTACAACGCTTGAAGAGCACGAAAATCTCCGTGATCGCATCTGCCACGCGAAGTTCATCCATTTTCTTTGATACCCTTGTATAGGTATCAGTCAAAACACGGAACAGATCTGCATCCACATCCTCGGCTCCGGCATCCACACCGATCTTCTTATTCTCAACCACACCGCCAAAATACTTATTGCTCATGGAAATGGTCCTGTTTACCAGATTACCCATGGTATTGGCAAGATCAGAATTCAAACGTTCCACCATCAGATCCCAGGTGATCACACCGTCATTCTCGAAAGGCATCTCGTGAAGCACAAAGTATCTCACGGCATCTACACCGAAGAAATCAATTAAGTCATCTGCATAAATCACATTGCCTTTGGATTTGCTCATCTTGCCGTCACCCTGTAACAGCCACGGATGTCCGAATACCTGCTTGGGCAGCGGTTCTCCTAAAGCCATCAGGAAAATAGGCCAGTAAATCGTATGGAAACGGATAATATCCTTGCCGATTAGATGTAAGTCAGCGGGCCAGAATTTCTTATACTGTTCACTGCTTGCTCCGTCTGCATCATAACCGATACCGGTAATATAGTTCGTCAGAGCATCCAGCCATACATAAACTACATGCTTGTCATCAAAGTCTACCGGAATACCCCATTTAAAAGAGGTTCTCGATACGCACAGATCCTGCAGTCCCGGCAGCAGGAAATTATTCATCATTTCGTTCTTCCGGGATACCGGCTGAATGAATTCCGGATGGGTATTGATATGCTCGATCAGCCTGTCTGCATATTTACTCATTTTAAAGAAGTATGCCTCTTCTTTGGCCGGCTTGACTTCCCTGCCGCAATCAGGACATTTACCGTCCACCAGCTGGGACTCTGTCCAGAAGGATTCACAGGGCGTACAGTACAGACCCTCATAGGCTCCTTTATAAATATCTCCCTGATCGTATAATCTTTTGAATATCTTTTGTACCTGTTTCTCATGATACTCATCCGTAGTACGGATAAATTTGTCATAAGAAGTATTCAAAGCATCACAGATTCTTCTGATTTCTCCTGCCACACCATCTACGAATTCCTTTGGGGTAATGCCTGCATCCTGTGCCTTTAATTCAATTTTCTGACCGTGCTCATCTGTTCCTGTCTGGAAGAAAACATCATAGCCATCCTTCCTCTTAAATCTGGCAATACTGTCCGCAAGCACAATCTCATAACTGTTACCGATATGCGGTGTTCCGGATGTGTAAGCAATTGCTGTCGTAATATAATACTTTCCTTTGTTCATGATAAACTCCTTCCTATCATATAAAAACCGCCCTCTCAGATTCACTATGTGCCCATAATGAATATAAGAAGACGGGTGTATGCCGTGTTACCACTTCTCTTCACCGGTTCCTCACGAAACCGGCCTCAATGAGTACAATCATACTCTGCCGCTGTAACAGGCGGAACCTGTTGTACCCTAACCGTCTACAGCTCAGGTACACTGCTCAGAAGCCATATTCCGTATATTTTCCCTTCTTCCCTCTCAGCCATCCTGCTGCACCACTCACATAAATTCCTTGGCTCTGTGCCGCAATCCGGGAAGTTCTCTGTAAAGCTGCTATATACGTACTCTCTTCGTCACTGCTTTCATGGTTTCAATTCTTTCTAAGCCTATCATAAACAAAGTCTATTGTCAATTACCCGGCACAACCAGCCCTATAATCTTTATCTGCACACTTCCCGACCTTATATCTATATCCGGGTTTGCCGCATTTATACAACATTTATAAATTCCGGGACTATTAACCGTGAGTTGCGGCCCAATCCCCAGCATATTGCCATTCTCATCCGTCCACAGCAATTCATCTCCTTCCTGCCACGCAAACTGTTCATAGCCTTCCCCCGGTTCCAGTTCTGCCTCCAACAGAATGGTCCCATCATAATAATCCTCATCTGTTCCGTGAATATGGAGTACTCCATAGACCACATCCGTTAATCCACAGACAATATCGTGATGCCAGATTGTTATCTTATCAACACTCTTATGAGGACAGGTTCCGGACGAGCTATAAGTACCGTCATGAACCGGACACGTATAATATCCACCATGCCAGGTTCCGCCATCCGGATGATCTTCCTCGGGATACCACATGGGTGGATTATATCTAAGTGCCCGGTTGCATCGCCTGGTCTCTTCCTTTACTTCAGAATAATTATGAAAGCATCCGCTTGTACCATCCCGGTTTTCTGCGGCTCCAATATGTGCATGCCGTATTTCCAATGTCACATCCTCTGTCGCATAAACGGGAAACCAGCCTTCCGGCACAATAATATTTTCACCATCTTCCAGCCCTTTGCGGTATGCCCTGTCATTATCTGCGCCGGTACCAAGCAGAAGCATTCCGTCTGCCCAGGCCGCTTTACCGAGGGAGATATTGTCTGCCACAGCAGTCTCATAACAATCCGTTCTTTCCTCCACCCCTGCAATCCCCATGGCATAATCGGGATGCAATACGTTAAGCCCCGCAGGCACGGTCTGGGATTCTTCAACCGCCTTAACAAGCACATTCCAGTCAAGCAAACTGCCGTCAAAGGATTCCTGTGTGTGATCCGGATTCCGATCCGGATGGATTGCCCCTTCATCCTGTCGAAACTTAGTCCCTAATTGCAACAACACATTTACTACTACACGCTGCTTCTCAGAGATATGGTCACAGATATTCTGTAAATCAGCCGTATCCAGAATAGCGTCTTCGCTCTCTATCCTTCCTGTACTGTGCAGTCTTTTGTCTGCATTTTCTGCAGCCATCGCCGGAAGCTTATACCGGCAGCTTGCAACCATCTCCGTAATAAATAATATGATGGTCCCTGTTCGAAGGTAATGTTTATATTTCTTTTGCACGGTAACCGATCCACCTTCCTTCCTCGTCATACAGCGCTTCATATTCCTGATATCCGCTTCCCTCCATCCAGCCTTTCAGATAACTATCCATCAGATCATGGCTATTGCCCCGCAGCAGACTTCCGTCCGACCAGGCTGCCCGCCCCAGTGTCAGATTATCAGAGGATGCAAGAACATATTCCTGTGCATACTCCGGTGGAAGTGTCTGTGACTGTGCCAAAGCCTCCAGGAGAAAATCAAAAGAAATCTGCTGCATCTGCTCCATTGTTTCTATGGCTATGATACTGCCTTCCGTCTGCGGATTTCTGGTATAGGTCCATCCCGTTTCCTCCAGAACCAGCTTCGTTCCTACGCCGCCAAGGGCTTGGGACAGCCCGCTCTTACCCTCAGCGGCATATTGAAAAAGCACATCCAGATCCTGTGCATCCCAGATGATTTCCTGTCCGCTGCTATCCTGATAATAAATAGCTCCCTGACTTTTAAACCGTTCCGGTTCCTCTGCTGCAACCGTAAACGCCACTGTTGTCAATGCAAGCATTCCCGCCACACACGCCATCCGGACTTTATATTTTTTCTTCATTCCACCTTCTCCTTTTCTTTCTGCATATTTGATTATCCACAGCATGATATTCACTCCTGATAGGGCATCAGATACAAGGTATTGCTTGCCGCATCATAGCGATATTGCAAGGTGTTCAGCGCCAGCCGGCCAATCCGGTTTTCCACTGTTTCCAGCTGACCAAGCAGTACATCAATCTGATTATTGACTTCCGTCATATTCTGATTCATGGCTTTTTCCAGACTGCTTTCCACCGCACCGATCTGCGCCCAGAGCTTCTCATCTTCCTGTTTCAGGGCTGCAATCTGTGTATAAATATCTGCTATATCCGTATGCACCTTGTCCATATCTTCCTGCAGCTCCCTTATCTGTTGCTGGACAAGCGGAATCTTCTCCTGATCCAGTACCTGCACGATATCCGACAGATCACAGAGACGGACCTGCGTCTCCTTCAGGTTCTGCACAATAGTATGAACCTGTTGATCCAGTGCATGAATCTGTTCCTTTGCAGCGGCATCCTCTTCCCCGTATTGCCTCAGCACATTTTCCAGATTTTCCTGCACCTGTGTCATGGTCTCCAGCAATTCTTCAACCTTATCTCCCAGATATGCAATACTGGTCAGATATTCCTGCCTGATCACCTCTTCCCCGGAATCGTCTGCCATATGCATCTGTATCTCTTCCGTATGTGTTCCCGCTTCCCGGTTTTCTGATTCTTTCTTCCTTTTCTCCTGCATCACGCATCCCCATAAAAGAAGCAGTAACAGCACAATGATCACAACCGCCACTGCGCCTATTACCACGATACTGATCTGATTATCTCTTCGCCCGGGATCATTTCGCCTTTCATCCAGATAGTCCGATATCTTCGCCATCAATTCTCTCATCGATAAAAAAACCTCCCCTTATGCCTGTTGCTCTTCTTACAAATTTTCTTCATACTCTGCCTTCTTTCTCTAATGATTCCTATGCTTTTTAACCTAATCCCAACATTTGGAAAACAGTGGCGATATGCCATCGATCCGTGTCTCTATGATCATAGGACACGGAATAAAGTATACTTTAAGATGAATCCAAAGATTGTATAGATACAATACCAAATCAATTTTCCAATTACAATATCGGAAAATTGCACAATTTTTATATAAGAAAAAAGCCGGAATACACCCGAATCCATGATGTACACTGGCTTTATCGTTTACAAACGAAATATCGTATATCGAAATATTTTCAAAACTGAACCCGCGGACAGACCTGCACAGAGACTAAATGTAAATTAATATGTCAAAATCTCATAGCCATCTTCCGTCACGGCAAGGGTTACTTCCCACTGGGCAGAGGGCAGACCATCATCTGTATAAACAGTCCATCCGTCTTCATCATCCACATAGATATCTGCTTTTCCCATATTAACCATTGGTTCTATGGTAAACACCATACCCGGAACCATCAGCATTTCCGTGCCTTTAGTGGTCACATAGCTGACAAAAGGCTCCTCATGAAATTCTAAGCCCACTCCATGACCACCTATCTCACGAACAATGGAATAACCGTTGGCTTTAGCATGATCATTGATCGCCTGTGCCATATCTCCCAGGAAGTTCCATGGTCTGACCTGTTCCAGGCCCACGTCAATACATTCCCTGGCAACCTGTACCAGTCTCCGTTTCTCCTCCGACACGTTACCAAGCATAAACATACGGGAGGAATCGGAGAAATATCCTTTGTATATTGTCGATACATCCACATTCACAATATCGCCATCCTGCAAAATCCTCTCTTCACAGGGGATTCCATGACACACCACCTCATTGATGGAAGTGCACACACTCTTCGGAAAGCCGTCATAGTTAAGCGGTGCGGGAATGCCTCCCATCTCCTTGGTCATATCATAAACCAGTTTATCGATCTCTTCCGTACTCATGCCCACATGGATCTGTCTTGTAATCTCATCCAGAATCGCTATATTGATCCTGCTGCTCTGTCGAATTCCTTCTATCTGCTCCGGCGTCTTAATGATATCATGATCCGGCACGATATGACCTTTCAGGGCGTAGCTTTCTATTTTTTCATCCATTGCCATATGGCATGTTTTGTATTTCCTGACGCTGCCACACCAGCAGGGATCATTTCTTCCCAATTTCATCTTTGCCAATATCCTTCTTCCATATGTTTACCGTCCCGACGCGTTGTTATGTCGCCGCATACTCATTTATTGTATCGTAACCTGTCTGCAAATACAAGCCGTTCTACGGCACACCGGGCGAAACTTCTCCGGCAGATTCAGGCCGGATATCCCACTATACCATCTTCGTTGTCCACTTCGTACAATCCCATACTTCCGTAGCAAGCCCTTCATAAAACTCCGGTTCATGACACACCATCAGAATACTTCCTCTGTATGCCTGCAGTGCCCGTTTCAATTCCTCCTTGGCATCCACATCCAGATGATTGGTAGGCTCATCCAGCACTAACAGATTGCTCTCTCTGTTGATCAGCTTACACAGGCGCACCTTAGCCTGCTCCCCGCCGCTTAGTACCTTTACCTTACTTTCGATATGTTTGGTAGTCAGCCCGCATTTGGCCAGCGCAGAACGGACCTCGTACTGTGTAAAGCCGGGAAATTCCTGCCAGATCTCTTCAATACAACTTGTATTGACATCCTGACTCATTTCCTGCTCAAAATAACCAATCTCCAGATAATCCCCCTGCTCTACCTCTCCGGAAAGAGGCGGGATCAATCCGAGGATACTCTTTAACAGCGTCGTCTTGCCAATCCCGTTAGCTCCTGTCAGCACGATTTTCTGACCTCTCTCCATCTCCAGATCAAGCTCCCGGGATAACGGCTCATCATAACCGATGATCAACTGCTTCGTCCGGAAAATATATCTGCCCGGAGTACGCGCTTCTTTAAAGTGAAATTCCGGTTTCGGCTTCTCCGCAGCCAGTTCGATCATATCCATCTTATCCAGCTTCTTCTGTCTGGACATCGCCATATTCCTTGTTGCCACACGGGCCTTATTGCGCGCCACGAAGTCCTTCAGATCAGCGATCTCCTTCTGCTGTTTATTATAAGCTGCCTCCTGTTGGGACTTCTTCATCGCATAGACTTCCTGAAACTTATCGTAATCTCCCACATACCGGTTTAGCTGCTGATTGTCCATATGATAGATCAGATTGATCACGCTGTTCAGGAAAGGTATGTCATGGGAAATAAGGATAAAAGCATTCTCATATTCATTCAGATACCGCTTCAGCCACTCAATGTGCTCTACATCCAGATAGTTGGTAGGCTCGTCCAAAAGCAGGATATCCGGCTTCTCCAGCAAAAGCTTGCCAAGCAAAACCTTGGTACGCTGTCCGCCGCTTAAATCCGTCACATCCTTATCCAGACCCAGATCCAAAAGTCCCAGTGCCCTTGCCACTTCTTCCACCTTCGCATCAATCATATAGAAATCATGCATGGTCAGCAGATCCTGTATGGTGCCCAGCTCCTCCATATAAGCTTCCAATTGTTCCTCCGTGGCATCAGCCATCTTATCACAGATCTCATTCATCCGTGTCTCCATCTCAAATAACCGGTCAAAGGCCGATGCCAGCACTTCCCGGATCGTCATCCCCTTCTGCAAAACCGTATGCTGATCCAGATAGCCGACACATACGTTCTTCGCCCACTCCACTTTGCCTTCATCCGGCATCAGCTTACCGGTAATGATATTCATAAATGTGGACTTGCCTTCCCCGTTGGCTCCAACCAGCCCGATATGCTCTCCTTTCAGAAGACGGAAGGATACATCATGAAAAATAGCCCGGTCTCCGAACCCATGGGATAAGTGTTCTACATTTAATATACTCATAACTGCTCCTTTTGAAGTATTTCTTTCGACATATTCCTTTTCCACATGTCGTTTCTATAATTTTTTGTTCTTATTCAGTATGCAAAATCCTCCGCAGAAAGTCAACGCACATTTTATACCGGATATGATTCCTCTACTCCGCTCCTAAATTAACCCTCCATTTACTTTTTGTTTTATATCCTTATATTTTTATTCAAATCGTTTAGTTTTAATTTTTTTATATATAGATATAGTACAATATAACAGCAAATTACATCTGACGTATGATACAAAAGGGGATTTATAATACATACAGAGAAAGGCACAGTTGTTAATATGGAATTTGGTGAATTTCTGGCTGCACTGCGCAAAGAAAGAGGTCTTCTGCAAAAAGAGGTGGCAAACTATCTGAACGTGACGGTAGCCACCGTCTCCAATTATGAGAAGGGTGTACATACACCGGATTTGAACACGCTGATCAAGTTGGCAGATTTCTTCAACGTATCCACGGACTATCTGCTGCAGAGGACCAGCTATAAGGCAGATATGAATACACTCAACAGGACACTTACCGCCGACTACCGGGTCAGCGACCTGTTGAATACCATATTGGAGATGGACCAGCATAGCATGGAGGCACTGTTGGATTACTATGAATTACTGATGCTCCGCAATGCTGCTAGACACCATTAGAAAATTTCACCGGAAGGCTGCTGTCAAAGCTTTCTGAATGGTACATAAGCAAGGATACGTAATCACACACTAAACATGGCGCAGTTTCAAACTGCGCCATCTGTTTATGCCTTATTTCTGTCTGAAGCTTATGAAATTAACCTACCTTGCCTCAGGCTGTCTCATAAGCTTCACTTCTGCAAAATACTATCCTTCTATTTTGCTACAGTAGCTTCTATGTATATCTCTTCTGTTTCACTTAAGTTGGTGACAAAGAAATAATATCTGCCGTTAATCTCAATATCAAAAGTATGACCAATTACACCTTCCCCTTCCACATAACGCATGATCTGGTTAGGATCCTTGATGCCGGTCTGATAGGTAATATCATCCGGATCTGCACTGACTGCAATTGCTACCTGATCTCCCTCGCTCTCGGTAAACCCGGAGGTCATATAGGTTGTGTCTGCGGGGACATGCCATACCACATTGAGATTCATCCCGTAAGGCTCTATACTGTCATCGCCGA
>JALETS010000095.1 GCA_022781395.1 Lachnospiraceae bacterium | reverse complement strand
TTGCTCGTCTGATCCGGATCAAAATAAGCTTGGCTTCTTTTATCCGTTACTGTTTCTTTAGGTTGTATCTGTTCGATACTCTCTGAATATTCTCTTGAATTTTCAGGGTTGCATTACTGTTTATTTGTCAAGGTGCTTTGTTGCTGTGTCTTTCGTTTTTCCTCAGCAACGTATCTGAGTATATCATTACCATTTTTGATTGTCAACACATTTTTTGATATTTTTTTTGTTTTTTTTATCTTTCTCCAAACAGCCCATTAAAAAAGGATTTGATAAGCTTTTATTTCACTTATCAAACCCTTAATTTACCTTCTTATTCTAAAGTTAATATAGCGTTTTCATTATTACCGCGAAGGATAAAATCTATGGTGTCCACGTTAGTTCCCTGGGGTATTTCTACTATACTGATTAATTCCGTGGAAGCTCCGGCTGCAATGATATCATCATAAGTTTGCATATCATTCAAAAGCATGGTTGCAAGTGCCCCCTTACTGGGCTCCCCATTCACAGAAACACGAAATCTTGCATTGTGTTCTAACATATTTAATTCTATATCTTCTCCACTGGTATTTATAGCCTGGAATTTTAAGACTAATAATTGTGTTCCATCAGTTGCATCCATGGAAAAGAATACACTTTCCTGTTCGTCCCCATCTTCACCATTCCAATCCGACGGAGGATAGCTGTCTGTCAGTTCATATCCTGTATACTGAAATGTAATATTTTGAATGCCATAATAAGACTCTATCGTGGACGGCATCGTCTCTTCATCCTGACTCACATCTACTACTTCTGTATCATCCACCGGAACAGCTTCTGATTGATCTTTCTCCGGTTTCTGTTCAGGCTCCTCAACAGGCTCCTCTGGCACAGTTACTTCATTATATGCTGAAGTATCAACAAGACGTCGGCTATTACTTGTATCATATTTAAGTAATACGCCCACTGCATACTCTGATATCAATTGTGTTTCTTCCTGTGTCAAATCAGGCATTGCACCACATCCGGCCAGCATAACCGTTGCTACAATTCCAAACAGAAATATAGTAATCCTTTTCACGTCTGTTCTCCTATCGGTTTTCATAAATATGAATAACACTACACTATATTATAACGTAATTATTCAGTTATGACAAACTTTTTCTTTCATTATATAGTCTGTTTTATAAAGAATTTAAACACCAATCAGGCTACATCCAGCATGAACCAAAATTCTACACCATTTTCATAATTGATTACACCATATTCCTGATTCATGGATTCCATAACTGCTTTTACGATAGAAAGACCAATACCGCTGCCTCCATATTCCCTTGTCCGTGCCTTATCAACCTTATAAAATTTCTCCCATAAATGCTCTATGCTCTCCTGTGGAATCGGATTGCCTGTATTAAAAACCGAAATACGAACTTTCTGTTCCACTCTTTGTATTTTAACATCGATAATCTTCTCACCCACGGCATAATTGATCGCGTTTGAGAAATAATTCATAAATACTTCTTCTACTTTAAATTCATCTCCCCAAACATATATAGATGGATAGTCTTCCATGCGCACCGATATCTCTTTTTGCTTAAGAAGAATATCTGAAGAAGCAATATAATTCTTGATTAATGCCACGATATCGAACCGTTCCATATTCACAATATCATTTCCAAATTCCAGTTGATTCAAAGTAAGCAGCTTCTTCACCATGATATTCATTTTATTGGCTTCATCCATAATGACATCACAATAGAACTCCCGGCTTTCTTCATCCGAATCGATTCCTTCTTTCAAGCCCTCTGCATATCCTTGTATTAAGGCAATTGGCGTCTTTAACTCATGCGATACATTAGAAAGAAACTCCTTACGCATCTCATCTATCTTATCCTTCTTTTCTAGGTCCTTCAGCAACTCATTATTGGCTGTTTTAAGTTCTGAAATCGTTGTTTCCAAAGTTTCTGACAACTCATTGATATTATTACCCAGCACAGATATCTCTGTTTTTTCCTTACCTGTATATTTTGCTTCAAAATCCAGATGTTTCATACGTTCCGATATATCAGCAAGTTCAAGAATAGGTTTGGTTATTCGATTGGACAGCCAGATGACCAATAATGCACTGACAACAACTGCGCCCAGTCCCACATAGGCAAGGAACCGATTTGATATTTTTACACTTTCCTGAATACTCTCCAGTGCACTCCTAAGCAGGAAAAAGTAACCGTTGTCCAGAACTCCCCACATCTCCAGATATCCGGTCTGAGTCCTGTAGTCTGTAACAAACTGCATTTTATAATTATCAGTTGAAAGAAGCAATTTACTTTCATCAACACCACGAAAAATATTATCAAACAAATGATTAATTGCCGACTGAGGGTCATTCATGGATGCTTTAACCGTCTCTGACTCACCATCTGCCACAAGTACATGAATATTATATTTCTCACATATTTTTTGAAGTTCAATGTCATATTCTTCAGAGGTTATGTCTCCTTCCATGGACGCCCGGTTAATACTATAATATGCCTTGACAAGTGCATTCTTCTTATTATTAATATAATATTTACCCAACAATGTAGAATTCAAAGTAAAGCACAGCAAAATGGTCCCTGTGATCAACATGATAAACATTATTGCAAATTGTCGTCTCATAGAATACTTCATATACACTTCCTGCCTTTTTGGTAACGTTATCATTTCATCTTTTATTTGTCAATATAGACACCAATTATGAAAAATGTGTGAATTTTCATTGAAATATCTGAAAATATGCGTATAATTAAAATATATACTGTAACTTTATTGTAACATTTCGTAACAAAAGACAAGGACAACTATATGGATAAAGGAAAGAAAAATGAACTTTTTAAATCATATCAACAAATAGCTGCCGAATTTTCTTCCTGTATGAATGACTATCTCTATGTTTATGATATACAGTCTGATACTTACTATATTTCTGAGCAGGCAACCAGGCGATTCTCTATTCCATGTAATGTATTTCATAACGTTCTGGAAACGCATCGTCAATTTGTCTGTGAGGAAGATATCGAGCTACTGATTGAAGATTTACAGCAATTGATCAGCGGAGCCAAAAATGAGCACAATCTCCGCTATCGCTGGATTGGACTGGATGGCTCGCTCATTTGGATCAATTGTCGCGGACATATTATACAAGATGCCGATGGCAAACCTTTTCTGATGATTGGCTGTATTAATGAAATTGGCAAGAAGCAAAATGCGGATAATATCAGCGGTCTGTTAAAGGAAACTGCTTTGGAAGAACAACTGTCGCATTTTCCTGACCTTTACAATGGTTTTATGCTGCGGATAGGCATTGATGACTTTAAATCAATTAATGAAAGGCTCGGTGTAGAATACGGAGACTACGTACTTCGGGAAATATCCTCTTGTATTCAGAATTGCCTTTTTGCCAACCAATATGTATATCGTCTGGCTTCCGATGAATTTATGATTTTGGATGTATCCGGTTCAACCGTTGCCGATATGAAAGGGTTATATCATACGATCCGCTCTGCGGTGGATCAACTGGTGGCCCAGAATCAGTATGAAGCCATTTATACGATATCAGGCGGTATCGTTGCCTGCAATGATATTGTGCCTCTCACCTATGATGAGGCAATGAAACTGTCTGAATTTTCCTTAAGCGCAGCGAAATATCTGGGAAAAAATCAGGTATATATATTCCATGAGCTAGATTACACTACATTTCTGCGCAAACGTGCTATAAGACGCTGCCTGCGTAAGTCCGTCTCCAATAACTTTGAGGGCTTTGAACTTTATTTCCAGCCAATCATATCCACATTGGATGAAACCCTCTATTCTGCAGAGACATTATTACGTTTCCGCACACCGGAAGGAGAATTCCTCTCTCCGATAGAATTTATTCCCATTTTGGAAGAAAGCGGACTGATCATCCCTGTAGGGAAATGGGTAATGCGCAATGCCGTAAGAATATGTAAGGATTGTCAGAAATACTTCCCGGATTTTAAAATATCCATTAATTTATCTTACATACAGTTACTGAAGAGTCCTGTTTTTGCAGACATCATGGAAGCTCTGACTGAACATCAGCTTACCCCCGGCAGTCTGATTGTAGAATTAACCGAAAGCGGACATCTGGAAAATAATACGGCGGTACACAATGTATGGAAGAAATTAAAAAATGCCGGAGTACAAATTGCTATTGACGACTTTGGCACCGGCTATTCCAACCTGCAGAATATCGGCGACCTAAGACCACACATCGTCAAAGTAGACCGTAATTTTACCGTAAAGTCGCTGCGGAATGAATATGAGCGCCAGCTCATGATACATATCATACACATGGTACACAGTATCGGACTTCGTCTTGTGGTGGAAGGCATTGAGACAACAGAAGAGCTTTCCCAGATTGTTTCACTTGATCCCGACTATATTCAGGGATATTATTACAGTAAGCCCTGCCCACAAAAGGAATTCTATCAGAAGTTCATAACCGGATAGATTTTTCTCTAAAAATATTCCAGTACAAAGAAGAGTGACAGCCAACCTGACTGCCACTCTCTTTTTATTTCTTCTATTCTTTTTTATCATCTTCCTGAATTTCTACCTCAGTTTCCGATACACTATCCACCTTATTCTTCTTACTTGCTTTCTTTGCCGCTTTTGCTTCTTTTTTCAGCAATTTGCGTTCCTTACGGCTTCTCTTGTCGATGATCAGATAGAAGGTCGGCATTAACAACAGGATCAATATGGTAGATGCCACCAGACCACCGATAATAACGAGTGCCATACCCTGCATTACAACAGATCCATCACCAATTCCCAAAGACATCGGCACCATCGACAGGATTGTAGTCAGTGTTGTCATCAGAATAGGTCTTAAACGCATCTGTCCGCTTCGAATAAGTGCATCCTCCAACGGCATTTCCTCTCTAAGCTGGTTCGCCGTATCCACATATAAGATACCATTGTTTACTACGATACCCACTAACATCAGCACTCCCATTAAGGATACCATACTGAGTGTTGAACCGGTAATAAACAGTAATCCAAAAGAACCAATTAAGGCAAAAGGAATACTCATCATAACCATTACAGAAAATCTTGGAGATTCAAACTGCATAGCCATTACAAGGAAAATCAGGAATACCGATACCAAAATAGCTGTAATGATTGCAGTAAACTCATCAATCATCATCTGATCCATTGTGCTGGTAGCTCTGGATACGCCTCTGGGTAATATCAACTGCTCCATACCCTCATCTGCTGCTTCCTGAGCTGTATATTGGGCATCTGCCGTTGTATTGGCAGTTACAGCAATCTGATAGACACCATCTACTCTGTATAAAGTTACCGGTGAATCTGTATACTGTACTTCTGCAATTTCAGAAAGCGGTACCTGCGTGCCATGAGGTGTCGTTAATGTCATATTTAACAAATCATTCATGGAAGCATATTCATCAGCAGGATATTCCACACGAACAGAATATTCCTCACCGCTTCTGGTCAGTTTCGCTGCTTCCATACCACTCAATGCATTATACATCTCACCAGCTACCTGTGCCGGGGCAAGACCAGCGGACATACTCTTAAGCGGATCAACTACCACTTCGGCCTGTGTTGTAGCCTCTCCCAAGCTGGAAGATACCTGAAGGACTCCCGGTATCTGACTTAACATCTGCTTTACCTGCTTGGAAGCCTCTTTCAGATCATCCAGATTGCGTCCTTCCAGATCAATCTCAATACCGCCGCCCATCATGCTGGTCATACTGGCACCACTGGTCTCGATACTGATATCCATATTGGTAATATTCGCCAGTTTCTTACTATACGCTTCAACTGCCTCATCAGAAGATAATTCACAGTCATCTGCAAGATACGCTGTTAATTTAGCATAATCTCCCGAAACACTATAAGAATAGCTCTCAACATTGGCATCATTTGCTGCCATCTCTTCCAGAAATCTGGTCTGCTCTTCGATAGTCTCCAGCTTCGTTCCGGAACGGAAGCTTGCCGTGATGGAAAAGGCTCCTTCATCAGCAGAAGGCATCAGCTCCGTATGAATACCTGTGACAAGCATAAAGGCCGCTATCAGCAGAAAAATTGCTATACAAAGGACAAGCCCTCTCTTGGGTAACAGCTTATGTAACAATTTCTCATAGCCGCTGTTGAATTTGCGTAACAATTTATTGATTGGAAGTTCCTTCTTCTCCTTTGGTTTGAACTTAGTAAAAAGAAGTGGAATAATTGTCATCGCAATTATTAACGAGGTCAGCATTGCCATGATAATTGTCATACCAAGTTCAGAGAATAACTGACCGGATAATCCATTCATGGTACTAAGAGGCAGATATACAACCACAGTAGTAATTGTTGATGCAATAATCGAAGCCGTCACGAACTTTGTCCCCCGAAGGGCGGCCTCCTTATAGTCTTGCGTCTCATCCCGCAATCTGAAACAACTTTCCAGTACGACAATGGAACTGTCAACCATCATACCGATCGCAATAACCAATGCCCCCATCGTTACGACATTAAAGGTAAACCCGAGCATATTCATACCGATCATCGTTGCAAACAAGGAAAGCGGCATGGAACTTCCTACAATCAGACTGGCTCTCAAGTCTCCGAAAAAGATAAACAATACAAACATGGTCAAAATGACACCCAGCGCCATCGTACTTGCAACAGAAGACAACGAGGAAATAATCATGTCACTGGCATTATAGATTGTATCAATCACTACCGTATCATTTCCTGCCTGCAGTTCTGCCAGTTTCTTGTCTACCGAGCGGGTTACATCTACTGTG
>JALETS010000081.1 GCA_022781395.1 Lachnospiraceae bacterium | reverse complement strand
CAGATTCTCTATGGAATATGCATAGGAGATTCTTAAGAATCCTTCGCCGCAGTCGCCGAAAGCAGTACCCGGCACAACAGCAACCTTCTCCTCCTGCAGGAATCTGTTGGCAAACTCTTCACTGGTCATGCCGAATTCCTTAATGGAGGGGAATACATAAAATGCTCCAAAGGGTTCAAAGCATTCCAGACCCATTTCCTTAAAGGCATTCATAAGGAAACGCCTCCTCTGGTTATAAGCGGTACGCATTTCCACTACATCATCATCCCCGTTTCTGAGCGCTTCCACTGCTGCATACTGACTGGTGGTAGGGCCGCACATAATGGCAAACTGATGAATCTTCGTCATCTGCTGGATGATTTCCTTAGGTCCACAGGCATATCCCAGTCTCCATCCTGTCATGGCAAAGGCTTTGGAAAAACCATTGATCAGGACTGTTCTCTCCCGCATGCCTTCAATTTCCACAATCGACACGTGCTTCTCTGTATAGGTCAGCTCTGAATAAATCTCATCAGAAATGACAAAGATGTCATGTTTTCTGATCACTTCAGCGATTGCCTCTAAGTCCTTCCGCTCCATAATGGCACCGGTCGGATTGTTCGGGAAGGGCAGGATCAGAACTTTGGTCTTATCTGTAATGGCATCCTCCAGCTCCTGCGCTGTCAGACGGAATTCATTCTCTGCCTTAAGCTCAATAATAACCGGTACCCCTCCTGCCAGTACCGTACATGGCTCATAAGATACATAGCTGGGCTGGGGAATCAATACCTCTTCTCCCGGATTTAACATGGCACGCAGCCCAATATCAATAGCTTCCGAACCGCCTACTGTTACCAGCACTTCCTTGGCAGGATCATATGTAACACCTTGTTTTCTCTTAATATAGCGGGATATTTCCTGCCTAAGCTCCATCAAGCCTGCATTAGACGTATAGAAAGTACGCCCTTTTTCCAGGGAATAAATGCCCTCATCCCTGATATGCCACGGTGTGTCAAAATCCGGCTCACCTACACCAAGGGAAATTGCATCCTCCATCTCATTTACGATATCAAAAAACTTACGGATACCGGATGGTTTAATCTCTACAACTCTGTCTGCTAACGGATTTCTCACGGTGTCACCTTCTCTCTGGTATCCTCGTACTTCTTCGTCAGAATCGTACCGTGATCCTTATATTTTTTCAGAATAAAATGGGTTGCCGTGCTGAGCACAGAATCCAACGTAGACAGCTTATCGGAAACAAAGCCTGAAATTTCCTTCAGGGATTTGCCCTCTAAAGTTACAAGCAGATCAAAGCCACCGGAGATCAGGTATACAGAAGTTACCTCCGGATATTTATAGATTCTCTCTGCAATATTATCAAACCCCTGTCCTCTCTGGGGGGTTACACGTACTTCTATCAGCGCGGAAACTTTCTCAATAGAGGTCTTTTCCCAGTCAATCATCGTATGATAACCGCAGATAATGCCCTCGCTCTCCAGCGCAGCCAGCTCATTGACCACATCAATCTCTTCCACACCTAATATGACTGCCAGCTCTTTTAAATCAATACGGCTGTTTCTCTCAACAATCGCCAATAATTCTTCTCTCATGATGATATCCTCCAAACTATGCAATAAATTTTTATACATCATAAATCTGATCTGTCTTCGGCATATCCAGATAACGCTTTTCGTCCTCATTATACAGTATCCTGTCATTGCTGTCTGTTGTCCTTCCGACGATTACTGCAGGGATCTCCTCCCGTGCCAAAGCAGACACAAGACCGTTACCATCTTCCGTTACCATGATCAGACATCCTCCCGAAAGCAGTTCATAGGGATTCAGTTCAAAGAACTCACAGATCTCTACGGTTTCCTGCTTAATCGGCAGCTTCTTAAGATCCACTTCCAGTCCAACGCCTGCACCGGATGCCATTTCCCAGAGTGCTCCGAAGATTCCACCCCTGGATACATCATGCATCCCGCAAACGCCGGACTTCATGGCGGTAGCGGCCTCCGGTATCACCGACAGATACTTATCATATCCCGCCGCCTCTTCTATCATACGCACCGGATATTTGGAACATAACTCTTCTTTATGTTCTTTTGCCAGACGCGCCGTACCTTCCAGACCGATCCATTTGCTTACTACAATATCCTGATTTGCTTTAATCCCTTGCGGGAAACCCGCTCGTGCAGCCTCTTTCCTGCCTACACCTGTTACCGTCATAACCGGTTTCGCTACTACTGAGGTTACTTCAGTATGTCCTCCCATGATTTCTACATTCCAGGCATAACAGACTTCCTCTGCCTGCTCCATAATCTGTCGGAGTTCTGTTTCCTCGGTTTCTTCCGGAAGCAATATACTGAGCATGACACCAACCGGATGAGCACCTGCAACTGCAATATTATTAAGCACCATAGGGATGGCATAACTGCTCAGTTCCGTAACCGGTGCCGTCACAGGCGTGACAGACAGCACGGTTTGTTCTTCCCCAAATGCCAAAATGGCGCAGTCTTTCCCTATGCCTGCGCCACTTACTACTTCTTCTCTATGAGTCTTTATCTTCTTCAAAACAGAACGCTTCAGCACGTTCTCCGATATTTTACCTAGTCTCATAACAATCATCCATATTGGAAATCTCGAACAATATCTATTCTGTCGGTGGTGTCTCCTGCGCCGGTGGGGCTTCCTGCTGTTGCGCAGCCTGCTGCGCTGCTGCCTCTGCCGCTGCCTGAGCCGCCGCTGCATCCGCTGCCGCTTTATAGCTGCCCGCCACTGCCTTAACCTGATCTACACTGTTAGTCGCTACGGCTGCCATAATAGCCTCATAGGCTCCCGGATCTTCTGTTGCAATACCAACTGTTGCACTTCTGGGTGCTTTCATATAGGTACTGCTGTTAACCTGCTCTCTGCTGACCTCTACGCCATTCTCCTTCACAACCTTCCAAAGCTGTGCTTTATATCCGACATGGGCAGATTGTACCACACAATAACCTACCGGCTGGGAAGCATCTGTATAGATTACTTCCGTATCCGGCACTGTTCTCTCCAAAACTACACTTTCATAATCTACTTCCCGGTTTGGATCTCTGTTCTCCACACCATATATTGTAAATGTAATATGCTTATCCGGAGTAGTATACCCTTCAATATAAATCGGATAATCCGTACTATTCTTAAACTTAAAATCCTTACCGGAAGACTCTGCAATGGCCGCATCCGCAGAAGGATCTACATAGCTGACGATCATGGAGTGATTATAACGTTCCGTCACTTCAAGTTCTGACCGCAGCACCGCATTATACAATGTAGTGGACACCTGACAGATACCACCGCCAAGACTGTCTACAACCTGACCATTCAGATAAGAACCTGCCATATAATATCCATTGGCCTCCGAGAAAGGAGATACCGCTTTATAAGCAGAGAATTCTTCTCCCGGATATATAGTAGTTCCATCAATAAGCCTGCATCCATTAGCCACATTGGCACTTCTGGAACCGCCGGAAGTGGAATAACTGGTCGTAAACGTACCCAGTATATCTTTAACCTTCGCCAATTCCTCCGCATTGCCCTCCGGCTCATCCACAATCGCCACCAGATCAACACCGCAGGCGTTTCCGTCAAAATTCTCTGTCAGATAATCATATACCGCATCCACTGAAGCTGCCGTATCAATCACAACACCCGGCTGTCCTTCTGTAATTTCAAATCCGGCATCTGTCTTAGTCAGCGTTGCATTGATTGCTTCCTGATTGTATTGTTCAGCATTTTCTTCAATTAACGCTTTGAGTTTTGCTTTATCAAAATCAAACTTAACCCTATAAACTTTATTCTTATATTCCAGATCCTTTAATTCTTTATAGCACTGAAGGATATCTCCATCCCTGCCGAAGCTGCAAGCTTCCTCCAGTATCCCTTCATTTCCCCATTTAAGACCCAGATCTGCCGCAGTGGTAACAATGGTTCCTCCCTCAATCGCATGCAGGGTAATCTCCGTATCCTTGAAGGATTCCACATATGCCTCGATCTCATCCTTGGCCTCTTGTGCTGTCATGC
>JALETS010000075.1 GCA_022781395.1 Lachnospiraceae bacterium | reverse complement strand
ATCGTTGCTAAGATGGCTGATGCTGTTATTGAAGCAAATCAGGGTGCTGAGAATTATGTAGAAGAAGCAGAAGCTGAGAAGATTGAAGAGACAGACGAAGTAGAAGCATAAGACAAAGCAGGGTTGAGATTTTATATATTATGGAGGAAATAACAATGGCTATCACAGCAGCAATGGTTAAAGAATTAAGAGAAATAACCGGTGCAGGTATGATGGAATGTAAAAAAGCGCTTACCGAAACCGATGGTAATATTGATGAAGCAGTTGAAGTATTAAGAAAAAGCGGTGCAGCAAAGGCTGAGAAGAAAGCAAGCCGTATTGCAGCAGAGGGTATCTGCCGAGTTGCTATTGATGGAAATAAGGCTACAGTTGTAGAGGTTAATTCCGAAACAGACTTCGTTGCAAAGAACGAAGTGTTCCAGACATTTGTACAGGCAGTTGCTGATAAGGCACTTGCATCAGGCGTTGAAAAAGCCGGAGATGGTGAAGATGTTTGCGAAATCCTTGGATTGAAGGAAGAATTAAACGAAAAGACTCTGACAATTGGCGAAAAACTTTCTATCAGAAGATTTGAAAGCGTTTCTGCAGATTGTGTTGCTTCTTATATCCATGGCGGCGGAAAAATTGGTGTCCTTGTAGCTGCTAATGGTGATGCATCTGATGAAACAAAGACAGCACTTACAAATGTAGCAATGCAGATTGCAGCTATGAGTCCTCAGTACATCTCAAGAAATGATATTTCCGCAGCTGAACTTGCTAAGTTAAGAGAAATTACACTTGAAAGTGCATTAAATGATCCGTTTTCACTTCCTAAGCCTATTTTGCAGGGACTTATTGATAAGGCTGTTTCAGGTGTATGGAGTGCGGAAGATGTTGCAATTTATGAAGAGAAGAAGAGCAACATGAACTATTTGCCGAATTTCCTCTCTAAGGAAGCAGCAGCTCAGCTTGCAGGTCTTGCTATCGAAGATAAGGAAGCTATTTCCGAAAATAAGATTTTTACCGGATTGGTAGAAGGACGTGTTTCAAAGCAGTTAAAAGAAATGTGCTTACTTGATCAGACTTATGTAAAGGCTGAGGATGGAAAGCAGACTGTTGCAGCATACCTTGCCTCTGTAAACAAGGCAATCGTTATCGAAAAGATTGTTCGTTTTGAAGTTGGCGAGGGTATGGAGAAGAAATCAGAAAACTTTGCTGAAGAAGTAGCTAAGCAGATGGGAATGTAAGGCGACTTTTGAAAGAAAACCTATAAAGTAATTAAAGGCCTTATAAATACCGGAACATACGGTATTTATAAGGTCTTTTCTATTTCATGAGTTTTACTAATTCATTAAGAGGAATCGGTTTGGAGTAATAATAACCCTGAAACCAAGTGGCATTATAATCCCGCAGATAATTCTGCAGTTCTTCATTTTCAACACCTTCCAGGCAGGTAGCCATGTTGGATTTATCGGCAAAATACAAGATAGAGCGTACCATGGCCTGATTTTTAGGATTATCAATGATACCACGGATAAAACTCATATCAATCTTGATCTCATTCATCGGAACATTCATAACGATGTTGGAAGAGGCACTTCCTGTTCCGTAATCATCCATTGCGACCCGGATTCCGAGGCTTTGGAAATAGCATACCTCTTTCTTTAGGACATCTAAAGGAAAATCTTTACACCGTTCAGTCAGTTCCATACAGAGGTTGCCTGCCGGGAATTTTGTTTCGTCAAGGATTTTTTCAACCTCCTGGTGAAATTCCGGCCGTTCCAGCTGCCTGACGGAAAGGTTTACATTGATAAAGAAATCCGGTTTGGATGCAAGTAGAGGTTTCGTTTCAGACAGTGCTGTCCGCAGAACAAAATTACCTAAATCGTACATACTGGGATCGGTCTCTAACCATTCAATGAACATGCCGGGCGGTACGGTTCCGTATGGCTCACGGCTCCAACGGACAAGTGCTTCGGCACCTACTATTTCTCCGGTGTTGGAATCTACGATAGGCTGATATACCAGATAGAATCCTTCGCAGTTATTGCGGACGGACTGATGGATTACCTTCATAAGAGCAAGGTCAGCCCCGTTGGCAGTTTTCACTTCATCATTGAAAATAACAATCTGATGCTGACGCTTGTTTATTGAATGGTTTAGTGCATATGCAACCTGTCCGCACAAAGACGAGACATCTCCGCAATAATTTTCAAGCAGGATCGCGCCGGAGGCAATTTTAAGAGGATGCAGTTGTCCATCCACCATAATGCCGATATCAAGAGCGTGGCGCACCTTCCTGTCAAAATCGAGGAGTTCTTCACGACCGGCTTTCTTCAATATAAAAACGAAGCACTCGCTTTCGAGACGGTAGACTGCTTTGTCCGCATCCATCATATAAATAAAACGTATGGCAATCTCACGAAGCAGTTTGCTGGAAAAATCACGGCCATAAACCAGATTAAAGGTGGAAAAACCCTTTACATGGATCTGCAATATGGCAAAACGATTTTCCTGCGCAATCACTTTCTTAAGATCATCTATGTACCGGGCTTCGGAATACAGATCTGTCAAAGCATCAATTTTACGGAAAATATTTTCATTCTTAATCAGGGCGATCAGATATTCGGGAGTATCATTTTCATCGGAAAGAATCTGTGTATGGATACTGAACAGGGAGTAGCTTCCATCCTGTGTGCGCATGCGGATGCACAGTTCCTGATCTGGATCGGTTCCAAGCATTCTCTGCTTAATCTTTTGCAGATATTCCGGCCGGTCTTCGGGAAATAGATACTCTGTGAGCTTTTGCTCAAAATCCGGGATAATCTGATCCGGCAGACTGAAAAGCTCTTGCGTTTTTTCTGTACACCAGGTTTCATGTTTTTTCAGGTTTGTTACCCATATGTATGAATTGTCAGAAAGCTGATCAAAAGCATCTATGATCGCAGAAATTTTGTTTGCATCTTTTTCCCAAAAGAGTCCTTTTTTCATTCGTAATTCTCCCGATTATTGATTTCTATGCTTTTGTACGGCTACTATAACTTATTGGTATATATTAGTATATAGTTTTTTGCTGTGAAATTCAATGTTGGATAAATTATTTTAGCAGATATCCATACCTCTGATAGAAAAATTCTGAGAAAAATAAACAAATGATTTGACAATACAGCCAAAATGTGTAATATGTTAGATGAACACGTAAATAGTATAAAGATAAGAGCATGAGGAGGAAAGAATCATGAAGGTAATGAACATTGACGATCCTGAAAAGTTTTTTGAGGTAATCAACAAGTGTAAAGGAACGGTAGAGTTAGTAACGGCAGAGGGCGACAGATTAAATCTGAAATCCCAGTTGACCAAATATGTAGCAATCACCAAGCTTTTTGCAGATAATATGATTCCGGAGATGGAGATTGTAGCACATGATCCTGAGGATGTGAACCGTCTTCTTGAGTATATGGTAAGCGGTAACTAAATCCGGTATTATATTCAAATCAATATTTCAGGAATCCTGTGTTTCACAGGATTCTTTTCGTTTGGGAGGAAAACAATGCATAATGAACTGACACAACAGGATATTCAGAAGATGGAAGAAGAAATTGAATATCGTAAGCTTGTAGTACGCAAGAATGCGCTCGAAGATGTGAAAGAGGCAAGAGCCCAGGGAGATTTAAGCGAGAATTTTGAATATTATGCGGCAAAGAAATTCAAGAATCAGAACGAGAGCCGTATCCGCTATCTGGAGAGAATGATCAAGACTGCCGTGGTGGTGTCCGACGAATCCGCTGAAGATGAGGTGGGCATGAATAATACGGTGGAGGTATTCTTTGAGGATGATAATCTTACGGAGAAATATAAACTTGTGACTACAGTCAGGGGGAACTCTCTGGAAGGGCTGATCAGTACAGAATCTCCGCTTGGAAAAGCACTGATGGGTCATAAGGTCAATGACCGGGTCTATGTGGAGGTTAATCCCGGCGTTGGGTATTATGTGGTCATCAAATCCATTGAAAATACGATAGATGATGGAAGTGACAAACTGAGGAGTTTTTGATCTGTAGTATGCGGAGCTTCTGAGCATTGATTTTGTAAATTAGTCTGAATCATTATGATAAATTTCACAAATGGTTAACATAACATGTAATATTAGACAACTCTTTCTCATATATCTTACAGAGAAATGACAAGCCTGCGACCACAATATCCTGAGAGATGGAATGAGGCGCCGTGGCGGTGATTTCAGGATAAGTGTAGGAGGAGTGTGCATGTATGAGATGAAAACGGCGTCGGACGTAATCCGGAGTCTGGAGACGGACAGGGAAAAAGGACTCAGTCGCAAAGAGGCCATGGAGCGGAAAGCGAAATACGGAGCAAACAGACTGAAGGATCAGGAACAGAAAACAGTTGGACAGATGATTCTGGAGCAGTTGAATGATCCGTTGATCCTGATCCTGATAGTAGCGATGGCAATTTCCCTGATGCTTGGGGAGATCGGGGATGCGGTCATTATTGTCACGGTAGTAGTATTGAATGCGGCTGTAGGGATCATACAGGAAGGTAAGGCAGGCAGAGCGGTAGAGGCACTGAAAAAGATATCTTCACCGCAGGCAGTTGTAGTGCGCGATTCTGAACGGCTCAAAATTCCGGCCGAAGATCTGGTGCAAGGGGATATTGTGCTCTTAGAAGCCGGAAATATGATTCCGGCAGATTTGAGATTGTTTGAAACAATAGGTGTTTGCGTGGAAGAGTCTACCCTAACAGGAGAGTCTGTCCCTGTGGAGAAGGATGCCGATTATGTGATGGAGATACAGGGAGATAACAGCTCCATGAATATGGCATATATGTCCACCTATGTGACGAAGGGACGGGGCAAGGGTGTAGTGGTAGCTACCGGTATGGATACCCGTATCGGCCATATTGCAGACATGCTGCGGGGTGGAGACAAGAAGCTGACACCGTTACAGATCAAGCTGGGAGAACTGGGTAAGGTGCTCAGTGTTCTGGCAGTGGGAATCTGTGTGCTGTTGTTTCTTGTTGCCGTGCTGCAGAAGCGGGATGTGGGAGAAATGCTCCTCACATCGGTATCTCTTGCCGTAGCGGCAGTGCCGGAAGGACTTCCGGCCATCGTAACGATCGTGCTGGCACTTTGTGTGTCCCGTATGGTGCGCGCCAGAACCATTGTGCGAAAGCTTGCGTCGGTAGAGACATTGGGAGCCGTGGATGTGGTTTGTTCGGACAAAACGGGTACCCTGACCCAGAATAAAATGACGGTAACGGAATGTTATCTGGAAGGCCGGCTTACGAAGCGGGAACGGTTTGCACATCTTTTGGGAGAGGCAGTACATATCCGGGAAACAGATCCATGTCTGCAGCATTTCTTATTAGGCAGTATCCTGTGCAATGACGGAATGATCACGGCGGAAGGGAATCTGGGTGATCCAACGGAGATGGCATTGCTTTATATGGCGCAGGAATGTGGTACTGATATTGAGGCACTCAGAGAACGGTATCCCCGTGTGGCAGAAAAAGGTTTTGATTCAGAACGCAAAATGATGACAACGGTGCATCAGGCAGGTAATGAGGTAATTGCCTATTCCAAAGGTGCAGCAGAGAAAATTCTGGAGAACTGTGGGAGTATGTACAGACAGGGACGGATGGTTGATATGACGCAGTCTGACAGAGAGGCGGTTATCCGTGTCCAGAAGCAGTTAATGGCGGAGGGCAGGCGTGTTATGGCGCTGGCTGTGGAATTACATGGAAGCCTGCAGGAAAAGGGAATGACTTTTCTTGGGCTGATCAGTATGCAGGACCCGGTCAGACCGGAAGCATTGCGTGCCGTGGAGGCATTTAAGCAGGCAGGAGTATCTACCGTGATGATTACGGGAGACCACCCGGATACGGCCTTTTCCATTGCAAAAGAATTGGGGATTGCTTCTACTACTTCCCAGTGTATGACCGGACAGGAGCTGGATCATCTGAAAGAGCACAGCTTCCTGCAGAAACTGCCATCGATTATGGTGTTCGCCAGAGTGACGCCTTAACATAAGGTGCGGATCGTGGAAGGATTTAAAACGCTGGGTAAGACAGTGGCCATGACAGGGGATGGTGTGAATGATGCGCCTTCTTTACATTCTGCTGACATTGGTATTGCCATGGGACTGAATGGTACGGATGTAGCCAGAGGGGCTGCAGACTTTATATTGATGGACGACAATTTTGCTACCATTCATCTGGCAATCAAGGAAGGCAGGGGAATCTATGAGAATATCAGAAAGTCCGTGCTTTTCCTGTTATCTTCCAACCTGGGAGAAATTATTACCATGCTGTTAACGATTGTGGCAGGACTTCCCAGTCCGTTGAAAGCGAGCTTTATTCTGTGGATCAATCTGATCACGGATTCTCTGCCGGCTCTGGCTTTGGGAGTAGATGATAATGAGACAGAGGTGTTGATGCGGGAGCCTCCCCGTAAGAAGGAAGAATCCCTTTTTGCAAAAGGCGGACTTATGTGTGTGATCTGTTATGGACTGGTGATCGGTGGCGTAAGTCTGGCAGCATTTCTTAAAGTGCCTTATGATAAAATACTGGCAGAAGGACTTCCTGTAAGTTTACATAATGTTTTACAGGCGCTGAGGATTTCTGCCGTGCTGGCACAGGCACAAACTCATGCTTTTATGGTGCTTGGTATCAGCCAGTTATTCCATGCCATAGGAATGCGGGATGTGAACCGTTCCGTATTTAAGATGAATCATAGGAATAACCCTTATATGATCCTGGCGTTTGCAGCAGGTATTCTGTTGCAGATAGCAGTAACAGAGATTCCTCCTCTGATCCGGTTATTTGGTACGGTACGGCTTAGCCTGACGGAGTGGCTGCAGTTAGTTGCCCTGTCAGCTACACCGTTGATTGTGCATGAACTGCTGGTGGCAGTAGGCAGGAAACGTTACAAAGACTGTGGTCAAAAAGCTATGCAAGAGCCTGTAATGCCAGAAGAAGGAGCAGCAGACCGCTGAGCCAGGACAGATCAACATGAAATAAATGACAGAGTACATGCCCGGCAAGATAGCCAATCAGGAAAAAGAGCAGATTAAAGAGAACGGCCAATAGAAAAAGAAAGACCCAGGAGACCGCGTCTGTGGTAAAAGCCATTCCCACCAGAATGCTGTCAAGGGAGAGGGCAAGGCTTAAGAGCAATGCTTCCTTGGCACTCAGTATCTGCAAATCTTCCACGTTTGCATATTCGGGAGACAGATAGATGGTAAAAATAATATTGATCTGTTTGATTTTACAACCCCAGTTTCTTGTGAGACTGGGGTGTTTTGCTGCCAGACGGCGGATCAGACTTTCTATAATCTTGCTGATGCCTAACAAAAACAGAAGAAGGAAGGAAATCCAGGGGAGAACCTGTGAAGGCAGCAGGCAGGCTAGCAGAGTTCCAAGCTGATTGGCAGCAGTGATAAAGAGTGCCGGTATGCAGATCAGGATCAGGTAGGAAAGGGGCTGGATGCGGACTTTGCGTGTGCCGTAAGTCAGCCCGGCAGTCAGGGAATCCAATGTAACTGCGAGCAGAAAGAAAAGTAAGGCGGGAAATAGCTGAAACATGGGAAATGCCTCTTGTGATAGCCTTACTTTATAGTATGGGCATAGAAGAGATAGTGCGATAGATTTCTAAAAGAAATCGAAAAGTTCTGTCGGAAAAGATTTACGCATCTTGTAAAAAATGGTATGATAAACAAATAGGAGGGTTGCGTATGGAACTTATGTTTATTGGGGCCGACCATGAGGTAACAGGCAGTTGTCATTACCTGCGTGTCGGGGAGAAGAATATTTTAGTGGACTATGGTATGGAGCAGGGAAGTCAGGCATTTGAAAATTGTGAACTGCCGGTGGAGCCTGCCCTGATTGATTATGTATTTCTGACGCATGCCCATGTAGATCATTCCGGTATGCTTCCGCTTCTGTACGCGAGAGGATTCAGAGGACAGATTTATGCTACGGTGGCAACCTGTGATCTGTGCAGTATCATGCTTCGTGACTGCGCACATATCCAGATGCAGGAAGCAGAGTGGAAGAACAGAAAGGCAAAGCGTACTGCCTCTAATGCTGTGATTGAGCCTCTTTATACAATGGAGGATGCAGATGGGGCCATTAAGCGACTGGTTCCATGTGAATATGAGAGGGAAGTAACGGTCTGTGATGAGGTAAAGATCAGATTTACGGATATAGGACATTTGCTTGGGTCCTCCAGTATTGAAGTATGGGCAACGGAAGACGGTGTGACGAGGAAAATTGTTTTTTCCGGTGATATTGGTAATTATGACCAGCCTCTTATCAAGGACCCGAAGCTGACGGAAGATGCAGATTATGTGGTAATGGAATCCACTTACGGTGACAGACTGCATGGAAATGAGAAACCGGATTATATTGGAGAACTGACGAAGATACTGAAGACTACCTTTGACAGGGGCGGTAATGTGGTAATTCCTTCTTTTGCGGTAGGAAGAACCCAGGAGATGCTTTATTTCCTGCGCCGGATCAAGGCAGAGCGGCTTGTGGAAGGCCATGAGGATTTCGTGGTTTATGTGGACAGTCCGCTGGCAGTGGAAGCCACCGGTATTTTCCAGAAGAATGAATTTGACTGTTTTGATGAAGAAGCCATGGAACTGGTAAATAAGGGTATTAATCCCATTGCATTTCCGGGACTCAGGCTGGCCATTACGAGCGAGGAATCCAAGGCAATTAACTTTGAAAATGAGCCGAAGGTTATTATCTCAGCTTCGGGTATGTGTGAAGCGGGACGTATCAGGCATCATTTGAAACACAATTTATGGAGGCCGGAATGTACCATACTTTTTGTAGGATATCAGGCAGTGGGTACTCTCGGGCGTGCAATTGTGGAGGGAGCCGAGGAGGTTAAGCTGTTTGGTGAGCCGATCGAAATCCGTGCGCAGATCATGAAGCTTGCCGGTATGAGCGGTCATGCGGACAAGAACGGATTGTTGAATTGGGTGAAGGGCTTTACGCAGAAGCCTAAGAAAGTATTTGTAGTGCATGGTGAGGACAGTGTGTGCAAGCTGTTTACCGAGTGCCTGAAAATAGAACACGGCATCAGTGCCTATGCGCCTTACAGCGGCACCAGATTCGACCTGATAGACGGCAGCTTCCTCTATGAGGCTGAGCCTGTGGCAGTGAAGAAGAAAGCCCATGGTGTATCGGATGTATTCGCAAGACTGCTTGCCAGCGGACAGAGGCTTATCGCTGTTATTCATAAGAATGAAGGCGGTGCCAATAAGGATCTGGCGAAGTTCGCGGATCAGATTAATTCCTTATGTGATAAATGGGAAAGGGAATGAAGTTAATATATCATATAAATAACGGAAAGGAACAGAAGCGGCATGAGTGCAGCTGATCAGATTTTTATTAATATGTGCAGGGATATTCTGGAGAACGGAACCAGCACGGAGGGAGAGAAGGTAAGACCCCACTGGCCGGATGGAACCAGTGCTTACACGGTCAAGAAGTTTGGTGTAGTGAACCGTTATGATCTGTCAAAGGAGTTTCCTATCATGACGCTTCGCAGAACCGCATTAAAGAGTGCTACAGATGAGATGCTCTGGATCTGGCAGCAGAAATCCAATAATGTGCATGATCTGCACAGCCATATCTGGGATGAGTGGGCAGATGAGGATGGCTCTATCGGCAAGGCATACGGCTATCAGATGGGTGTGAAGCACCAGTATAAAGAGGGTATGATGGATCAGGTGGACAGGGTGATCTATGATTTGAAGAACAATCCTTTCAGTCGCCGGATCATGACGAATATTTATGTGCATCAGGATCTGCATGAGATGAATTTGTATCCCTGTGCCTACAGTATGACTTTTAATGTGACCCAGAAGAAGGGACACGATAAGCTGACACTGAATGCCATTTTGAATCAGCGTTCCCAGGATGTGCTTACGGCTAATAACTGGAATGTGGTACAGTATGCTGTGCTGGTTCATATGTTGGCACAGGTTTGTGATATGGAAGTGGGTGAACTGGTACATGTGATCGCGGATGCCCACATCTATGACAGGCATATTCCACTTGTGGAGGAGCTGATTACGAGGCAGACCTATGATGCCCCGACATTCTGGCTGAACCCGGAGATTAAGGACTTCTATCAGTTTACAAGAGATGATGTTAAAGTAGAGAATTATCTGACCGGGCCGCAGATAGAGAATATTCCGGTAGCCATTTAAGCGTAAGGAAAATGAGAAGAAATCGAAGAAAGAGGAACAGGATATGAACTTAATTGTAGCAGTAGATAATAACTGGGCGATTGGCTGTAAGAACAGTCTTTTGGTCAGTATCCCGGCAGATCATAAGATGTTCCGGCAGGAAACCACAGGTAAGGTGGTAGTGCTGGGCAGAAAGACATTGGAAACTTTTCCGCAGGGGATGCCGCTTAAGAACAGAACCAATATTATTCTGTCGACCAATCCGAATTATCAGGTAAAGGATGCAATTATTGTTCACAGCAAAGAAGAATTACTGGAAGAACTTAAGAAATACAACAGTGAAGATGTGTATATTATCGGTGGTGAGAGTGTCTATCGAATGATGCTTCCTTACTGTGATGTGGCACATGTGACGAAGATTGATCATGAATATGAGGCAGATGCTTATTTCCCGAATCTGGATGAAATGAAGGAGTGGAAAGTTACGGCTGACAGCGAGGAACAGACATATTTTGATATTGCATATCAATTTGTAAAATATGAGCGGATCCATGATATGTGATAGTAAAATGTTTATATATAGTGTAATAAGGAGGGGCATGTGTAGATGAGTCAGGAATGGAATCAGATACCGGCAGAGGAAAGCATCGTAGAAGAAAACGTGCTGTTACAGGTACAAGAGCAGCTTGAACAAAAGAATGTGGAATTGAAAGATGCGAAGAAAGCGGCAAAGAAAGCAGAAGATGCCAGAGATATTTTCTTAGCAAATATGTCCCACGAATTGCGGACACCTATTAACACCATTTTAGGATTAAATGAACTGATCATCCGGGAGAGTCAGGATGAAGTGATCAAGGATTATGCGCTGGACATCAGGCAGGCGGGTAATATGCTGCTGGCATTGGTCAGTGATATTCTGGATTTTACCAAGCTGGAAGCAGGTCAGCTACAGATAACGGAAGGAACTTATGATGTCAGTTCCCTGTTAAATGATCTTATTAACAGTATATCTCTGCAGCTTCGTAAGAAAAAACTGGATCTGGTGCTGGATATTGCCAAGGATATTCCTCATAAGCTGATGGGCGATGAGATACATATCCGTCAGATTATCAGTAATCTGTTATCCAATGCCGTGAAATATACGGAGGAGGGAAGGATTACTCTGCATCTGGGGTGGAAACAGCTTGAGGATGATGCAATAGAGATTGATGTGGTTGTGAAGGATACGGGAGTAGGTATTAAGGAGCAGGAGATTCCGAAGTTATTTGATGCTTTCCAACGGATGAATTCAACACCAAGAAGCAAGGGTAAAAGAACCGGGCTGGGGCTTGCCATTACGAAACGTCTTGTAGAGATGATGGGCGGTAATGTGGAAGTGCAGAGTGTTTATGGAAAGGGTTCTGCTTTCTCCTTTAAACTTGTGCAGCATGTGGTGGACGGGACACCATTAGGCGATTTCGAGAAACAGTACAAGGAGAGTCTGAGGAGCAGAGAAAACTACCAGCAGAAATTTATTGCACCTCTTGGAAGGATTCTGATCGTTGATGATAATGCCATGAATCTTGCAGTGGCACAGGGACTTTTGAAGCAGACCAGACTGCAGGTCGACGTTGCGGGAAGCGGAGAGGAATGTCTGGAATTAATTAAGCATAAGACTTACCATCTGATCTGCTTAGACCATATGATGCCGGTTATGGATGGTGTACAGACACTCCATGCCATCCGGGCGATGGAAGGTAATCCTTCAAAGGATATTCCGATTATTGCGCTGACAGCGAATGCAGTGCCGGGTGCGCGGGAATTCTATATTAACGAGGGATTCCAGGATTATCTGACGAAGCCGATCGATTCGGACAAGTTTGAGAATATGCTGATAGAATATCTGCCCGATAATGTAGTGTATCTGACCAATGATCAGGATATGGGCCGGGATTTTGAGAAAGAGGATGCAGAGATGGCGCTCAGCATCAAGGAAAGCCAGTTATATATGATCGGTTTCAACATCCGCAACGGTTTAAAATATATGGGCGGTGATAAGGCTCTTTACGGCAAGGTGCTGCATGATTTCCATGCAATTCTGACAGAGAAGGAAGCAGCTTTGCGGGAGTTTTTAAAGAAAGGTGATATGCCGGGATATGCTATTATTATACACTCCCTGAAAGGAAATGCCAGAAATGTAGGAGCAGATGATCTGGCCGATGAAGCTTTTACATTGGAGAAAATGAGTAAAGCAGGGCAGAGGGAAGATGTAGAGGTACGTTCCCCTATTCTCTTTAGTATGATGAAAAATATGCGTGAAAGTCTGAAGGTCTATCTTGACCATGAGGAAAAGAATGAGGCTGTACGAGAAGAGACGCAGGAGGCAACCGTCAGAAAAATATCTGAGGATGACTGGAAGAAAGCATTGCAGGAGCTGGCAGGAAGACTGGACGATTTTGATGCTGACAGTGCCAATGCCAAGCTTGAGGAGCTTAAGAAGTATGACAGACCCGAAGATGATAAGAAAATGCTTCGTGTGTGCGAGAAGGCAATGAAGGATTTTGCTTTTGATATTGCGCTGGAAGTGGTAAATGCAGTGTTGTAGTCTTGACTTTTATGCATAAAAGTATAATATTAAGAAGAAAGCTTATTACAGAACACAGTAAGATACTTTGAGCAAAAAGGAGTTTGGGAAAATGGAAAAGAAAAACATTGACTGGGCAAATCTTGGATTTGGTTATCAGGAGACAGACAAGAGATTTGTGGCAAATTACAAGAATGGAGCATGGGATGAGGGAGCGCTCATATCCGATGCCAACATTACTATTAATGAGTGTGCCGGTGTGTTCCAGTATGCACAGACATGTTTTGAGGGTTTGAAAGCCTATACAACAGAAGACGGGCATATCGTATGCTTCCGCCCTGATTTAAATGCACAGCGTATGGAAGATTCCTGTAAGAGACTGGAGATGCCGGTGTTCCCTAAGGATCGTTTCGTTCAGGCAGTACATGATGTAGTAGCAGCCAATGAGGCTTATGTACCGCCTTATGGCTCCGGCGCAACCTTATATATTCGTCCGTATATGTTCGGCAGCTCTTCCGTCATTGGTGTAAAACCGGCAGATGAATATCAGTTCAGAATTTTCGGCACACCGGTAGGACCTTACTTCAAAGGCGGTGTAAAGCCCCTTACCATCAAAGTAAGCGATTTTGACAGAGCAGCACCGCATGGTACCGGTCATATCAAGGCAGGCCTGAATTATGCCATGAGTTTACATGCAATCGTAACAGCTCATGAAGAGGGTTACGATGAGAATATGTACTTAGATGCAGCAACCAGAACCAAGGTAGAGGAAACTGGCGGCGCCAACTTCATCTTTGTAACTAAGGATAATAAGGTGGTTACTCCGAAATCTGACAGCATTCTGCCTTCTATCACAAGACGTTCTCTTCTGGTAGTAGCCAAAGAATATTTAGGCTTAGAGGTAGAAGAGAGAGAGATTCCATTTGCAGAAGTCAAGGATTTTGCAGAATGTGGTCTGTGCGGTACGGCAGCAGTTATCTCTCCGGTCGGCAAGATTGTAGATCATGGCAAGGAAATTGCATTCCCCAGCGGCATGAGTGAGATGGGACCGATTACCAAGAAACTGTATGATACGTTGACAGGTATCCAGATGGGTCGTATCGAGGCTCCTGAAGGATGGATTCATGTAATTAAGTAGTTTGGATATAAACAGGTAATTGTTTCAATAAATTTAGAAAACAGACAGAAAGAGGAGAGGGATTAGGTTACGATGCATAGGCAGAGAATTTAATCCCTTTTTTATGAAAATGAACATGGAAATAAGAAAACAGTATCCATATTTGTATGAAACCCATTTGCACACCTGTGAGGCCAGCGCCTGTGCGCGAAATACAGGAGCAGAGATGGCAAGAGCATGCAAAGAGTATGGCTATACAGGTATTTTTGTGACAGATCATAACTGGGGAGGTAATACGCGAACAGACAGAGGACTGCCATGGGATACCTGGGTCGACAGATTCTGTGAGGGCTATGAACATGCCAGGGAAGAGGGAGAGAATATCGGACTGGATGTGTTTTTTGGTTATGAAGCAGGGTTCAGGGGAACGGAATTTCTTCTATATGGAATTGATAAAGATTGGATGAAAGCCCATCCGGAATTATGGACGGCAACCATAGAGGAACAATATCAACTGGTACATGAAGCAGGTGGTTTAGTCATACAGGCACATCCGTATAGGGAGGAAGACTATATTCCGGAAATAAGGCTTTTCCCGCAGTGGTGTGATGGCGTCGAGGGAATCAATGCAACCCATTCCAATTCAAGGAGCATGGCTCACAATGATCCGGCATATGATATAAGAGCGATTGCTTATGCGAAAGAGCATGCGCTTCCCTTAAGCGCAGGTTCTGATATTCATACTACAGCCCTGCTGGGCGGAGGCGTGGCGTTTCGTAGGAAGCTTGCCTCTGCACAGGATTATGTAAAAGCCATTCTTACCGGAGAAGATTATGTATTAACGAATGGAGAAGCATGGTATGATAAAGAGGGAAATGAATTAGAATAGTAAGAGATGATGTAACTGTTTGAATAATTTATCAAATAATGGTGGTTTATGAAAAAAAACAGATTAACAAAGATGGCCGTGCTTATGCTTAGTATCCTCATGCTGCTTTTTTGTCTGACAGGATGTAAGAGCGGTGACGGAATCGGCACAAAGGTGGTGCTTACCACAGGATTTGGCAAGGATGAAGTATTTCGTATTGAGAGCAGTTCCTGTACTTTGCCGGAAATCATGGTATATCTGACTAATATCCAGAATCGATATGAGAGCGTCTATGGAACAGAAATATGGGACGCCCATACCAATGGGGTGACTCTGGAAGAAAATGTCAAGGATATTGCACTGGCACAGATTGCCCGCATCAAGACGATGAATCTGATGGCAGAGAAATATGAGGTACAGCTTAGTGAGGAAGAGAAGGCCCAGGTGGAGAATGCTGCAAAGGCTTATTATACCTCTCTGAATGCGACAGAGATAGAGAAAATGGGTGTGACGGAGAAGACGGTCAGTGAGCTTTATTCGGAGTTTGCCCTGGCACAAAAGGTGTATCAGTATACGATTAGAGACATTAATCCGGAGATCAGCGATGATGAGGCAAGAACCATTACGGTGCAGCATATTCTGATCAAAACCTATGCCCTTGACGGTACCGGCAAAAAGATTGAGTATACGGAGAAGGCAAGACAGGATGCTTACAAAACAGCATGCGAAGTATTGGAGCTTGCCAGAAACGGAGAAGATTTTGATGAACTGATCCGCAAATACAGCGAGGACGACAAATCTACCTATTCTTTTGGCAAGGGCGATATGGACCCGGCATTTGAAACCGCTGCTTTCAATCTGGGTACGGATGAGATCAGTGATATTGTAGAATCCGAATATGGGTATCACATTATTAAATGCCTGACCACCTTCGACAAGGAGGAGACCGATGCCAATAAGATCAAGATTGTGGAGCAGAGGCGGGAAGAAGCTTTTGGGCAGGAATATGATGCCTATGTGGCAACACTGACCAGAAATCTGAATGAGGAGCTGTGGGACGGTGTGAGCTTTATTCATGATGATAATGTTAAAACGCAGAACTTCTTTGAGATTTACTCGCAGTACTTTGAGTAAAAGATTTGTTAATAAAAAGTTTATAATTCTGCCAACCCGCATAAATACTGGGAAAACAGAGAATTATTAGCACTCATCTCAAATGAGTGCTAATTTCTTCTTGACTTCTCAAATTTGTGGGATTAAACTATTCTCTAGTATCAATCCTGCCGGACGAAGGCAGGGGAACGGCAGAACAGCTGCATAAGAATGAATATGTAACAGATAGAAAGGAAAGTGGTATTAATGGCAGCAAAACACGGTAATTTATCAATTAACAGCGACAATATTTTCCCAATTATTAAGAAGTGGTTATATTCCGATCATGACATCTTCTTCAGAGAGTTGATCTCAAACGGATGCGATGCAATTACGAAGCTGAAGAAGCTGGATATGATGGGTGAGTATACTCTTGCGGATGGTTATAAAGCGAAGGTGGAAGTCATTGTTAACCCGGAAGAAAAGACCTTGAAATTTATCGATAACGGTATCGGTATGACAGCGGATGAGGTGGAGGAGTATATCAACCAGATTGCGTTTTCCGGTGCTACTGATTTCATTGAGAAATATAAAGATAAGGCAAGCGATGATCAGATTATCGGTCATTTTGGACTTGGTTTCTATTCTGCATTTATGGTAGCTGATGAGGTACATATTGATACCTTATCTTACAAGGATGGTGCACAGGCTGTTCACTGGGAGTGCGACGGTGGTACGGAATTCGATATGGAAGAGGGTACAAGAAAAGAAGTTGGTACAGAAATCACCCTCTTTATCAACGAGGACTGCTTAGAGTTCTGTAATGAATATAAGGCAAGAGAGGTTATCCAGAAGTACTGTTCCTTCATGCCTACGGAGATTTATTTATCCAAGGCAAACACTACAGAGACACAGATCATCAAGGCTGATGAGAAACTGGATACCGATGAAGTAGTGGAAGAGATTGCCAAGGAGAAGGAAGAAGATGAGCAGAAGCTTAAGATCAAGAAACGTCCGGAGCTTCTGAATGATACCTGTCCGTTATGGATGAAGCATCCAAACGAGTGTACCAAAGAGGAATACTTAGCGTTTTACCGCAAGGTATTCCATGATTACAAGGAGCCTCTGTTCTGGATTCATCTGAATATGGATTATCCTTTCAATATGAAGGGTATACTGTACTTCCCGAAGATTAATATGGAATATGAATCTATCGAGGGTACAATCAAGCTCTATAATAATCAGGTATTTATCGCAGATAACATCAAGGAAGTCATTCCGGAATTCCTGCTTCTGTTGAAGGGGGTTATCGACTGTCCGGACCTGCCGCTTAATGTATCCAGAAGCGCACTGCAGAATGACGGATTTGTGAAGAAGATCAGCGAGTATATTACCAAGAAGGTGGCTGATAAGCTGTCCGGTATGTGCAAAACTGAGAAGGAAGAGTACGAGAAATACTGGGATGATATCAGCCCGTTCATCAAGTTTGGCTGCCTGAAGGATGATAAGTTCTGCGAGAAGATGACAGATTATATCCTCTTTAAGAATCTGGAAGGTGAGTATATGACCCTGCCGGAGTGCTTAGAGGTTAATAAGATCGATCCGGATGAGGTGGAAGAGAATGCTACCGACGAGAATGGCGATAAGGTAGAAGCCGAGGTAGTAGATGAAAATGGCGAAGCAGTGACCGGTGAAGATGACGCTGAGGAAGAGAAGAAAGAGAAGGTCATCTATTATGTAACGGATGAAAAACAGCAGAGCCAGTACATTAACATGTTTAAGGCAGCTAAGATGGATGCAGTCATTTTGACTCACAACATTGATCAGCCTTTCGTATCCCAGTTAGAGGCCAAGAATGAGGGTATCAAGTTCCAGAGAATTGATGCGGACTTGACAGATGTCTTTAAATCCAAGACTTCCAAGAAGGCCGAGAAGGAGATGGAAGAGCAGGCAGAGGCTGTTGCCAAGCTGATGAAGAAAGCCCTGAAGAAAGATGGTATTAAGGTTAAGATCGAGAAGCTTAAGAATAAGAAGATTTCTTCTATGATTACTTTATCCGAGGAAACCCGCAGAATGCAGGATATGATGAAGATGTACGCTATGCAGGGCATGGGCGGCATGGATGGATTCGGTAAAGAAGGCGAAACGCTGATCCTGAATGCGAACCATCCGTTAGTACAATATGTCATCGATCATCAGGATGGTGAGAATGTACAGATGATCTGTGAACAGCTCTATGATCTGGCACTGTTACAGCAGGCACCGTTGGAGCCGGAGGCTATGACAAAGTTCGTGGCAAGAAGCAACGACATTATGATGCTGCTGACAAAGTAAATTAAATAGAGAAAGATAATAGGATAGATAGAGCCCATGGCAATCAAATGCTGTGGGCTTTATACATGAAAAATTGATGTATGCATAATGACATTTGGTACAGAGTATGATAAAATTAAGAATCATTGATTATGAAGGGATGGAAATGCTATGAAACGATTACGAAAGATTATGACAGCCATACTGGTAACGGCGGCAGCAGTGATGCTGGCATCGGGAACAGCGGCAGTGTCCGGAGATGATCTGCAGGTTGTAGAGGCGGCAGGCAGACCGGTTGCTATTGATTCCTGTCTGATATCCGGTGGTAATGTGGTGTGTCAGATTACGACAGGAAGCGTTCCGTCAAGTGATGACGGTAAATTCTATGTTTATGCTGACGAAGTATATCAGGATGGCACTACGGGAACGATTGTGGCTACTGTTGAAACAGGAACTTCTGTGACGGCAAGTTTTCCTTTAAATTATAATACGGCAGATTCTAATCTGAGCCGGAAATTTCTGGTTGCCGTAAAACGCGGTGGGCAGATGGTACAGGTCAGCGATGAACATTACATAACCAATCCTGAAGCCATTGCATCGCATACTTCTGCCAGAAAGGACGGAAGCATCAAAGGTATCCTGCCGGATCTGACCAAGGCTTCCAACGGAGAACTGCAGGCACTTGGAGTACATCAGGTAGTATATAATATGTATGTGGATGATATTTGTGTTGACGCATCTGTACCGGGGGCGATTCCTTTTAATTACAATGGACAGACATACTATTTCAATAACGGTATGGTAGGAAAGTATGATTCCATGATTAAGAGTTTTAACAGCTATGGTCTTCAGGTTACCATGGTATTGTTAAACGGTGGAAGGAGCCCGTACACACAGGATTTGATCCATCCTACGGCAACAGGTGCTGATTGCCCGGGGTATGCCTTAAATGTGGCTGATGCTTCCGGTACGAATCATTTGAAAGCTATCGGTGCTTTCCTGGGACAGCGTTATTCCGGTACGGCAGGCTGTGGGCAGGTTGATAATTGGATTCTCGGTAATGAAGTGAATGCCAGAACCTCCTGGTGGTATAGCAGTTCTACTTCCCTTGATTATAATGTGAATATCTATGTAAAGGCGTTCCGTATTATCTATAATGAATTAAAGAGCCAGAATGCCAATGTGCGGGTTTATAACTCGATCGACCAGGAATGGAACCGCAAATCCAATCCGGGAAGCTTCCTTGCAAAGGAGTATCTAGATCAGTTCAATTATTATATGAACAGAGAGGGTAATATCGACTGGGGACTTTCCTATCATCCGTATAATTCTCCGTTATACGATCCTTATGCGTGGAATGGTCCGGCAGTATGGGTAAAACAGAATATCTCCACCCCCTATATTACTATGCAGAATATCGATATTCTCATTGATTATATGCATCAGCCCAAGTTCTTAAATCCTGCGGGACAGGTGAGAAGTATTTCCTTAGCCGAGATTGGTTATACATCCAGCTTCGGAACAGAGGCACAGGAGGCATCGGTTGCCTATGGCTATCTGAAAGCAGCATCTTTGCCGGATGTGGATGCTTTCATCCTGTTCAGACAGACGGATGATGCTCATGAGATGGAGAGTAATCTTGCTCTTGGTCTGTATGATCTAAACGGTAATAAGAAACCGGCATACTATATTTATCAGGATCTGGGTACTGCCAATGAAGCCAAAGCCAAAGCACGTGCTTCAGAGATCATCGGAATGGATATCGACCAGATGATCAGCCAGAACATTGTGTGGACCAGAGGCGGAGACGGCGTGGTACACTAGAGCCACGAGTAAAATTATTGTATATGTAAAATGCTATAGAGAACACCATTCTTTTTCTGCGGAAATCGAATGGTGTTTTTTATGTAATAGAAAATTGCTCGTATGTAGTGTGAGGCCAACAAGAATCGACGTAGGAGATTCTTGCAAGGTTCGCTGCTGAGCGAACCTTTTTTATTGCATTTATGAAAGGATATAGTATAATAGAAACTAAAGTAATTTAGATAATTATAAACAATACAAATTATGTAAACCTGTATGGAGGGGCAATATGAGAAGAAATCTGACAATCACGATACAAAAGGAAATTTCCTGTGTTTTGTGTGCTGCAATGGTAATTGCCGCAGTGGGATGTGGCAGTAATGACACAGCAGACCAGGCTTCGGGGGATGTGGCAGAAGTAAGCACATCGGAAAGTATGGCGCAGGCAGCAGATGGCGAGATATCTTATACTGTGCATATGGACACTTCCGGCCTGGATGAAAGCCATCAGATTTCCGATACGCTGTTTGGACTTTTCTTAGAAGACATTAATTATGCAGTGGATGGCGGTATGTATGTGGAACTTGTCAAAAACCGCTCTTTTGAGTATGGCATGGAAGCCAGAGACGCACAGCTTCACGGCTGGGAGAAGACGGACGAAAGTGTAGAATTTGACGTAACAGACGGCAGCACGGATGGGACGGCCTTAAATGAGCAGAATCCTCAGTATGCGGTGATTACGAATCCCGGAACCTCTTCCGTAAAGCCCTATATGGGTATCAGCAATGGCGGTTATATTGAGGGCATGGCAATTACAGAGGGAGCCTCTTATGATGTGTCATTCTACTGTAAATCACAGGATGAGACAGTGGAGCAGGTATATGTGACGCTGTGCAATGAGGACGGAACCGTTTATGCAGAACAGACAGTAGAGGGAATCACGTCAGAGTGGATGAAGTATGAGATTACACTGACCGCTTCCGCGACAGCTAATAAAAATGTGCGGCTGGCAGTGGAAATCCCGGCAGGCATGGCATGCTTTGATATGGTCTCCATGATGCCCCGGGAGACTTATCAGGGGCTGCCTGTGCGTAAGGATTTCGGAGAATATCTTGAAGCCCTTGAACCTTCCTTCCTGCGTTTTCCCGGAGGCTGTGTGATAGAAGGAAGAGACGAGGAGAGTATCTACAGTTGGAAGGATTCTGTGGGTAATGGTCTTACATTTACCATCAATGGAGAAGATACGGTTGGAGATGTGGCAACCAGGCCCCAGGGCAAGAATATCTGGCAGGGTTCTAAGGGCAATCCCTATTACATGACATATGGTCTGGGATTCTATGAATATTTTGAATTGTGTGAGGCTCTTGACTGTATGCCGGTGCCGGTACTGAATGCCGGTATGACCTGTGAGATACAGAGTCCTTTCTATCAGGTGTACAGCATTGCCAGTGAAGAATTCAAACAGTATGTGCAGGATGCACTGGACCTGGTGGAGTTTTGCAGAGGTGATGAGAATACTACGTGGGGTGCCGTGCGGATTGCCATGGGACATCCGGAGCCTTTTGAACTTAAATATATTGCCATCGGTAATGAGCAGTGGCAGACAGAATACCATCAGCATTATAAACAGTTCGTAAAAGCCTTCGAGGAAGCCGCGGCAGAGAAGCCGGAGCTGTATGGTGGTATTGAACTGATTGTGGCAAACGGTACGGTTTCCGAGAGCGAGGATGGCTGGAATTATCTGACGCTGAACCCGGATTCCCTGACAACTCTGGTGGATGAGCATTATTATCAGACGCCGGAATGGTTCCTTTCGAATACAGACCGTTATGACAGCTACGACAGGAACAGCCAGGCCAGGGTGTTCCTCGGAGAGTATGCGGCCAAAGCCAATACGTTAGACGCTGCATTAGCGGAGGCAGCCTATATGACCGGTCTGGAAAAAAACGGTGATGTGGTAGCGATGGCGTGCTATGCGCCTCTTTTTGCCAATGTGAAGTTAAATCAGTGGCAACCGGATATGATTTTCTATTCCAATGACAGTATCTTTGCATCTGCAAATTATTATGTACAGCAGCTTTACAGTACCAATGCGGGATGCGTAAGCCTGCCGGCAGATCTTACAGGTGCAGAGGAACAGACCTTGTATGAATCCGCGGTCTGTGATGAAAACGGTGATGTGATACTGAAGCTTATCAATGTGTCTGATCAGGAAATGGCTGTAAATGTGAAATTAGACTGCGGAAGCATGGATATCGGAGAGTTCATGACAGAGGCGGAAGTGACAGTCCTGACCGGAGATGATGAGAAGTCAGTCAACAGTATGGAGAGAATGGAAGTGGTGCCGAAGGAGAGCACGCTTACGGTTGGTGAGCATTTCTCCTATACGGCACCGGCACTTTCCCTGACGGTGATCAGGGTTAGGCATCAGTAATGATTAACCGGGTTCTGCAATCCTGCTCACACCCACATAGACATCTGAGATTTTATACCAGGTCGGATAATCCACGATACCGGATTGTGGCAGATTAAAGATGCGCTGGAAGGTTCGTACTGCATTGGCGGTAGCAGAGCCATAGACACCGTCTGCGGTAATACGCGGGATAGCGGGATAATTCTGGGCGATGCGGTTTAGCTGCTGCTGAATCTGTAACACTTTATCGCCGGAAGCGCCGATGTTTAAGTTGTAGCCGGGCCAGGAAGAAGGAACACCTGATACAGCCACGGCAGAATTAATATACATATCGTTGCCGTAGTAATAGCGAATAATTTCAATAGGAGCATAGCCTTCATCGCCAAGATACTTGGAGCCCCATTGGCTTAGACCACTGCAAGTCACGTTCTTGCCGTCGCAGTAAGAGGTAAAAATGGGCTGGCGCACACCGGGACGGGAAAGAAAGTTGGCAAAAACAGTATCTACCAGTCTGTCGATGTTGGTGTATATGTTACGGCCGTAGATCCATTTCTGGTCATAAGCGGTGGAGGAGGTGATGGTAAAGTTATAGCCCTGATTGCGGTACCACTCGGTATATACTCTATTCAGGGTAACCGACATGATGGCCAGCGTGTTGGCATAGATAGCGCTTTCCGGCCAGGTGGCATAAATCTCTGAGGAAACTACATTCTTAATATAGTCCCGGTAACGGACATAATAGTTACCGGCAGTGGAATCCGCAGGGACACCGTCATGTACAATGATATATTCCGGAATTACCACACGGCTTAGGACGATCTCGCCGGTTTCATCCATCGGCTTGATTTCATCTTCGGGAATTTTGGGAGGATAGTCTCCGTATAGGGTGTGATCCGGGATGGTAATGGTTTCTTCCGGTGCTCTGGATACTTCAGAGGGCGTCATTTCGATATTCTGAATGGCAGTAACATCCGGTAATACTTCCACACCGGATACGGTAACAGGCTCATATCCTGGTGCCGTAACTGTTACGGTATATTCGGAATAGGGCATGGGGGAGTTGGGAGTCAGACTGTATTCAAGGGGCGGGGTTTTTAAGGATACGGTTTCTGTCTGTCCGGAAGAATCCGTGGTCAGGGTTTCCAGGGGACTGCCCGGCTCTCCTGTAAAGGAAATGGATATGGTTGCGTTCTGAATAGGAATCTGCCCAATATCCGCTGTGACATTAATCTGCAGCTTGCCGTTATCGATTGCATCGGTCTGCATACTTTTTAAAGTGGGCTTTTCCATGAGATACCTCATAATATTCTCTTGCTCTTAGTGTATGCATTTGAGGTTGCACTTGCTACCGTAAAAATGCTATAATAGGCGCGTAAGAAATGAAAGGAAAAAGCACGGAGTAGAATTGTGAGACAGGTTATAGATGAAATATTAAGCGGAAATTTCATGTTTGATAAGGGTTCCTTAGACTTTTCCTGTCCACGTATTGATTTATCCCTTTATGCAGATACGGTGGAGGAAGGCTCTTTTTCCATCAGTGGTCCCGAGGGGCGGGTGACGGAAGGTTATGTAGTGTCTTCTGATGTGCGCATGACATGTGTTACCCATAGCTTCAGCGGCAGTCAGGATGAGATATTGTATCGGTTTGACGCAAGCGGGATGGAAGAGGGGGAAGAAGCCAAGGGTGCTTTTCATATTATATCCAATCAGGGGGAGTATTATCTTCCCTTTTCTGTGGTAATTATTCCAAGAACCATTACTTCGAATCTTGGTAATATCAAAAATTTATTCCATTTTACAAATCTTGCGAAAAGTAACTGGGATGAGGCGGTCAATCTGTTTTATTCCAAGGAATTTACAGAGATATTTAAGGGGAATGACAGGCAATATTATGCGGCGTACAAGGGGCTTTCACAATTTCCGGGGAATGAGCATAATGTGGAAGAATTTCTGATAGAAATTCATAAGAAAAAGCCGGTAGAATATATTCCTGAGGAAACCCAGATTAAGATTGAGGACCCGTTAGAGATGACCCGTTATGCGCTGGTGATCAATCGAAACGGATGGGGATATACACATTTACAGATTAAGACAGAGGGAGAGTTCTTGCAGGTAAGTGAAGATACTGTGACAGACTCTGCTTTCTTAGGTAATATATACAGATTATACTATTATGTGGATCATGAGAAGCTGCATGCAGGTAATAATTACGGAGCCATTATATTAGAGCAGGAGCATGCAGTAATCCGGATACCGGTTACTGTAGTACAGCATATCACGACCAGAAAGATTCTTGGCCTGCACAGAGAGAGAATGCAGCTGACAGTGTCCCTGATGGAGTATTATCAGGCATTCCGACTGAAAAAGATCAGCACCGGAACATGGATGACAGAGACACAGAAGCTGTTAAACCGGATGTCTGAGATTGATGACAAGAATATTGCGGTGAAACTTTTTCAGGCTCAGATACTGCTTACGGAAGAACGCTACAATGAAGCCAAATGGCTGATTGAAAAGCAGGAGGAACAGGTTCTTGCCGTAAAGGAGGAATGTCCGGAATTATGGTGTTACTATCTGTACCTTACGACACTTTACAGCAGGGATGAAAAGTATGTAGATGATATAGCTGCTGTTGTGGAGGAAATATATAATCGTAACAGAGGTAACTGGCGCATTGCATGGCTGCTTTTGTATTTATCAGAGGAGTATGTGAAGAGTCCTTCCCGCAAGTGGATGCTTTTGGAGGAATTATTCCGGTATCATTGCAATTCTCCGGTTATTTATATTGAAGCATGGCATCTTTTGTGTATGAATCCTGCCATGCTTATGAAGCTTGGTACTTTTGAAATACAGATTCTGCTGTTTGCCTTAAAGAATGATCTGATGAAAGACGAGATTGCCTTACAGATTGTTTATCTGGCACAGAAGCAGAAAACCTATTCCGCACCGCTGTTTCGTATTTTGGCGGGGTGTTATGAGAAAAAGCCGCAGAATGATGTTCTGCATGCGATATGTACGCTGTTGATCAAAGGAAATTGTCAGGGAGAGGAATATTTCCCGTGGTATCAGGCGGGGGTGGAGCAGAATCTTCGGATTACCCGGTTATATGAATATTACATGATGTCCATATCGCTGTCTTACGACGGACCGCTGCCGAAGATGATACTGATGTATTTTGCATATCAGAGCGATCTGCAGTATGAAATCACGGCCTATCTGTATGCCTATGTTTATCGGCACAGGGAAGAAATGCCGGATATTTATGTAAACTATAGTGCTGCGATAGAACGTTTTGTTCTGGAACAGATACAGCATGGAAGAATTAATAAGGACCTTGCGTATCTGTATCATAACGTGATCAGTCTGCCGATGATTGATGAGGAGAGTGCACAGAAACTGGTTTCTTTATTATTTATGAAGGAAATCAGGGTGGCTTCTGACCGGATCACAGAAGTGATCCTTATGTATCCTTATGGCGTGGAACCGACGATTTATCCTGTTATAGAAGGCAGAACTATGGTGCCGGTTTATGATTCGGACTGTAGGATTTTGTTGGGAGATAGTGAAGGAAACCGATATACGGCCAGCATAGAATTCCGGGTTGAAGCGCTTATTGCTCCGACCAGGCTGGCGCTTATGATATCGCCCTTTGTGCGGGATCATTTAGGGTTTGCGGTCTATACCTGTTTTGAATATCAGAACAGACTGACGGTGCAGGAGGGCAACGTGGATCTGTTTGCCCGCCTGGCAGCATCCGATAAGATAGAAGAGTCCATGAAACAGGAAATCCGCATGATGCTTTTGGATTTCTATTACGAAAAAGACAGAATGAGAGAACTGGACGATTATCTTCTGGTGCTTACACCTGAGGATATGGCATTGCATGACCGGAAGAAGATTATCCGTTATATGGTAATCAGGGGCATGTATGAGGAAGCATATAAATGGGTAAGAAGGTTTGGGCCATATCATGTGGATGCTAAAGTGTTATTAAAGCTCTGCAGCCGGCTTTTGGATATGGAGGATAGAGAAGAAGACCCGGTTATGACGTGTATCCTTTTCTACATTCTGAAAAAGGGAAAGTATGATGAGAATGTGCTTAATTATCTGGTAAAATATTATTCCGGCAGCATAAAGGATATGCGGGATATCTGGAAGACAGCGGAGGCATTCGGAGTGGATACCTACAGTTTGTGTGAGCGCATGCTTGTCCAGATGCTCTATACCGGCTCCCATGTTGGAGAAAAGGGTGAAATATTCCGCTCCTACAGTAAGAAGGGCGGCAGTGAAGAATTGATGTCAGCCTTCTTATCAAAATGCTGTTATGACTATGCGGTTAATCAGCAGATTACGGAGTCATACATTTTTGAAAGTGTCATGGAACTGTTTTATAAGGAAGTGCCGCTTCATCTCGTATGTAAAATTGCATTTCTGCAGTATTATGCGGAGAATAAGCAGGAGCAGAACGATAGGATCAGGCAGATGTGCAGCCGGTTTTTGGAAGACCTTCTGGCAGAGCAGATCGTGATGCCTTTTTATAAGGAATATCAGGGGTATCTGCCACAGATGGATGAGTATCTGGACAAAACCATTGTGGAGTATCGGGCAAAACCGGGATGCAGAGCTGTGATACACTATGTAATTCAGAGTGACAACAGTACAGAAAATGAATATTGTAAGGAAGAGATGAAGGATATGTTTGCCGGTATCTGTGTCAATGAGTTTATTCTTTTCTTTGGCGAACGGCTGCAGTTTTATATTACGGAGGAATCCGAGGAAGGTGAGCAGCTTACCAAGAGTGGCACCATCAGTAAGAGCGATATCGGACAGGAGTGCTCGGAGAGCAGATTCAGTCTTCTGAATGATATCATGATCGGCAAGAACCTGCAGGATTATGACACAGTAGACCATTTGTTGGAAGAGTATTACAGACAGGATTTCATGGTAGATAAAATATTCCGGATACAATAAAAGGGTATTCAGAACGGATGAGTTATATGTTTTTGGAAAAAAAAGAGGAGAGCAAACTGCATAAAGGAAGTGTACTGGTGGGTTATGACCTGGGTGAGCAGTATTCCCAGATCAGTTATTGTCTCTATGGGCAGGGAGATGTGGAAATGGTTGCCACCGTGGTGGGGACGAAGCAGTACAATATTCCGACAATGTTATGTAAACGTAAAGGCGTTAATCAGTGGTATTATGGCAAAGATGCCTTGAAATACAGGGAGGAAGAGGACATGCTTCCCGTGGAGGGGCTGATATCCATGGCCCGAAAAGGTGAGGAGATCGAACTGGACGGGGAGATGTTTGATCCGGTAGCGCTTTTAACATTGTTTATGAAACGCAGTATGACGTTGATGAATTTTATTGCCTCAATCGAAAATATAGATGCAATCATGTTCACTGTAGATGATCTGGATGACAGGATGGTAGAGATACTGGCCAAGGCAGCAGCGAACCTGAATCTGAAAACTTCCCGCATCTATTTTCAGAGTCATACGGAGAGCTTTTATTTCTTTATGCTGCATCAGCCGCCGGAACTGTGGCATCATCAGGTGATTGCTTGCGAACATAATGGAATACGGCTCAAAACATATCGATTGGAATGTAATAAGCGTACCACCCCGATTGTTGCATTGATCGAGGAACAGATTTATGATACCCTGGTCATTCCGGAGGAATCTGAGGAGGAAAGCATCAAACAGGATGCTTATCGATTGGCGGATGAACGCTTTCTTGGCATTTTACAGAAAATGTGCGAGGGAAGGATTGTGTCTTCCGTCTATTTGTTGGGAGATGGTTTCCGTGCAGGATGGAATGAGAGATCATTACAATTTCTCTGCCATAATAGGAGAGTTTTCCAGGGGAACAACCTGTTCAGCAGAGGTGCCTGTTTTGGTCTGATCGAGAAGATGGAACCCAGTGAGGCAGGTCAGAAGCATGTCTTTCTGGGAAAAGATAAGTTGAAGTCCAATATCGGAATGAATGTGCTGCGTCAGGGAAAGGAATCTTACTTTGCTCTGTTGGATGCAGGAGAAAACTGGTATGAGGTAAAGAAGGAATGTGAGTTTTTGTTAGGCAAAGAAAAAGAACTTGCATTTGTCATAACCCCCCTTACGGGCAAGGACAGGGAAATCAAGGAAGTACCGCTTCAGCATACGGGCAGTAGTGAGGCTCCTTATATGCGATACCGTTTGGCGGTATCGATGAGTTCTCCTGATACGGTGCAGATAAAAGTAACAGATCTGGGATTTGGAGAGTTCTTTCCGGCCAGTGGACAGGTGTGGGAAGACAGTTTTAGAGTATAAGATCGCGGTATGACAGAATCAATGAGGAAAGGAGTGCGTCGGATGAGCCGGATTATCTTGGAAACAGGCAGATATGCTGAAAAGCCATATTATGTGGAGAGATTTTATGTAAACCTATATTCTGTGGAAGAGCTATGTTATCTTTTTGTGGAAAAGGCTGAACTATTGGATCAGGATATCATGCAGCACGAGATGGTGCAGTGGCTGGACGAACAGTGCGGACTGAATCAACTGGCGCATTCTTTGTATATACTTCTTAATCAGAAGGGCTCTACGGTGGCTTATGTCGGTACGATACTGGAATATGTGAATCTGTATCCGGAAGAGGTCATTGCCCGGACGGAGGAGGTCATAAAGGCCAATGAAGGATTAAATCCTTATGAACGTAAAAAGGCCAAAGCGGATTACCTGTTGCAGAATCGAAAGTATTATGCAGCACTGGAGCAGTATCATAGCCTGCTTGCCCGGATTCCGGAAACGGATAAGATTTTGCAGGCGAAAATTCTTCATAATATGGGAGTGTCATGTGCCGGTATGTTTATGTTTAAACAGGCTGCAGAGTGGTTCATGCAGTCCTATCAGATTGGACATGAGGAAGAAAATCTGATTTCTTATCTGGCAGCTATGCGTATGTCCTGCCAGGATAAGGATTATATTACTTTTATTGCGGAGCATCCGGAATATCATGATGCTTCTCTTGCGGTGGAAAAGCGGATCAATCAGGCAGTCGGTCAGTTTGAGGGCACTGATGAGAATCGTATGCTCTTTACACTGCGGGTGTTTAAAGAAGAAGGTAACAGTACCTTGGGAAATACGGTACCTTATTATAATGAAATAGAGAAACTGACAAACAGTCTGAAAGAGAAATACAGGGAGTATGTATCATAGTTGTTATGACAGCCTGACCTGAATGGTGAGAAAGGCATGGTTATGAAGATGGGTTTATTTAAAAAATTGCTGGCAAGATTCAGAAAACATGATGACGATGAATTCTATGATGAATCATGGGAAGATGATGACGAGATTGTCGGACAGATTGACTACCACAACAAAGAGCAGAGGACAGATTATGTCAGGAACTGTCTGGAAAAGATGGCAGATGCCACCAAAGAACTGGAGAATCTGAATTTTGAATATGATATGGTAACCTCATATCTGAAGGATATGGAAGAGATTGAGGCACTGCCGCCGGAAGAAAGTGAACAGCTCAAAGAGTGTGCCAAGAGAGTATCGTTGCTGCAGGACAGTAAGGCAGACTATATGGGCAGACCCAGGAGAATTACGGATGAACAGTTTCAGCATATGGAACGTGTAGCCGATGAGGTACAGGAGGGATATGAGAAGCTGACAGAGGCGGAGAATTATCAAAGTCTGATTAAGCAGGATTTAAATCGCCTGGAAGGGGAGAAGCATGCTTATCTGTTTCGTAAGAATGAACTGATAGGAATGATTTCTGACACGAAAGGGATGACGCTGATCTGCGTGACAGCTTTGGGCTTGTGCATCATACTTCTTTTATTACTGCAGTTCTTTCTGGAGATGGATACCAGAACGGGATATCTGCTGACAGCGGCAGCGGCAGCGATTGCCATTACGGTAATCTATGTCAAGCATATGGATGCCAAAAGGGAGCTGCGCCGGGTAGAGACAGGGATCAATAAACTGATCCTTTTACAGAATAAAGTGAAGATCCGCTATGTAAATAACACAAACCTGTTGGATTATTTATATTTGAAATACGGTGTATCCAGTGCCAAAGAGCTGCATGAAATGTGGCAGAACTATCTGGTAGAGAAAGAAGAGCGGGAGAAATACCGCAAGGCGGAACTGGAGCTGGATTACAGTCAGCAGGAATTATTACAGATCCTGAAGCGCTACCAGATTAAAGATCCGGCAATCTGGCTGCATCAGACGGAGGCAATACTGGATCATAAGGAAATGGTGGAAATTCGGCATAATCTTATTGTAAGGAGACAGTCCTTAAGACGCCGTATGGACTATAATAAAGAAATTGTGGCAGGAAGCTCCCAGAAGGATATCAAAGAGCTGGTAGAGCAGTATCCGCAGTATGCTAAGGAGATTATGGCAACGGTGGATGAGTATGAGAAGAAATATCAGAAGTAGTTGTGTAAAACAAATATGTAAACATAAATTACTATTATGTAAACTGATGGGATTTGGAATTATGTAAACCAAATGCGAGACGGCAGGACGTTTACAGAGGTATACGTGGGAGTTTTGAAGAAAGCAGAATCCGTTGTCTGTGGAAGAGAGGACGGAATATGGAGGAGAAAATGAACACGGAAAAAGAAATGTATACGGAGCAGACAGACAAGCTGGGAGAAGAGTGTGGTGTATTCGGCATCTATGACTTTGATGGCAATGATGTAGCTTCCACTATCTATTACGGACTGTTTGCTCTCCAGCACAGGGGACAGGAAAGCTGTGGTATTGCAGTCAGCGATACGAACGGCCCCAAGGGTAAGGTGTTAAGTGCCAAGGAAATGGGACTTCTCAATGAAAACTTCACACCGGATACGTTGGAAAAATTAAAAGGCGATATCGGTGTAGGGCATGTGCGGTATTCTACTGCCGGCAGCAGCACCAGAGAAAATGCGCAGCCGCTTGTATTAAATTATGTCAAGGGTACTTTGGGACTGGCACATAACGGTAACCTGATCAATGCACCGGAGCTTAGGCACGAGCTGGAATATTCCGGGGCAATTTTCCAGACAACCATAGATTCGGAAGTGATTGCTTATCATATCGCCAGAGAGCGTTTGAACAGTAAGACGGTTGAAGAAGCGGTAGGACGCGCCATGAAGAAGATCAAAGGTGCCTATTCCCTGATCGTTATGTCGCCACGTAAGCTGATCGGTGCCAGAGATCCATATGGATTCAAACCTCTGTGTATCGGTAAAAGAGATAATGCGTATATCTTAGCTTCAGAGACCTGTGCTCTTGATACCATTGGTGCTACCTTTATCAGGGATGTGGAACCGGGAGAGATTGTGACGATTTCACCGGATAAGGGAATCGAGTCAGATAGAAGCATGTGTCTGCCGAAGGAACAGCATGGCAGATGTATCTTTGAATATATTTATTTCGCCAGACCGGACAGCCATATCGATGGTGTCAGTGTCTATGAATCCAGAATCAAAGCGGGGCGTTTCCTGGCAATAGATTCCCCGGTGGATGCTGACCTCGTAGTGGGTGTACCGGAGTCCGGCAACTGTGCGGCGCTTGGTTATTCCATGCAGTCAGGAATTCCTTACGGACAGGCCTTTGTAAAGAATGCCTATGTGGGCAGGACTTTCATTAAACCGAAACAGAAGAATCGCGAGAGCAGTGTGCAGATTAAGCTGAATGCAATCAAAGAAGCGGTAAATGGTAAGCGTATCATAATGATTGACGATTCCATTGTACGTGGTACGACTTCGGATCGTATTGTGAAAATGCTTCGAGAGGCAGGAGCCAAAGAGGTACATATGAGAGTCAGCTCACCACCGTTCCTTTATCCCTGCTATTTTGGTACTGATGTACCGGCCCGTGAGCAGCTTATTGCCTATAACCGGTCGGTGGAAGAAATCTGTCAGATTATCGGTGCAGATTCCCTGGGTTATCTGAGACTGGAAAGACTGCCGGAGCTGGTAGACGGTCTTGATATCTGCCGGGGATGCTTTACCGGAGAGTATCCGATGGAGCCGCCTACAGAGGATATCCGTGGGGAGTATGAGAAATAAATATTGAGTTATCTTCCTGTTTTGTATATTATAATGTTAATGAATCATGATCAAAGAATAAAATATAGGAGAATCAATTATGAGTACAGACAGATATGTAAGTCCTTTGTCAGAGCGTTATGCGAGTAAAGAGATGCAGTACATCTTCTCGCCGGATATGAAATTCCGCACCTGGAGAAAGTTATGGATTGCTCTTGCTGAGACAGAGATGGAGCTTGGTTTAAGCCAGAACGGCAAGCCTGTTATTACCCGGGAGCAGATTGATGAGCTGAAGGCTCATGCAGAGGATATTAATTATGATGTAGCCAAGGCCCGTGAGAAAGAAGTACGTCATGATGTTATGAGTCATGTATATGCATATGGTCAGCAGTGTCCCAAGGCAGCAGGTATTATCCACTTAGGTGCAACCTCCTGTTACGTAGGGGATAATACGGATATCATCGTGATGCGGGAGGCTCTTAAGCTGGTGAAAAAGAAGCTGGTCAATGTGATTGCGGAGCTTGCCAAATTCGCTGATACCTATAAGAATCTGCCGACTCTGGCGTTTACCCACTTCCAACCGGCACAGCCGACTACGGTAGGTAAGAGAGCAACGCTTTGGGCACAGGAATTCTGTCTTGACTTAGAGGATCTGGATTATGTTTTGTCTACCCTGAAGCTGCTTGGTTCAAAGGGAACCACAGGAACACAGGCATCTTTCTTAGAGTTATTTGACGGCGATCAGGAAACCATTGATAAGATCGATCCCATGATTGCAAAGAAGATGGGATTTGAGAAATGTTATCCGGTATCGGGTCAGACCTATTCCCGTAAGGTGGATACAAGAGTCTGCAATATTTTGGCAGGCATTGCCGCATCGGCCCATAAGATGTCCAATGACATCAGACTGTTACAGCATTTAAAAGAAGTGGAAGAACCTTTCGAAAAGAGTCAGATCGGTTCCTCTGCAATGGCATATAAGAGAAATCCAATGAGAAGTGAGCGTATTGCATCCTTATCCAGATTTGTTATGGTAGATGCGCTGAATCCGGCGATCACTTCCGCCACACAGTGGTTTGAGAGAACCCTGGATGATTCTGCCAACAAGAGGCTTTCCATTCCGGAGGCATTCTTAGCCATTGACGGTATCTTGGATCTGTGCCTTAACGTGGTTGACGGTCTGGTGGTATATGATAAGGTCATTACCAAGCGTCTGATGAGTGAGCTTCCTTTTATGGCAACGGAAAATATAATGATGGATGCGGTTAAGATGGGTGGCAACCGCCAGGAGCTGCATGAGAAGATCAGGGAGTTGTCGATGATTGCAGGTGCCAATGTGAAGCGCGAGGGCAAGGATAACAATCTGCTTGAACTGATTGCAGAGGACCCTGCATTCAATATGAGTCTGGAGGACTTACAGAAGACCATGGACCCGTCCAAATATGTGGGACGTGCACCGCTTCAGGTGGAGAAGTTCTTACAGGAGATCGTGAATCCGATTCTGGAAGAAAATAAAGATCTGCTGGGTGTAAAAGCAGAGATTAATGTATAGTATTGTTGAAAATGATAATAGTAAAAGTTATTAACAGCGGACTGGAAACAGCCTGCTGTTTTTACGTTTTTCCCATAAAAGAACAAATTATATTCTTGACAATTAATTAAATAAGTGTTTAAATGTTCATATAAAGAAACCAAGTGATAAAAAGACATATACTAAGTGGAAACGCATTAGATCAGACTAATGTCTCGATTGGAGGAGATTATGAGCAGAAAGCAGAAAAAAGTATTGATCCGTATTATTATTGCATCGGTTATGGTGGTTGTATTCCATTTCATTCCTGTGGAAAATCCGTATCTGAGGCTGACATTATACATGGTGCCTTATTTTATCATAGGATATGATATTTTGAAAAAAGCTGTTCTTGGGATTGCTCATGGAGAAGTTTTTGATGAAAACTTTTTGATGGCAGCAGCTACCGTGGGAGCCATCATCCTTGGAGATTATGTAGAGGGCGTGGCGGTCATGCTTTTCTATCAGGTTGGAGAATTCTTCCAGAGCTATGCTGTGGGAAAGAGCAGGAAGAATATTTCACAACTGATGGATATTCGTCCGGATTATGCTAATATTGAAGTGGATGGCAAACTGGAACAGGTAGATCCGGATGAAGTTGCTATTGGCACCATCATCACAGTGCAACCGGGGGAAAAGGTGCCCTTAGACGGTATCGTAATAGACGGTTCTGCATCCCTCAATACCAGTGCTTTGACAGGAGAGAGCCTGCCGAGAGAGGTTAAAGAGGGGGATGAGGTTATCAGCGGATGTGTGGATATGTCCGGTGTGCTCCGCATCCGGACAACCAAAGAATTTGGAGAGTCTACGGTATCTAAGATATTGGAGCTGGTGGAGAACTCCAGTATGAAGAAATCCAGATCTGAGAACTTCATTACCAGATTTGCAAGATATTACACACCGGTTGTCTGCTATGGAGCCCTGGCCCTGGCGTTGCTGCCACCGGTAATCAACTTACTTCTGGGACATCCGGCTAACTGGTCACAATGGGTTATAAGAGCGTTGACGACTTTGGTTATCAGCTGTCCTTGTGCCCTGGTGATTTCGATTCCTCTTAGTTTCTTTGGCGGTATCGGAGGTGCTTCTGCTAAAGGAATCCTGATCAAAGGTTCCGTGTATCTGGAAGCTTTGGCACAGACCAGATATGTGGTATGTGATAAGACGGGAACCTTAACCAAGGGCGTGTTTGAGGTAACGCATACGGAGCCGGCCGAAGGCTTTTCCAAGGAGGAACTGCTGGAACTGGCAGCTTATGCGGAATGTTATTCCAATCATCCGATCAGTAAGAGTCTGAAAGAGGCATACGGCCGGGAGATTGACCAGTCGAGAGTCGGTGATGTGGAAGAGATCAGCGGTCATGGTGTGCAGGCATGTATCGATAGCCGGAGCGTGGCAGCAGGAAACGGAAAGCTGATGAAGCAGCTTGGCATTGCTTATGATCAGCCGCAGAAGATAGGAACGGAAGTCCATGTAGCTGTGGATGGCAGATATGCAGGTTATATTCTTATCTCTGATGTGGTAAAACCGGAGGCGAAGAAGGCAGTTTCCGGCCTGAAAGCAGCAGGGGTAAAACAAGTAGTTATGTTAACCGGCGATGCAAAAACGGTGGCAGAGGCAGTGGCAGCAGAGCTGGGCATTGATGTGGTAAAGAGTGAACTGCTTCCGGCCGATAAAGTATCAGAGGTAGAGAATCTGCTTGCCGCCAAAGGGGAAAAAGAAAAGCTTGCTTTTGTGGGCGACGGTATCAATGATGCACCGGTTCTTTCCAGAGCAGACCTTGGTATTGCCATGGGCGCGCTGGGATCTGATGCGGCAATTGAGGCGGCGGATATTGTATTGATGGATGATGATCCGGTTAAGATTGCTACGGCTATGAACATTTCCCGAAAGACACTGCGCATTGTGCACCAGAATATTGTATTTGCTCTGGCAGTTAAGATTGCATGCCTGGCACTTGGTGCTGTCGGTTTTGTTAACATGTGGTGGGCGATTTTTGCAGATGTCGGCGTTATGATTATTGCAGTGCTCAATGCCATGAGGGCGTTGAAATATAAATAGATGAGGGATGAATCATATGGCTCAGATTACGATGCCCCATGACCACGGGCAGGAGATAGAGAAAATATTAGACAAGCTGCCAACGCAGGAAGAATGTGCGCAGGTGGCGGAAATTTTCAAACAGATCAGTGACGGTACCAGACTGCGGATTCTGTGGCTGTTATGTCATTGCGAGGAATGTGTCAGCAATATTGCTGCAGCTATGGAGATGAGCGATCCGGCGGTTTCGCATCATCTGAAGCTGTTACGGGGAAGTGGACTGATTGTAAGCCGCAGAGAGGGCAAGGAGGTCTACTATAAGCTGGCAGACACGGCACAGGCGCAGCTTCTGCATCATGTCTGTGAGGAGATGTTTCAGATATCCTGTCCGTTAAAATGAGAGAACACTTAAGAATAGAATCAGATGACTGGAAGTTTTTGAATGCAAGAAGTATACTAAGCAGAGAACTGAAGAGAGTGATAGCAGGAAAGGGATAGCAGAAGAGAAAAGGACTATGGAGCAGATATCTTTATTTGAGCGGGAAATGCCGCAGCCGTTAGCAGCGAAATTAAGACCGCAGACTTTAGAAGAATATGTAGGACAGACTCATCTGCTGGGGCAGGGCAAGGTGCTCAGACGCCTGATTGAGAGTGACCAGATCTCTTCCATGATCTTCTGGGGACCGCCCGGAGTAGGGAAAACTACATTGGCGCGGATTATTGCAAACCGGACGAAAGCTGCTTTTATAGATTTCTCAGCGGTGACAAGCGGTATCAAAGAAATCCGCACGGTTATGGAACAGGCTGAGGCGAATCGCCAGTACGGCACGAAGACAATCGTGTTTGTGGATGAGATTCACAGATTTAATAAGGCACAGCAGGATGCGTTTCTGCCCTTTGTGGAGAAGGGAAGCATTATTCTAATCGGAGCAACTACAGAGAATCCGTCTTTTGAGATCAATAGCGCTCTTTTATCCAGATGTAAGGTATTTGTACTGAAAGCGCTGGAGGAGCAGGATCTGGTAAAGCTTTTGAAGCATGCGCTGCAAAGTCCTTCAGGTTTCGGCAACATGGATGTCGAGATTACGGATTCACAGTTACAGGCTGTCGCGGCGTTTGCAAACGGGGATGCCAGAAGCGCTTTAAATACATTGGAGATGATCGTGTTGAACGGAGAAATGACTCCGGAGGGCCGTGTTCGTGTGACTCAAGAGGACATGGCACAGTGTATCAGCCGTAAATCTCTTCTTTATGATAAAGCTGGAGAGGAGCACTATAATCTGATTTCTGCTTTGCACAAATCCATGCGCAACAGCGACCCGGATGCGGCAATCTACTGGATGTGCCGGATGCTGGAGGGTGGCGAGAATCCGCTTTACATTGCCAGAAGACTGATCCGGTTTGCCAGTGAGGATATCGGTATGGCAGATTCTCATGCGTTGCAGGTGGCAGTGGCAGCTTACCAGGCTTGTCATTTCCTGGGGATGCCGGAGTGTGATATCCATCTGACCCATGCGGTAACCTATCTTGCCATGGCGCCCAAGTCAAATGCGCTATATATGGCCTGCGAGCAGTGTAAGGCAGATGTGAAGGAACATAATGCGGAGCCGGTACCGCTGCAGCTTCGCAATGCCCCTACGAAGCTGATGGAGGAGCTGCAATATGGCAAGGGATATCAGTATGCGCATAACGCGGACGAGAAGCTGACCAATATGGAATGTCTGCCGGAATCCATGCGGGGCACCAGATATTATTATCCTACCGGAGAAGGAGAGGAAAAACTGGTTAAGGAGCATCTGGAGGCGGTCCTTACATGGAAAAAGGAGCATGAGGTATAATATAAGATTATGACATATATAATAAATATTGATTTTACTTATGATAAAAGTTATATTATAATCATAAAGTAAGAAACAGAGATGGGTTTTTTACAGACCCATCTTTTTTGCGCACATAAGCTTATATACAAATTTTCAGGTTGAGAGAAAGGGATGGTAATTGATATGGTTAAAGCAGTAGTAGGTGCTAACTGGGGCGATGAAGGTAAAGGTAAGATTACGGATATGCTGGCAGAAAAGGCCGATATTATCGTACGTTTTCAGGGTGGTGCAAATGCAGGTCACACAATTGTGAACGATTATGGCAAATTTGCGCTTCATACATTACCTTCCGGGGTATTTTACAATCATACAACCAGCATTATCGGAAATGGTGTGGCACTTAATATCCCGATACTTTTCAATGAGATTAAGTCCATTACGGACAGAGATGTGCCGATGCCGAAGATTCTTGTTTCAGACAGATGTCAGATGGTAATGCCTTATCATATTTTATTTGACCAGTATGAAGAGGAGAGATTGGGAGGTAAATCCTTTGGTTCCTCCAAATCAGGTATCGCACCTTTTTATTCCGATAAATATGCAAAAATCGGCTTTCAGGTCAGTGAGCTGTTTGATGAGGAGCTGTTGAAAGAGAAAGTAGAGAGAATCTGCGAGACCAAGAATGTTCTTTTGGAGCATTTATATCATAAGCCGTTGATCGTACCGGAGGAGCTACTGGCAACTCTGCATGAATATAAAGAGATGGTCGCTCCTTATGTCTGTGATGTGTCTTCTTATCTGGATCAGGCAATCAAGGATGGTAAGACAATTCTGTTTGAGGGACAGCTTGGTACGTTGAAAGATCCTGACCACGGTATTTATCCGATGGTTACTTCTTCCTCTACACTGGCTGCTTATGGTGCTATCGGAGCAGGTATCCCGCCCTATGAGATCAAGCAGATCGTGACAGTATGTAAGGCATATTCTTCCGCAGTCGGAGCAGGTGCTTTCGTATCCGAGATTTTTGGAGATGAGGCGGATGAACTGAGAAGACGAGGCGGTGACGGCGGTGAGTTTGGTGCTACCACAGGTCGTCCGCGCCGTATGGGATGGTTTGACTGTGTAGCATCCAAATATGGCTGCAGATTGCAGGGTACTACAGATGTTGCCTTTACCGTACTGGATGTGCTGGGCTATCTGGATGAGATTCCGGTCTGTGTAGGGTATGAAGTAGACGGAGAGGTTACTACGGATTTCCCTGTTACACATAAGCTTGAAAAGGCAAAGCCGGTATTAAAGACGATGCCGGGCTGGAAATGTGACATCCGCGGCATTAAGAAGTATGAAGATCTGCCGGAGAACTGCCGTAAATATGTAGAGTTTATTGAGGAACAAATTGGCTATCCGATTACAATGGTATCCAATGGTCCGGGCAGAAGTGATATTATCTATCGTGAGAGTCCACTGAGCAAATAGTTGACATAACATAGCAAGGATTTAAAAGTGGAAGCAATTCTTACAGGTGATGATGTCGGATAAGAATATAAGAATTGAGAAAGTGATAAGAATGCTGGTAAGCTGTATGATGTATTTCATGGAGGTTATCAGCATTTGCTATTTTCCGTCAATAAAATTATAATAAGCTAGGGTAAGTAAGGAAAGTAATAGTGTAAAGTGAAGTCAGATAAGGAAAACAGGAAGATATGATCAACAATCTGGAATATTATAAAGTATTCTATTACGTGGCAAAGCATAAAAGCCTGACGGCAGCGGCGGGGGAACTTGCCATTTCCCAGCCGGCGGTCAGCCAGTCTGTCAGACAATTGGAAGCATCTCTTGGGGTTAAGCTTTTTACAAGGGCATCCAAGGGTGTAAGACTGACTAAAGAGGGTGAAATGCTGTATGGCTATGTGGCTAAGGGCTACGAACAGATTATGCTGGGCGAACAGAAAGTGCGGCAGATGTTGAATCTGGATCTGGGAGAAATCCATATCGGCGCCAGCGATATGACACTGCAATATTATCTGTTACCTCATCTGGAACGGTTCCATGAGAAGTATCCCGGAATTAAGGTGGTGGTAACCAATGCACCCACACCGGAAACACTTCGCAACCTGCGGGAAGGGATCATTGACTTTGGGGTTGTCAGTACGCCCTTTGATGCCGGTGATGAGATACAGGCGATTGTAGTGAGAGAAATTGAGGATGTATTCGTAGCGGGCAGGAAGTTTATTCCTTATAAAAACAGGATGTTGGATCTGCAGGAGTTAGAACATATGCCCATCATCTGTCTGGAAGGAGAAACCAGCAGCAGAAGCTATATTGACAACTTTCTTCGGCAGAATCATGTGGAAATCAAACCGGAATTTGAACTGGCAACCAGTGATATGATTGTTCAGTTTACACTGCGCAATCTGGGTGTGGGATGCGTTGTGAGGGATTTTGCAAGGGAATATCTGGATTCAGGGCAACTGTTTGAACTGCGGTTTAACCAGATCATTCCGAAACGGCATTTTTGTGTAGTAACAGATGGCAAAAATCCGATATCGGCAGCTGCACAGAATCTGCTGGAACTTGTATATGAGGATGTCAACTGAGTTTTAGCAGATGTTTTCATATTGCCAATATTATGTAAACTTAAAAGATTGCACGATACAAATTATGTAAACCGAAAGGAGACTCATTATGATTACAACGATTATATTTGATATCGGAAATGTACTTGCTGATTTTACATGGAGAGAGCATTTTGCAAGCTTTGGCTATGATGATGCAATGATAGAACGGCTTGCGGCAGCTACGATTATGAGTCCCCAGTGGAACGAATATGACAGGGGACTTATGTCTGATCAGGAGATTGAAGACGCTTTTATCAGTAATGACCCGGAAATTGCATCAGATATCCATAAAGTGCTTACTGATGTGAAAACCATTGTAAGACGTAATGACTATGCGATACCCTGGATCAAAGAATTGAAGAACAAAGGCTATCGCTGTCTGTATCTGTCTAACTTTTCCCGTAAAGCAGAGACGGAATGTGCCCAAGCATTGGATTTCCTGCCGTATATGGATGGCGGTATCCTGTCCTATCAGGATAAGGTGATCAAGCCCATGCCTGAGATTTATCAGCTTTTGATCGACAGGTATGATCTGAAGCCGGAGGAATGTGTTTTTATGGATGATACGCCGTGCAACCTGGAAGGGGCAGAGAAGTTTGGCATTCATACCATACACTTCCGGACGCAGGCGCAGGCCATAGAAGAACTGCGGGCGATGGGGGTCAATGCATAATGCAGAATCAATTTTCCAGAACAGAAATTTTAATCGGAAAGGAAGCCCTGGAGAAGCTGAAGGCATCCCGTGTGGCGGTGTTTGGCATCGGAGGCGTGGGCGGTTATGTCTGTGAGGCTTTGGTCCGGACCGGCGTAGGAGCCTTTGATCTGATCGATGACGATAAAGTATGTCTGACGAACTTAAACCGTCAGATCATTGCAACCCGTAAGACGGTGGGGCAATACAAGACAGATGTGATGAAGGAACGTATCCATGATATCAATCCGGATGCGGATGTGCGTGTGCACCAGTGTTTCTTCCTGCCGGAAAATGCCGATCGGTTTCCTTTTGAGGAGTATGACTATATTGTGGATGCGGTGGATACCGTAACGGCCAAGATTGCGCTTGTGATGAAGGCACAGGAAATGAATATACCGATCATCAGCAGTATGGGAGCCGGTAACAAGCTGGATGCCGGTGCCTTCCGGGTGGCAGATATCTATGAGACCAAAGTCTGCCCATTGGCCAAGGTTATGCGAAGGGAATTAAAGAAACGGAATGTAAAACACCTTAAGGTGGTTTACTCAGAGGAAGAGCCGATCACACCCGTTATAGATGAATCGAACAGCTGTAAGAATCATTGTATCTGCCCGCCGGGTACTCAGCGCAAATGTACGGTGAGGCGTGCGATTCCGGGAAGTGTGGCTTTTGTGCCTTCGGTGGTTGGTCTGATGATTGCCGGAGAAGTGGTGAAGGATCTGATAACAAACTGGCATGGTTAAAAAACTTAAAACTGGATATTTTCACAATACCATAATGCATATATAATCCCTACTAAACACATAGGAAATAAGTGCGAAAACAGAGGCATAAGCCTCGGAAAAGAGGGAACATATGAGTGAAGAAAGATATGCATTGAATAAGCAGCTGGCACAGATGTTAAAGGGTGGAGTTATCATGGATGTTACCACACCTGAGCAGGCCAGAATCGCTGAGGAGGCAGGTGCCTGTGCAGTTATGGCGTTGGAGAGGATACCGGCAGATATCCGTGCGGCAGGCGGAGTATCCAGAATGAGTGACCCGAAGATGATTAAAGGGATTCAGGAGACAGTTTCCATTCCGGTTATGGCAAAGTGCCGTATCGGTCATTTCGTGGAGGCACAGATACTGGAAGCCATCGAGATTGATTACATTGATGAGAGTGAAGTGTTGTCTCCGGCAGATGATGTTTATCATATCAATAAGAGAGATTTCAAAGTACCTTTCGTGTGTGGGGCCAAGGATCTGGGAGAGGCTCTGCGCCGTATTAATGAAGGCGCATCCATGATCCGTACCAAGGGTGAGCCGGGAACAGGTGACGTGGTACAGGCAGTGCGCCATATGCGCAAGATGAACAGTGAGATTGCCAAGATCACTTCCATGAGAAAGGATGAACTGTTTGAAGAGGCCAAACAGCTGGCAGTACCCTATGAGTTAGTGGAATATGTGCATGATAACGGACGACTTCCGGTTGTTAACTTTGCGGCAGGCGGTGTGGCAACTCCGGCAGATGCGGCATTGATGATGCAGTTAGGAGCGGAAGGTGTGTTTGTAGGCTCCGGTATCTTTAAGTCCGGTGATCCGAAGAAACGTGCGGCAGCGATCGTTAAGGCTGTTACCAACTATCAGGACAGCAAATTGATTGCAGAGCTTTCCGAGGATCTGGGAGAAGCCATGGTCGGTATTAATGAGCAGGAAATAGAGATTTTGATGGCAGAACGCGGCAAGTAAAGAAAACGGAACGTGTTCTGTCGCACAAAAATACAGGATGCGACAGTCAGGAGATGAGTGAGTATGAGCAGGAAGAAGATAGCGGTACTGGCTGTACAGGGAGCTTTTGCGGAGCATATTGACAGAATGAAGAAGTTAGGAGCAGAGTGTATCGAGCTTCGTCAGCGGGCTGATCTGGAGCAGGACTTTGACGGGTTGATTCTGCCTGGCGGTGAGAGTACGGTGCAGGGAAAACTGCTACGGGAACTATCGATGTTTGAACCTCTGCGGGAGAAGATTCAGAATGGCCTTCCGGTGTTCGGAACCTGTGCAGGACTTATCCTGCTGGCACAGGAACTGAGCAATGACGAACATGTCTATTTCGGTACTTTACCGGTGCGGGTGCAGCGCAATGCCTATGGCAGGCAGCTGGGCAGTTTCCATACAGAACAGGAAGTAAAAGGAATTGGCAAGGTGCCGATGACGTTTATCCGGGCACCGTATATTGAATCCGTAGTGCAGTCCGGGGAGAAGCGTGTGGAGATACTGGCTGAGGTTGATGGCCGTATTGTTGCAGTGCGTTGTGGCAATCAGCTTGGAGTTGCTTTCCATCCGGAACTGGATGCAGATAATAGAATACATGAAATGTTCTTACAAATGTGTGGATGCTGATAGCAGTATTCACACATCTTCTTTTTCATTGGAATCCTCGTCACTGTGCATGATATCTAAGGATGCCATAGTATGCTTCTGTGTATACTTGCCGTAAAGCCAGATGTAGATCCACAGAAGGATTGGCAGGGCAACCGTCATAAGAAGACATCCGGCAAACAGCCTGTCCCAACCGGGGAAATTCAGGAATGCCGAGACAAAAGTAAACAGATACATGGCAGCGAGCAATATAATACATATGATGGCCGCAATCTGCTTCGGTGTCTTCTTTTCCTTTCTGGTCTTTTGATCGGTAGAATTGTTTATCGTCTGATTCATGGGATACCTCGCTTAAGTAATTCATTGTTTATATACAGAGAAAATACGATTATCATAGCAATGTTTGCAGAAAACGTCAATAAAAAGTTCAAAATAAGAGAAACCCCCGAAATCGCGTTGCAGCATTTCCGGAGGCTTCTATAGGGGAGGATAAGTATTAATTTCTCTTTGGTAATCATCAAAGGAGGGGGTCCATTGACTATTAGTAGTATGGACGGCTTTAGAAAAGATATACATTTTTATGAAAAAAATTTACTTTTCACAGAAAATGTTATATACTTAGTTATCGACTGCGATAAAAATGCCGAAATCGGTTAATCGCAATATTACAGGATAAAAGGTGGTATTTAGAAATGGCATTATTAAAACAGTGGCGTGATATGGCCTACTCCGAAACAGCAAATAAGGGAGATCTGCAGAGACTCTGGTCTGCTTATTTTCTCAAAGAAAAGGAAATATATGCAGAACTTCTGAAAACTCCCGATGAGGTTGTTGAAGGAACCGTTAAGGAACTGGCTGAGAAATTTGATATTGATATTATGACAATGACAGGATTCCTGGATGGGATCAACGACAGCTTAAAGACACAGAATCCTATCGAAGAGATGGAAGAGGATACCAAAGTAAATCTCGGCTTTGACAAGGAACTGCTGTATAAGAATATGGTGGCAGCAGGAGCAGACTGGTTATATAATCTGGAAGAGTGGAACGATATTTACGACGAGGAGACTAGAAAGAGACTTTACAAGGAACAGAAGGAATCTACTACGATCCATAAGGACAAGAAGATTTATCCGAATGATCCCTGTCCATGCGGCAGCGGTAAAAAATATAAGAAGTGCTGTGGCAAGAATGTATAAAAAGACTTTACTTTTGAAATAATATGGCATAAAATACGAGTAGAGTCTAGAAAATAAATCATAACACGTTGACGAGAAGAGTAGAATGCGGAACGTATCAGAGAGAGATGCCGTGTGCTGAAAGCATCTTTACCGGAAACATTTGAAAACTAACTCCGAGTGGCCCTAATCCGGTCCGTTGGCTTACGTTACAGCTTAATGAGAGGTTCTGATAAGACGTCAAAGGCGCACAGAACAAGCGAGGTGGAACCGCGTAGTATATACGTCCTCTGCATTGCCGTCATGGCAGTGCAGAGGATTTTCTTTTATGTGCGAATGAGGAACGCTGAGCATTCCGAATCTGCTTATACGCGCAAGGAAAGAGAGCAGGAAAAAAGAGAAGAAAACAATAAGGGAGGAAAATGATATGACATTCACAGAATTGAAAGAGCGAACTTGTAAGGCTCTAGAGGGAGATGTAACACTCAGTAAGGTTGATTTCTGTTTGCTGGGAGCAGTGCTGCTTCTGGCGGGTATCTGCCTGGGGCTTCTGGCAGCGCCTTTTACCCATGGCATCAGCATTGGCAGCCATAACGGTTGTAATAATGGTAATAATAACGGTAACAACAGCGGCAATGCTAATGGCGATGACAGCTCCTATAATGAGAAAGGCGAAATAGACCAAAATGACGCAAACGCCTTAGAAGACAAGGCAG
>JALETS010000067.1 GCA_022781395.1 Lachnospiraceae bacterium | reverse complement strand
CAATGGCAGAAGTTTACAATCACAGAGAAGTGGAAGAAAAATGGCAGAAGGTGTGGGATGATGAGAAGGCGTTTAAAACATCTGATGATTATTCCAAACCGAAATATTATGCGTTGGTAGAGTTCCCGTATCCGTCAGGACAGGGACTTCATGTTGGTCATCCGAGACCGTATACGGCACTGGATATTGTAGCCAGAAAGAGAAGAATGCAGGGGTATAATGTCCTGTATCCGATGGGATGGGATGCATTTGGTCTGCCGACTGAGAATTATGCGATCAAGAATCATATTCATCCGAAGATTGTAACAGAAAATAATGTAAAGCGTTTTAAGAATCAGTTGCACTCGCTTGGTTATTCCTTTGATTGGGACAGAGAGATCAATACGACTGATCCGAATTATTATAAATGGACACAGTGGATCTTCTTAAAACTGTTTAAAGCAGGACTTGCCTATAAAACGGAAATGCCGATCAACTGGTGTACGTCCTGTAAGGTTGGTCTTGCCAATGAGGAAGTGGTAAACGGTGTATGTGAGCGTTGCGGTTCTGAGGTAGTCCGTAAGGTAAAGAGCCAGTGGATGCTTAAGATTACAGAATATGCGGATCAATTGATTCAGGGTCTGGATACGGTAGACTATGTAGAGAAGGTTAAAGTATCCCAGAAGAACTGGATCGGTAAATCGACCGGCGCAGAGGTGGACTTTACCATCAAAGGGAAGGAGGATAAGCTTCGTATTTATACGACCAGATGTGATACCCTGTTTGGCGTTACTTACATGGTAGTTTCTCCGGAGCATCCGATTATTGATAAGTATCAGGCAGAGTTGAAGAACTGGGATGAAATAGTGGCTTACCGCGAGCAGGCTGCCAGAAAATCCGATTTTGAACGTGCTGAACTTGCCAAAGAGAAGACCGGTGTGAAGATTGACGGTATGACGGCAATCAATCCGGTAAATGGTAAGGAGATTCCTATCTTTATATCCGATTATGTATTGATGAGTTATGGTACCGGTGCTATTATGGCGGTTCCGGCACATGATGAGAGAGACTGGGATTTTGCCAAGAAATTTAATCTGCCTATTATCGAAGTAGTGGCAGGCGGTAAGAATGTACAGGAAGAAGTATATACTGATGTGGCCACAGGTACACTTGTCAATTCCGGCTTCTTAGACGGCCTGAGTGTAGAAGATGCCAAGAAGAAAATGATCGAGTTCTTAGAGGAGAAGGGAATCGGAACCGCTAAGACAAACTTTAAATTAAGAGACTGGGTGTTCTCCAGACAGCGTTACTGGGGAGAACCTATTCCAATCGTATACTGCGAGAAATGTGGTTATGTACCGCTGGATGAGAGTGAGCTTCCGCTGGAACTTCCGGAAGTAGAAAGCTACATGCCGACGGATAATGGTGAATCACCGCTTGCCCTTATGACTGACTGGGTCAACACTACATGTCCATGCTGTGGCGGCCCGGCTAAGAGAGAGACTGATACCATGCCCCAGTGGGCGGGATCTTCCTGGTATTTCTTAAGATATACCGATCCTACCAACACAGAGGCGCTGGCAAGCAAGGAAGCACTGGAATACTGGATGCCTGTAGACTGGTATAACGGTGGTATGGAGCATACTACACTGCATCTGTTATATTCGAGATTCTGGCATAAGTTCTTATATGATGAAAAGGTAGTTCCCTGTCCGGAACCTTATGCATAGAGAACTTCCCATGGTATGATCCTTGGTTCCAATGGGGAGAAAATGAGTAAGTCCAGAGGAAACGTAGTCAATCCGGATGATATCGTAAGGGATTATGGTGCTGATACTTTGCGTACCTATGAGATGTTTATCGGTGCATTTGATCTGTCTGCATCCTGGTCTGAGGATGGCGTGAAGGGATGCCGTCGTTTCCTGGAGAGAGTCTGGAAACTGCAGGATATCCTGACAGATGAGACCGGTTATTCCAAGGATTTAGAGACTAAGATGCATCAGACCATCAAGAAGGTCAGCTACGATTTTGAAAATCTGAAATATAATACGGCGATTGCTGCCATGATGGCGCTGATCAATGAGTTTTATAAGAAGAATGCGGTAACAAAGGGAGAGTTTAAGACTCTGTTAACCATGTTAAATCCGGTCGCACCGCATATTACAGAGGAACTGTGGCAGGCTGTCGGACTTGAGGGCCGAGTATATCAGACCACATGGCCTGAGTATGATGAGGCTAAGACGGTGGAGTCAGAAGTGGAGATTGCCGTACAGATTAATGGCAAGACGAAGGCAACGCTGAATATCGGCAAGGATGATCCGAAGGATGAGGTAATTGCCAAGGCCAAAGAAGCGATTGCAGATAAACTGACCGGAACTATCGTGAAAGAGATTTATGTACCGGGCAGAATCGTCAATATCGTACAGAAATAGAAGAATGGGAATTCCTCCAAAGGATAGCTCTCGTTTATGAGAACATCAGTTGGAGGAATTTTTTTGGTGTAACAATACGCATATTCGGTAGATAAATAATAATAAATTTATTTCCTGCGCAATTTCAGAAGCTTATCTATTTTGGATAGTTCTTCCGGTGTAGAATAGTTGCGGATTACGTTGACAATTGTATCGACTTCTTCATCACTGAAAGAGATATGGTTGTCCGAGCCTTTCTTGGCAACAGACATAAGAAAAGGCAGCATTTGTTCTTTGGACAGGGTCTGGCTCTCAAAAACCAGTGCCTGCAAAAATTCCAGTTTCGCCTTGTCAATATTTGCGACTGCCGGGTCGCTCATCCAGTTATTGGTCATAGAATACTCCTTTTATTAATTGATTTCTGCCTGTCTATTCTAAAGGCGGCGATGTGTTCTGAAACATTTCGTACATGGCTCTCTGTTCGGGCGTAAGCATACCCATCAGCATATCTATCATAGAAGACTGCATACCCGGTTGCTTTTCGCCGGAATCTGATGATGTGGAAGTGCTGTTAAAAGGAAAGCCTTCTGACATATTGGGAAAGATTTCCTGCATGGCAGCCATCGTCTGTGACATTTCCTGAACTGTTTCCATGGTTTGCAGCATGTTCTGAAATTGTTCCAGCTGTTTGATCTCTTCGGGCGAGGAATATAGGCATAATTCCTGACACAGCTTGCGTAAATCCGGGACATGCGGAGAAGAGAGGGAACATCCGCATATCTGGAAGGGATGTTGTCGTACATGGTTCATAGTATACTGCAGTTCCATATATTTGATGTATACGGCAAGATGCTTTTGCATAGAAGAATCTATGTAGGGGAGCAGCACCTTCAACTTCTGAATCTGATTGGTTGTATATAGAGCATCGAATGCCATAACGCTGTTTGCGTCCTCTTTTTTGTCTGTCATAGGATTAAGCCTTTCTGATGCCTGTATTCTCTCTTGAATAGTATATGCCACATAAGAGAGAAATAGGCTCTAAATAGAGCCAGAGCCTATTTCCCAGATGTGAAATACAGATGTGTCAGGCTGAAAAAATGTTAATTTCTGCAGCAGCAGGATAAGAGAATCAGAATCCAAATCCAGGAACAGCAGTTGTTGTCGTCGCCATTACGGAACAGACCAAAGCCGCTACCGCATCCGCAGTCATCATTATTTCCGCAGAAGAATAAAAGGATAATAATCCAAATCCAGGAATTGCAGCATCCGCCGTTCCAGTTTGAATTGTTGTTACATCCGCAGTGAGTTGCTGTTAAGTCACTCATGATAAAGCCTCCGTGTTATATTTGTTTTATGGTTTATCTTATGTGCCGGGCGAGTCCATGTTTCCGGTATTTACAGAAAAGTATGAAATGTTGCGATTTGTCATATTTTGTTTGCTTTTTCATAGGTAGATTGATATGATTATTTCATAGTGAGAGAGGATAAGATTCGGTATAACCGGTTTTACCAGGAAATGTATCATATGAGATGAGGAATTGCCATGAATATAGAGATACAGTGTTGCGGACTTGCAGTTTTGCTGTTAATCTGGATTTTCTATTTTAAACAAAAGACCCTGGGGCTTTTTTCCAAGCGATTGTTTCTGACCATTATGGGTGCGGAAACAATCTGTTTATGTTTGGATATTCTTTCGATCATTGCGATTGTAAAAGGAAATAATTTACCGGCATGGTTTTTGGATTTGGTCTGTAAAACTTATATCGTTTCCCTGATATGGGTCGTATTCTGGGGGTTACTTTATGCCAACACAGACGTGGAAAGAAAAGAAGATTTGCGATTTATTAACAGTATATATGTTAGTATAGTGCTTGTCGGAACGGTACTTATCTATATACTGCCTATATACTATTTCAAACAGGAACGTGTCATTTATACATATGGACCAAGCTGTATTGCTACCTATATCTTTGCACTTACTTTTGTTCTTATTACTCTTGTCAAGGTTACTGTATATGGGAGAACCATGAACCGGAAGAGGAGAAAGGCAGTTGCAATCTGGATGTCTGTCTGGCTGGCAGCGGCCTTGGTACAATTCTTAAATCCCCAGTTACTTGTGGTTGGATTTGCCTCTTCTCTTGGAATGTTGATCCTGTTTTTTGAGCTGGAGAATCCGGAGGCCAATCTGGATAGAGAGACCGGTGCTTTTAATGCCCATGCACTGGGCGAATATATGAAACAGTACCTTGCGCAGAAAAAGCATTTTTCTGCTATTCTGGTAGTTTTAACAGAGGTGATAAAGGAAAACGAAAATGACTTACAGAAGTTGGAAATTGTTTTAAAAAGAATTATTGATCATGCAGATAAGAAAAAGGAAATTAAGGTATTCAAGACTGTAGAGAATGAGGTAATGCTTATTTTTGAAGATGAAGCAAGAATGCAGGAGATACTCTGTTCATTACAGGAATGGATAGTGGAACAACGGGATAACCTGAATGCGCGTTATGTGCTTTTGCCTGATTCTACTCTGTTAAGGAGCACGGAAGAGTTTTTCTATATGATTCGGCTTTTGCAGGTGGAGGATAGAAAGAATAATGATAATATTGTTTTTACACTGGATGAAGAACGAATCAATAAGTTCCGTGAAAGAGAAAATGTGGAGGAGATGATTCGGGCTGCAATAGAAGAGGATAGAGTTGAAGTGTTTTATCAGCCTATTTATTCTGCCAAAGAGAAGAAATTCGTCTCTGCAGAAGCATTGGTGCGTATCCGGGAGAAGGACGGAAGGATCGTACCGCCCGGTGTGTTCATTCCTGTAGCGGAAGCAACAGGGTTGATCAACCGGATTGGAGAGATCGTTTTTGATAAGACATGTTGCTTTATTAAGGAGAATCAACTGAGAAATCATTATGGGATACGATATGTTGAAGTTAATCTGTCTGTCAGACAGTGTGAGGGCAGGGAACTTGCTGATTCCTATATCCGGATTATGCAAAAATATGATCTCGACCCTTCCAACATTAATCTGGAGATTACGGAGTCGGTATCTATCAGCGCCAGAAATGTTTTACTGGAGAATATGCAGATATTGATAGATTATGGTGTCAGCTTCTCGCTGGATGATTTCGGTAACGGAGAAAGCAATCTGAATTATATCGTAGATATGCCGGTTTCCATTGTGAAATTTGATCGTGATATGAGTCAGGCCTATTTTGCAAGTCAGAAAGCCCGATTTGTTATGGAGGCTTCCATGCGGA
>JALETS010000040.1 GCA_022781395.1 Lachnospiraceae bacterium | reverse complement strand
ATCTAAGCGTGAAGCCCCCCTCAAGATGAGATATCCCAGTTAAGTAAGACCCCTTGAAGACTACGAGGTAGATAGGCTTAAGGTGTAAGCACAGCAATGTGTTCAGCTGATAAGTACTAATCGGTCGAGGGCTTAACCAAGCGAAAATCGCCAAGGCGATTTTCGCTGGAAGAATTACAAGTAATTCTTCCCACGAAATGAGAGATTTACGCCAAGCGGATAGTACACGAAAACATGTTGATAAGATCAGAGATTCAGGTTCGGATTTGAGGGTATGTCAAAATGCTATAAGAAGAGTCACACTATTTGCAATTTTTTGTAAATAGTGTTTTTTTTTTGAATTGTTTATGGTATAATAAGCTATATTTGAGATTGCTGTAGTTATTTTCTTGAAATTATGTGAGATGTGTAGGCAATCCGATAGATTTATAAGGTATTTTCTAAATATATAACGTGAGGTGGATTACATGGATACAAAGATTCTGCTTGAGAACGGAACCAACGAGCTGGAAGTGCTTGAATTTAAACTGGATGGAAATGCATATGGTATTAATGTCGCTAAGATTAAGGAAATTATTACATATCAGGCGGTGACTCCTGTTCCGAATGCACATCCTAGCATTGAAGGTATTTTTATGCCGCGTGATACTATGATTACGGCAATTGATTTAAAGAATTGTTTGCAGAGAGGTGTATCAGAACCGGGTGGTTTGTTTATCATAACAAACTTTAATAAATTGGATATAGCTTTTCATGTTGATTCTGTAGTTGGTATTCATCGTGTATCATGGAGAGATATAATTAAACCGGGATCTACCGTATCAACATCAGAAGATGGTGTTTCTACCGGTATTATTAAATTTGAAGATAGACTGATTATTATACTTGACTTTGAGAAAATTGTAACGGATATTAATCCGGAGACAGGTTTAAAAGTAACTGAGATTGATGAATTGGGCGAAAGACATAGGAATCATGTTCCGATTTTGATCGCGGAAGATTCTCCTTTGTTAAATAAGTTAATTGTGGATTCTCTGAAAAAGGCCGGATACGTTAATTTAATTCATACAGAGAATGGTCAGCAGGCTTATGATGTTATTGAAGAATGCAAGAAGGAAGGCTCTTTGAAGGATCACGTACAATGCATTATTACTGATATCGAGATGCCGATTATGGATGGGCACAGATTAACAAAACTTGTGAAATCTGATGATGCAACGAAGGATATTCCGGTTGTTATATTCTCATCCTTGGTCAACGAAGAAATGAGAAGAAAAGGAGAAGCTCTTGGTGCAGATGCACAACTCTCTAAACCTGAGATTGGTAACTTAGTAAAAGTTGTTGATGAACTTGTTGCAAATCTCAAGTAGTATGAATGAAAAGATAAAGGCCGGGAGTTTCCCGGCTTTTACTATGCAGAGTTGTGTAATAGATATAAAGGGTAATTTGAAATGGACAATAAGATATCTGAAATGATAAATAGAATACAGGATGCAGAGCTTGTGCTGGTAGGATTAGGTGAAGCGTTTCAATATGACTGGAGTTCTTTACTGGATGATAAGAGATATAAGGAGATTGAGCGGGAAATAGATAACAGAGAGGAGTATATCTGGATTATTCCTTTTCTGCAAAAGATGGTTTTACAAAAGGTCCATGAGGATAAATGGAATAAAGCATATACCATTTTAAGAGATATTCTGAAGGACAAAAATTATTTTATTGTCTCACTATGTATGGACGATTATATCTATGGTGTGGGATTGGATGAAAAGCGAATTGTGACTCCATGCGGAGGATTTCGTAAAATGCAGTGCAATAAGAATTGTTCTCACACATTATATGAAATTCCACAGGAAAGTCTTGATGAAGTGAGCAGATACTATAATAAGGAATTGTCTTTAGAGGCATTAAAGGAGCCACTATGTGATGTGTGTGGTGATAAGCTTCGCTTTAACCAACTGGGAGTGGCTAAATATGCAGAGGAAGGATACTTGGATAGGTGGAGTGAATATACAAAGTGGCTGCAAGGAACTGTGAATAAGAAATTATGTGTGTTGGAACTGGGGGTCGGGTTGGAGTATCCGACGATCATTCGTTTTCCGTTTGAAAAAATTGTTTTTTACAATCAAAAAGCGTTTCTATATCGTATCCATCCTAAAATATATCAATTAGGAGAAGAAATTGCTGACAGAGGGCTTGGAATCGGTGAAAATCCCGTTGATTTTTTGATAAAGGGATTTGTTAAATAGTGCACTATGTGATAAAATGAGTCATAAAATATTTTTGGGGAGAAGCTATGAATTCAGGTGAAGAATATTTAGACAATCTATTAAAATCTATGATGGAAGGCGAAAGTACTGCAGATGCAGTAGCTGAATCTGCAGAAGCGAATGCGGAATCCATGCCGAGTGAAGCAAATGAAACAGAAATGCCGAATGATTTGATGCCGGATGAAGCAGAAATGTCGAATAATCTGATAATGGATGAAACAGAGATGCCGGATGATCTGATATTGGATGAAACACATGTGCCAGATGACTTTGATATGGATGAATCAGAGTCAGTGGATGATTTGATAATAGATGAAACAGATATGTCTGATGATTTTGGAATAGATGGATTGGCGGATGTGCCCATTGATCCGGTATTAGAGGAATCGAATGGATCGGAAAATGAGATGGAGGACTTTAATCTGTCGGATTTAGGGTTAGATGATCTTGGCTTGGAGGAGATACCGCCAACAGAGTCTGAATCGGGAGATTTTGCGATAGATGATGCCTTGGAGAATCTTTTGGCAGGTGAAGGTGAGCTGAGTGATGACTTATTGGATGGCGCGTCTTTGGATGAGTTATCTATAGAAGAACCTGTGCAGGAGCAAGATGCAGCAGATGGTAATATGTCGGAAGAAGAGATTGAACGTCTGCTGAGTGGTAATCTT
>JALETS010000277.1 GCA_022781395.1 Lachnospiraceae bacterium | reverse complement strand
TAAGCATTGGCCAGCGGTGTAAACTCCAAATCCAAATCATCGACCCAGTAAATCTTCTTCTCTACATCGGTAAGCGGAAGTCCTACTGCTGCACCGGCAGGAGACACATGCTTGAAGGAAGTCGCTGCCGGAAGTCCGGTTGCCTTCTTCAGTTCCTTCACAAGCTGCCAGCCGTTAAATGCATCCAAAAAGTTGATATAACCCGGTTTGCCGTTTAACACTTTGATCGGCAGGTCGCTTCCGTCTGCCATAAAGATTCTGGACGGCTTCTGATTAGGGTTACAGCCGTATTTCAATTCTAATTCGTTCATAATCTGTATCCTTTCCTTATCTGCTACTGATTTTTATTAACAATCCTTGTCTCATATTTACCGGTCTCAATTTCAATATATCTGACGAACAGTGACACTTTATTCTCTTCGTTCAGATTATCCCATATCATCCCGGTAAAGCTGTCAATATCGCCTTCGATTCCTATCAGGGTCGGTTCACCCTCATAGCTTGGAAGCGGATTGCCGTCACCCATATAGGTATGGATGAAATGTCCTTCTCCAACCTTCGGATTCTGATAAGCAAAGGTGTATCTGTTACAGGATGACGGATCACCGTTATTGCTCTTTAAGATAGACATGGCATAATTGTAGTTTCCGCTCTCCAGATGCATGATCCCGGAAATACGGGGTGTATAATTGGGCGCATCGGGCTCGAATTCTCTGGTACGCAACGCCTGCTCAAAAGTCTGCTGTTTATCCATCAGTTCATAGATCGTATCCGTCTGATCACCGTTAGTCACAATGGTCTTATTCCCTAATACACGGACAGGTGCATAGATGATCAGGCTGGGATCTTCCAACTTCGAAGGATCAAATGCCTGGGTACGGATACCTTCCCCGTCCTCCACAAATACGCGGTTTCTGCTGTTAGAGCTTCTTCCCATGATAAAATAAGCGGTTACGGCATATTTGCCATCTGCAGATTTGCCAATCACGATACCTCTTCCCGGATAGGCATTGCCTGCTAAATCCTGTGCTAATGAAATCTTCTGCATATCATTTCCTCCCTTACGGTTCTATTCTTTTGCTTTTAAATTTTGGTTTTTACATATTTTGCTTCAAATGCTTCCCGGGACATTGGCCTGTCAAAATAATATCCCTGTATCATTCTGACCTTCATGCCCTCCAGCACTTTATACTGCTGTTTGCTCTCGATGCCCTCCACGCAGATGGATACACCGATAGCATCCGCCAGATCAGACACCATCTTGATAAAGGACTTGGAATAAGTATCCTCTGCCAGATCCTTGACGAAGCTTTGATCCACTTTGATTACGTCAAAGGGCAGCTCTCTTATATGGCTCAGAGACGAATATCCCGTTCCAAAGTCGTCTAATGCGATGCGGACACCCAGTTCTTTAATCCGTGCCAGAATTTTTTTCATTCGGTCCAGATCGTTGATGGCCAGTCCCTCTGTCACTTCCAGCGTCAGATTATGGGGATTGATACCACTGTCTTCAATGGTCTTCTCTATGATTTCCGCAATATCCGTCTGCATCATCTGCACCACCGACAGATTTACATTGATCTTATAATCCGGATAACCATGGTCGTTCCAGTATTTGCAGGTCTTACATGCCTCCTGTAATACATGGGTACCGATAGGATTGATCAGGCCCAGATATTCTGCAAGAGGAACAAAGTCTACCGGCGACATAAATCCCATCTCTTCACTGTTCCAACGGATCAGTGCCTCAGCACCGGTACATTTATTATGTTCCTGAATATCTATAATAGGCTGATAATATACCTCAAACTCTTTATAGTCATTGATGGAGGCATCCCGCATGTGCTTCTCCATATCCAGGCGCTTATTGGAATCTGAATGAATACCATTCGTAAAAGTGGCAACCCGGTTCTTACCGGATTTCTTCGCCTCATACATGGCAATATCCGCCTTCTTGATCAGATCCTCTACAACTTTACCCTCTTGTGGGAAATGAACAATGCCCATACTCATGGTACAGTAATAGTCAGCATCCTTCAAAAACCATGGCGTTGTAAATACTGTCTTTACACCTTCTACAATCTGATCAAAAAGCTTATACTGACTTGGAGGCACGATAATAACAAATTCATCACCACCCATACGATAGCAGGTATTCCTGATTCCCGGAACACTTTGCATGCCCTGGGCTATGGACTTCAATAAGATATCGCCATACTGATGTCCCAAACTGTCATTGATATGCTTGAAGTCATCCAGATCCATATAGAGTACCGCGCCCTCAGTACCTGTGGTGCGTGCAGTATCAACATACTTAGCCAGATCTCTCTCACAGCACATTCTGTTATAAAGGCCGGTCAGGAAGTCAGTATAAGCCTGACGCTCAATTTTCTGCTGATACATCTTTTTCTCAGTCACATCATAGATGGAGCACATCAGCACCTGTCTGCCATCCACCCAGGTTATATTTTTATAGAAAAGATCATACCAGCTTCCGCTTTCCTCAAAGCAGATTTCAACACTTCCATGATCGCTGTTATCCGGTATTTTACTCTCGAAAACAGCCGCCAACAGATTTTTATCCAATTCTTCCTTAAAATAACTTCTCAGGCTTCTGTTGACAAACAGAATTCTTCCGTTCTCTCTGTCCCTTACATAAATGGAACTTCCTACATTATTCAGCACCTCTTCCAATGCTGCATAAGAGCTTGCAAGGGAGTTCTTCTGAATCCGTTTGGTAAGAATACTCTGTAATACCTTCACGGAATCATTTAAGAACTTAACCTCCTCCAGTTCCCATTCATGGGCATTTCTCTTCTGTTCAAAACAGGCATACATACTGATCCGGTCCTTTAGCGTGATCGGCAATGCTACCAGCGCTGTTATGCCCGCTGTACTCATATCTGCCGCATAACTCTCTCCGCTTTTACCGGTGGAAAGAACCAGTGGTTTTGTCCGGTACAGATAAGACGGCCGGGGTTGATCCCTGGTCTGGTCAAAATGGGATATCACCCCTTCATGGCACCACTCAGCAATCACATTCATCTTTACTGCCTGATCATTCTCAATATTGCACAGATATGCACTGTCAATCTGAAGATAACTGCCGATCACATCCAGTATGTGAACCATAATCTCTTCAATAGGAGCATCGCTGTCCAGCATCTGAACAATCTCCGTAATAGCCGCAGTCCGTTTCAAAACTGCCTCCATCTCATCCTTAGAATAACGGTCTCTCCGGCTCTCCGCCATGGCCTGTTCCACCGATACCCTGTTTCCTACAAGATACATACTGGCTTCCCGGAGCAGATCAAGAGCCTTATTAAACTTATCTTCTGTAATCCGGTAGGTAAATTGCTCAGCATAAGTCCTTCCCTCTTCGGATATTGCATCAGACAACACCCCACATACCAGCCATGTGATAATCGGTTTTTTATCGCCTCTAATACAGACAGCTGCATACTTGAGTGCATCCGTTCTGCTATCCTCTACAGCCTGGTCTTCCAACAGGCTGTTGCATACTCTGTGGATCAGAGAAGTCATTTGTTCTTCAGATACTTCCTTTAGGATTCTCAGTTTGTCCGCTTCTCCACCTGACATTTCTGTCACATTCATTCCTATACTATCCACACAATAGGCATATACCCCTATTGCCGCACAGAATTCATCCTGCAATTTCTGTAACAGCTTTCTGTCTAAGATTCTATTGTATTCATCTCCCATGCCAGAATTCCCCCACTGAAAATTCCCAAGGTATTATCCTTGGGAGTTTTCATTATTAACCCTTTTATTCGTCTACACTGTAATTCGGTGCTTCTTTGGTAATATGAATATCATGCGGATGACTTTCTTTCAAAGAAGCTGCAGAAATCTTCACAAATCTACCCTTCTCCTGCAGTTCCTTGATGCTGGGTGTTCCACAATAACCCATACCGGATCTGAGACCGCCCATCAGCTGGAATACCGTATCCTCCACAGTACCCTTATAAGCAACACGCCCCTCGACACCTTCCGGCACCAGTTTCTTCGCATCCGACTGGAAGTATCGGTCTTTACTGCCGTTCTCCATGGCAGCAATCGATCCCATACCTCTGTACACTTTATACTTTCTGCCCTGGAATAACTCAAAGGTTCCCGGACTCTCATCACATCCCGCAAACATACTTCCCATCATGCAGACATTACCGCCTGCCGCTATTGCCTTGGTCATATCACCGGACTACTTGATACCGCCATCTGCAATGATTGGAATACCATACTCCTTTGCAACCGCATAAGCATCCATAATAGCGGTGATCTGTGGTACACCGATACCTGCTACCACACGGGTTGTACAGATGGAACCGGGACCGATACCTACCTTAACGGCATCCGCACCTGCTTCAATCAGAGCTTTGGTACCCTCACCCGTAGCCACATTGCCGGCAATTACCTGAACGTCAGGATATTTCTCTTTGATCATCCGCAGACAGTGAAGCACATTTTCAGAATGACCATGTGCAGAATCCAATACGATCACATCCACTTTGGCATCCACTAAAGCGCCTACCCTATCTAACACATTGGCCGTTATTCCTACACCGGCACCGCATAATAATCTTCCCTGGCTGTCCTTGGCTGCAAGCGGATATTTAATTGTCTTCTCGATATCCTTAATGGTGATCAGACCCACCAGATTATAGTCATCATCCACAATCGGCAGCTTCTCTTTTCTGGCCTTTGCCAGAATCTTCTTGGCATCTTCCAGTGTAATGCCCGCCTTGGCGGTAATCAGACCTTCCGAGGTCATGGACTCTCTAATTTTCTTAGTGAAATCTGTCTCGAACTTTAAGTCACGATTGGTAATAATACCGACTAATTTTCTGCCTTCCGTAATCGGTACACCTGAAATTCTGAATTTAGCCATCAACGCATCAGCATCAGCTAATGTATGATCCGGAGTCAATGAAAAAGGATCTGTAATGACACCGTTTTCTGAACGTTTTACCTTATCAACCTCTTCGGCCTGTGCCTCTATGGACATATTCTTATGAATGATACCGATACCACCCTGTCTTGCCATGGCAATCGCCATACGATGTTCGGTTACGGTATCCATTCCTGCACTCATCATAGGGATGTTCAGTTTGATTTTCTTCGTAAGCCATGTTGTTAAGTCTACCTGATTCGGAATAACCTGAGAATACCCCGGTACTAAGAGCACATCATCAAAGGTAATTCCTTCGCCAATTATCTGACCCATTTTCTCTCCTCCTGTTTTTCTGGTATATGATATAAAAAGCGCAAAATGTATAATTCTATTTTGCGCCAATTATTCAGACATGCAAAGTCCCGGCACAACCGTCTCAAATTAGTCAGTAAATACTTTACGGGGTGCCACTGACTGTATTGCCTTGATCATTGCCTCATTGGGCTCTAAAATTACTTTGGTATCTCCTGAAAAGAACAACATATATCTTTTCTCCGGCTGGCTTGCCTTACCGGAACTGAAATCATGAGTTTTCTTTACCTGACGATTCTTATAGGAATCCAGTCTGTGAGAATTAACCGGCGCCATGATTTCCATCTGCTCCACGGAAAAGCTGCCCATTTTCTTTCTCTTGCTCTTCGCCATAACCTTGTCAACACTGATCTCTTTATCAAGATACAGGTATTCATATTCCACATCCGCATTCATATATGTGAAGTAAGCTGCTACACCTGTAATAATTGCCACTAACAATCCCGGCGTAAACATCAACCCCAGAAAAACAAAAACAGCTGTCATCATAATTAGTAACACTTTGAAAAAAGTAAGAATTGTAGATGGCTTTCTGGCCACAAGACATTCCACGTATAAATCACTCATTTTATAGTCCTCCATAGATCTGTAACTATTCAGAATAATGGCTCTGAATAGTTACAAACATCATATAACAAATCAGAAAAAGTTTCAACCAGATTCTAAATCCAGCATGCGCAAAGTTTTCCGCTAGCCGGAGGCCGACTATAAAAATTTCATAATTAATTCAGATAAGTTTCATTGACATTGTTTTTCTCACTCTATAAGATAGCTATATGAGTTATTGTCCATACAAAGAACAGATTGAAAATCACATTGAGAAATGAGGA
>JALETS010000250.1 GCA_022781395.1 Lachnospiraceae bacterium | reverse complement strand
TTTAATCTAATAGTCTGCCCGGTAGCTTTGCTGATTTTTATGTTACTGGACAGATGGATGCAGACCAGAAGATTCCGGAAGGATATCGGGGTTTTGATACTGGGTGGGATTACTGCCAGTATTCCGATTGTCGGTTATTTTGTATATTATCATAGCCTGGTCTATTTGATCAAAGGTTATTTTGTTGCCAATCTGGCATATGCGGATGTCAAGACGATATGGGAGACGATCAGTACTTTTGCCGGGAATATTATGCTGGCTGTCGGTAAGAACCCGGTTGTCACTTTTCTGGTAATTATTGGGCTGGCAGGTTATCTGTGTTTCAACAGAATGAAGGGAAATATATGTGGGAAGACAGGAATGATACTGGCCTTTCTCGGCATGATAGGGAGTACGTATGTCAGTTATGCATATGATTATTATTATTGCGTTGTAGCGGTATTTATGGTGCTGGGCGTCATAGCGATCGCGGAGATTATCAGAGGTAAGAAAACAGATATCCGTATTCAGGCCAATGCAATAGTGCCTGTGACGGTTCTTTGCATACTGGCGATTCCGCTGTATAATCGAAATTATGAGGATGCAATTGCTTTAACAGATAATTTATCTCTTTATGATGTGTGTAATATCGAGATGGAGAATGCAGGAATTGATAAAACCTTGCTGATGTATCGAAATCATTGGGTACAAATGATGCTTCCGGAAGGAACCAGACCGGCAGCGCAATATTTTTTTGCGCCTAATATCAGTAAGCATTATACGGAAATTCTTGAGGAACAAGACAGGTATATTCATGAAGGACTCGCTAATTTTATTATTATAGATGATGTGGATTTGTACCCTACACTAGAAGAATGGGGTCTGTATCAATACGAACAGATCGTGGATTGGAGAACTGACAGAAACAGTGTGCAGTTGTATCGGATTAAAGAAAGAAACAGTTGAACAAGACAGAAGGAGAGAACATTAACATGCCAATCAGAGTACACAATTTCGGCGGTATGGTAGGCTGGAATGCCAGAAAATATCTGCCCAAATTATCCAGTGAAAGTTATTTGAAATTACAATTCTTAAGCAGAAGGAAATCCCAGAAGAAATATATTGAGTATTTTATGAGTCAGGAGGAAGCTCCCCATCCTTTGGTAGTTAATCTGGAGACGGTGAATCGCTGTAACAGTACCTGTGAATTCTGTACTGCAAATATCCATGCGGAGAAGCGTCCGTATAGGAAGATGGAGGATACACTCTATTATTCTGTGATTGACCAGCTCAGTGAGTGGGATTATAAGGGACATCTGACCCTGTATGGTAACAATGAACCGTGGCTGGATAAGCGTATTGTGGAATTTCACAAATATGCCAGAGAGAAGCTCCCGGAGGCGTTTATCTTCATGTCTACCAACGGCCTGTTATTGGATATTGATAAGGTAAAATCGATTATTCCTTATGTGGATCAGTTGATCATCAACAATTATTGTCTGGATATGAAGATGCATGATAATATCCAGATTATTTATGAGTATGTGAAGGCGCATCCGGAGGAATTTAAGGATGTGGATATTCTGATCCAGATCCGGTATCTGAAGGAAGTGCTTACGAACCGGGCGGGCAGTGCACCAAATAAACAGTCTAAAGGCAAAATTATTAAAGAAACATGCCTGATGCCTTTTACGGACTTGTGGATCATGCCCAACGGTAAACTGGGTATCTGCTGTTGTGATAATTTTGAGGTGACGGATCTGGCAGACTTAAGTGAAGTATCACTAAAAGACGGCTGGAACAGTGCCAAATATAGGGAGCTGAGAGAGTCACTTGTGGGGGGAAGACAGAATTATCCGTTCTGTAAGTATTGCGATTTTATTGATGCAGGACTGCGCATGGATGCTGTCAATGATGTATTAGAGCACAGAGACAAGATGCATGGCGCCAGACAGTCCATGTTTCAGAAAAAATAAAATAGGGTGACATGTAATAAGGGAGAAGGTATGGAGTATTACAAGAGAAGAAGGCTGGCAGCAGGGGCGTTTACACTTGCCCTGCTGTGTATCTGTGTAGGATGCGGGAAAGAAGAGGATATTCAGCCTGCGGAAGAGACAGAAAGCCGGGATGAAGAGTTTAGCCTGGAAGGAACAACGTTATCAATACTTGGAGACAGTATCTCAACCTATGAAAACTGGATTCCATATGGTTATAATAATTTTTATCCAGCCAGCGGTGATGTGAAGGATATCAATGATACATGGTGGATTCGGATGTTTGATGACACAGGTATGAAATTGTGTGCCAATGCATCCAGTTCCGGCAGTACCTGCGCCGGAAATTCTACTGATGCGGAAAACCCGCAGGTGGGATGCGGAGATTTCAGAATTACAGATTTGAGTGATAAGAACGGCGCTTATCCGGATATTATTGTTGTATTTATGGGAACCAATGACCTGTTGATGGGTATTCCTTTGGGCGATAATGACGGAACAGTTACTGTGGAAGAAGGAATGATCGATAATTTCGCGGATGCGTATTCTCTTATGATGGATAAACTGGAGACGTATTATCCCTGCAGTGAGATATATTGCTGTACTCTATTACAGGTGGGAGACTATGGAACGGAAACGCCATATGTTGCTTATACAAACGGACTGGGACTTACGTCTAGGGATTATTCAGAAAAAATTGAAATGATTGCGGGAAATAAAGGATATCCTGTGATCGATCTGTATCATTGCGGTATTGAGATTGATAATTTGCAGAACATGACTTCAGATGGGGTGCACCCTAATGCGGAAGGAATGAAATGCATTGCTGAGGCTGTAACAAGCACTATTATAGATGTGCGGAGCAGTCAGTAAAAATGTGATATTAGAAAAAGGCTTAGCAGGATTGCTAGGCCTTTTCTTCATGATATTGCTTCTCGGTATTTACATTCCAGATGGCATCCTTGTCCTCAATGCCGTTTACAATATTGTGAACGGTAATAAAGGAAGTTACCATGGAGTGATCAATGTTGTTGTATCGGTGTTGTCCGTTACGTCCTACACAGTATAGGTTATCGATGGATTTCAGATAAGCAATCAGCGTATCCATATCCTTGTAGGTATCGAAATAGGCAGGATATGCTTTCTTGACACGCTCTACGTGATAATCCATCACATCATCCGGGGAATCGATCAGTCCCATCTTAACGATCTCATCTACGGCGAACTTGGTAAACTCTTCATCAGACATAGACCAGTACTTGTCCCCTTCGAATACGAAATATTCCAAACCAATCCAGACGGTGTGATTCAGATCTTTAATCATATAGGGTGACCAGTTGTTGTAGATCTGGAAGCGTCCGAGTTTCACGCTGCGGTCGTGTACATAGACCCAGCAGTCCGGAACAATATTATTGATTGTTTTGATCTTTGTCTTGTTCTTTAAATTAAGCTTGGGCAAAAGAAGCCCTACAGTCATGTAATCACGATAAGGAAGTCCTGCCGCAATCTTTGCCTCTGTTTCAGGCACATCATTCATACCGGCAACCAGATCCTTGACCGGCATGGAAGAGATGAAGATATCGCCTTCTACGGTTATCTCTTCTCCATTATTTTCGTAGGTAAGAGAAGTAATATGATTGTTTTCATTCTTGTGAAGCTTAGTGGCTTTACAGCCTGTGAGTACCGTACCGCCCATCTTCCTGATTTCATCGGCAGTTACTTCCCATAACTGTCCGGGGCCCAGCTTCGGATAGCTGAACTCTTCAATCAGGGATGTCTCTACTTCCCGGTCTTTCTTGCCTGGAATCAATTTAGCGAACACATCCTTGATGATGGCAATAATGGATAATCCCTTAACACGTTGTGCACCCCAGTCCGGTGCAATTTCCTTAGGAGGCCGTCCCCATAGATTCTCCGTGTAATGTTCAAAGAACATGGAATAGAGTTTCTTACCAAAACGGTTGATATAGAAATCCTCCAGGGAGTCTTCTTTCCGCTTATGAATCAGAGAGGCAAGATAGCTGAAACCTACTTCTAAGGTTGTCAGAAATCCCATATTAATAAAAGTTTCCGGTTTCAGCGAAATCGGGTAATCAAAAAATTTATTTTTGAAAAAAATGCGGGACACGCGGTTCCTGCGAAGCATTACCCGGTCTTCTTTCTCGGGATCGGGGCCGCCGGGAGCAAGTGTCATTTCGCGGTGCAGGACGATATCGTCATAGGTAGGGGCACCCTGTCGGGGAAGCATGTTATCCCACCATTCATTGACCTCCGGTACTTTGGAGAAGAAACGGTGACCGCCCATATCCATGCGGTTGCCCTTGTAATTGACGGTTTTGGAGATGCCGCCCATGGCTTCGCTTTCTTCCAGCACTGTGACCTCGTAATCTTTGCTTTGTTTTAACAGTTCGTATGCGGCAGTCAGTCCGGCAGGACCGGCTCCGATCACATATACTTTTTTCATGGAATACCTCGCGTTTATGGGGATAAAACAGTCGTTCAATGCACCCGGCCATTTTATCCATAATAATAAATAGTTTATCATGTTTGGAGTGGGATGTACAGTGTACAGGCAAAAAAGTGTAAGCAAAAGATAGTAAAGATCATACTAAGGGAACTATGTAAAACAGTTAAAATGTGGTATACTACAACTGTTCAAAGTAGAAATTGTATTATTGCTGATGGGGCATTAAAGCTTAGTAGAAAGCAGAATTAGAGGGAGACATTATGCTATCAGTTATCAGTTTGATTTTCTGGCTGCTTATCATTCCTTTTTGTATAGGACTGGTACCGGCAAATTTCATATCACCGTATAAGAGAAATCCGGGGGTAGTTATCCTTGCGGGATATTTCTGTATGTGGGCGGTATTTGAGGTTGTTACGATCCCGGCAGTGTTATTTGTGAAATATCACAATTTCAGTGTTGCAGCTGATTGTTTTACAGTGATCAGCATTCTGTGTGCGATTGCAGGACTGCTTGTGTGGTACCGGAATACGAAGAACGACAGGCCGGGATTGGTGTTTGGAGCAGACAGGAACACAAATGACAGAAGTGTCACAAATGGGAAAGGGATACTTTTGTTTCGAAATATGACATGGCCGGAGCGTATAGAGTGGCTTCTCTTTGCAGCTTTGATCGGATTTCAGTTATATAAGGCTGTTGCCTATGCTTCCTTTGACGGAGATGACGCCTATTATGTGGTGGAGTCATTGCTGGCACAGCAGGCAGATGTGATGTACCGTATTCTGCCTTATACGGGAAGACCTACGGATCTGGATGTGCGCCATGTGCTGGCGGTATTCCCCATGTGGGTAGCGTTTGTATCAGTAAAAAGCGGTATTCATGCAACGATAGTGTCTCATGTGGTCATGCCGGTGGTGCTGATTCCCCTGACTTATCTTGTATATTTTGAAATAGGCAGGATATTATTTCCGGTGTCTTCTGTTGAAGAGCAGAAGGAAGACGGGAAGAAAGAGGAAGGTAAGAAGAAAGGGCTGTCCGGACAACGGGAGAATCTGCCCATCTTTATGATCCTGATGTGTCTGTTCCAGATTTTCGGCAATGTGTCCATCTACACTAATGAGACTTTCTTCCTGACCAGAACCTGGCAGGGAAAAGCGGTGACGGGAAGTCTGGTTATTCCGGCATTTCTCTGGCTGTTTTTGTGGATTTATGACGGTGTCAAAAAGGAGAAGAAAACGGATGCGGGATTATGGCTTCTTCTTGTATGCATCAACATGACCGCCGGGATATGCAGTTCCATTGCGGTGTTTATCGTATCGATTCTGATCGCGGTGACAGCCTTCTGCCTGATGCTTGTGGAAAAGGATTTTAAGGTGCTTTTAAAAATAGGGGCAACCTGTATTCCCAATGTTATTTATATGGGAATCTATGTGATCATGGCATATAGTTATCTGTTGGGATGATTTTTCAATCGGCAATTTGAGTCAGAGCCTCAAATGTGTCTTGATCGCAGTAAGCTGCTCTGACATGGATGATAAATGTGCAGCAGTGGAGAGTGCATGATAAATTAGGAGTTAGGACGGAACAGGTTTATGTGGGGCATTTTTTTAGAGAGTGTTGTCATATTTAAAAATTATATGGGATTTCATGAGAACGGCTATCTGGCAGGCATCTATCTTTTTATGCTGCTGTATTTGTGGCTGACAGAGAAGGATAAGCACAGAAGGGCAATCTTTGTCTATGCGCCTACTTTATTGCTTATCATGTTTTTCTGTCCCCTGTTTCGTAAGATATTTGTAAGGATATTGGATGATTCGGAAACATATTACCGCCTGTTGTGGCTTCTGCAGATGAGCCTGGTCAGTGCTTACGGTATGGTAAAATTATGCGGCAGGCATCGGCGGATCGGATTGGTGGTTATGTGTGTGGCGATCATTGCATGTGGTAATTATGTGTATGACAGTGAGCACATCAGTAAGGCGGAGAATGCCTATCATCTGCCACAGGAAGCGGTTGATATCGTGGATCTGATAGAGCCGGAGGAGGGGCGGATCACTGTGCTGGTACCGGCGGATCTTATTTATTATATACGGCAGTACAGTACCAATATAGAATTGCCTTACGGTCGTGAAATGCTGATCTCCAGATGGGATTATTATCATGCCATGTACGAGGCTATGGAAGAGGCAGAGAGCATTGATACGGAGAACTTCGTGGAGCTGACCAGGGGATATCCCTGTGCATATGTGGTATTAAAGGAAGACCGTGAGGTAGAAGAACCGTTGACAGATTACGGATTTGAGGTATACGGGCAGGTAGGAGAGTTCGTTATCTATAAGGACATGACACTGACTGATTGAAGAATAATATAATGATTGGAGTCTGCTGAGGGATATGTTATTTAATTCCTATATTTTTGTATTTATCTTTTTCCCTATATGCCTGCTGGGCTATTATGGGCTGCTGCATTTCAGACAGGATAAAGCGGCCAAAATATTTCTGACAGCAATGTCATTGTGGTTCTATGGCTATTTTAATGTGTCCTATCTGCTGATCATGGTAGGAAGTATTGCGGTGAATTATCTTTTTCATCGTGGTTTGTCACGCCATCCGAGAAAGTCGTTAATGATTCTGGCAGTAGCGTGTAACCTGGGAGTTTTGTTCTATTTCAAATATTTTGACTTCTTCCTTGATACAATGAATCATGTATTTGGTACGTCTTTTCTGCTGCGGGGGATTTTACTGCCTCTGGGAATCAGTTTCTTCACTTTTCAGCAGATTTCCTTCGTAGTGGATACCTGGCGTGGGGAAGTAAGGGATTGCAGTCTCATAGATTATGCCCTGTTTGTATCCTTCTTTCCGCAGCTGATTGCGGGACCTATCGTAAACCACGGCGAGATGCTGCCTCAGTTTGACGAGATAGGTCACAAGCCGGTTTTGTGGGAACGGATGGCGGAAGGTCTTGGGCTTTTTATTCTGGGGTTGGCGAAGAAGGTGCTGATTGCAGATACTTTTGGTGCAGGGGTGGATTACGGATATGCGAATCTGTCTTTGCTTGGGCGTTTTGATGCAATCCTTGTTATATGCTTCTATACCTTGCAGCTATATTTTGACTTCAGCGGATATTGTGATATGGCAAGAGGAATTGGCAAGATGTTGGGGATTGAGATACCCGTCAATTTTAATTCGCCTTATAAAGCAACAAATATTATTGATTTCTGGAAAAGATGGCACATTACCCTGAATCGTTTCTTCACAAAATATGTCTACATACCGCTTGGGGGGAACCGGAAAGGCGAAGCGAGGATGTATCTTAACCTGCTTCTTGTATTTCTGTTAAGTGGTCTGTGGCATGGTGCCGGATGGAACTTTATTGTATGGGGTGCGCTGCATGGTGTGCTATATGTGGCTACGAGATTCCGGCAGAAACGATTTGCCCATAGTCTGTTATATGTGGCAGGACCGGTCGGCAATGGAGATGACAGACATTCGGGAAATACAACAGTGAGACATACAAATGTCAGGAGAATAATTGTGACATTCGTGTCACGTATTGCTCTCTTTATATATGTCAGCGTGGCATGGGTTTATTTCCGGGCAGAAAGTATCGGACAGGCCAATCAGATGCTTGTGACGGCACTCCGGGGACCGGTGCAGAAAGTGTCGGTGCAGCTGGCAGAATGTCTGCGACCGGATGAATTCTGGTATGTACTCAAGGTACTGCATCTGGATCGGATGTCATTTAGCGGGTATATTCCGATGGCAATTGTTCTGACAGTTGGGCTTTATCTGGCGATGGTAGGTCCCAATGCAGCGCAGCGGATGGAAAAGATGAAGTACAGAGCTGTTTCGGTATTGGTATTCGCTGTGCTTATGGTATGGTGTGTGCTGACGTTTTCACAGGTCAGTACGTTCCTGTATTTCAATTTCTAGTAATGGTTGAATAATACATTATGCTTTTATTTCAACTTTTAGTAATGGTTAAATGATTTATTATGCTTTTGAATAATTAATTTACACAGAAAAATGAACTGAATTTCTGATGTGAGGTACGTTTTCGTATGAACAAATATAAGAAGTGGTTGCTTGCCACAATCTGTACAATGATAGTGGGTCTGCTCGCTGAGGCGGCAGTGGTAGTCTGGGTCGATCCTTTCTTCCAGTATCATGCGCCTCTTGAGAACTTCCCGTATCTGGTGGATAATCAGCTCAGCCAGAATCCGGGCATGGCTGAGAACATGAAATATGACAGTGTCATTCTGGGTTCCTCCATGACGGTGAATTTTAATACGAACTGGTTTGAAGAACTGATGGGGCTTGATACCATCAAACTGAATTACAGCGGGGCATATCCCAAGGATCAGGAGAACATTATGGAGCGCATTTTTACCAGTGATCATGATGTAAAGGCTGTCTTTCTGGGTGTGGATGTGATGACTTATACAGGCGGTGTGGAAGAGACCAAATACCCTATCCCTGAGTATCTCTATGATGATTCGGTCTGGAATGATGCAGAGTATTTGTGGAATAAGGATGTGTTCCTGAATTATATTATGCGTCCTCTTGCAGACCCTGATAAGACGGACCTGGCTACGGTATACCAAAGCTGGTGGACGGACGAATATTATAACATACAGTGGGTGATGCATAATTATCAGCAACCGGAACAGATAGCGGAAGAGACACCGGCTGATGCTTACATTGAAAGTGTGCAGAAGAATCTGGATACGAACATCTGTCCCTTTATTGAACAGAATCCTGAAACGACCTTCTATATTTTCTTCCCACCTTACAGTATCCTGTATTGGAATGATGTGATGCGGGAGAATCATCTGGAAGCGACAATGGCGGAGTATCAGTATATTGCGGACAGGATGCTTGCCTATGACAATGTGAGAGTGTTTTATTTCCCCAATCAGGAATGGATTGTAACAGATCTGAATAATTATGCCGATTACAGTCACTATCACAAGGATATCAATTATTATATGGCCCGGTGCTTTGCGGACGGCAGCTGTGAAGTCACGGATTCTGAGGAGATGACACAGGCACTCGATAAGATGCGGGATATCATTGAACGGTTTGATTTTGAAGAGTTGTTTTCGGTAGATTACTAAAAGGATGGCCTCATATAGCAAGAGCCATCCTTTTTGTAATCCTTTTTTATTCTGCATCCGTATCACTTACCAGTTCCGGGAAGATACACTTTACAAACCTGTCTGCTAACAGCTTACGCCCGGCATCATTGAAGTGGATATAATCAGTCATATAGTCCAGATAATTATCTTCGTTGATGGAACCGTAGAAGTTATCAATAAAGGATACACCGCAGTCACTTGTTGCATCCAGTTCCTTCTGGAGATAATGGCTCAAGGTTCCGTTTCCGAGGTCTACCCGGTCGCCGTTCTCAAAATTACCTTCTTCATTAATGGTATGGCAGAAGGTGTGGGACATAACAACAATACGAATATGCGGATAAGCATTCTGGATGGCACGGATACCGGATCTGAGAGCTCCCGTGTACGTAACGATTGCTTCCGGGGCATTAGGGTCATCGCAAGGTCTCTTATTGATATAGTCGCTGCCGTCATACATGATGCAGATGACATCAACGCTGTTCATATCCAATTGCTCCAGCATGGATGTGGTCTTTGGAAAAGCTTCATCATAACTGTAAGAAGCAGCGGCTTTCATCAGATCAAAATTACCGGAGGCAAGACTCTGTGCCACGTAGGAGAAAGAGAAAGCATCCAGAATATAGCCGTCATTGTAAGCTTCAAACTGAGCTGCGATCGTAGTTCCGGTAAAAGATCCGTTATAGACGGTTGCACCGGTTTTGGCAGCAATCTGTTCTGCCAGTCCGCCTTCTCCCTGATCCAGAGAGAAAGGATCATCACCCAGACACAAAATAGTAGTGACACCGTCGTCTTCATGCCCCTCCAGCTTGTCCGGTGCAAGAGGAATGATATTGTCCATTGCCTCAACATCAAAGTCGGTTGTCTGATAGTTGGGATCATAATCTGATGGAACCCCTTTATTCCATTTGTACAGTCTATAAGCAGAAAATGCGGCGATCAGTAAGATAACACATAAAAGAATGATGTTAACATTGATATGAAAGCCGTGCCCTTTCTTTTCTTCGGTGATAACTTCTTCCGTATTGATATCTGTTTGTTGAGTTTCCTGATTTTGTTTCATAATTTCCTCCATTTCGAAATGATTGATCCATTTCCTTTCGGCAATACCTTGATATATTCTACTATGAAATCCTATAAAAATCCATGGCTTGCCATTATTTTAAGAAAATATTTCGTTTCATAAAAAGAGTGCTTCCAAAAATATATTGATTTCTGGAAGCACTCTTTAGTGGTTTCATCCGGTAATGATGAATTCCTTGATACTGCGTTTCCCATCGTGGTTTTGTTTAATATTGGATTTATCTTGAAAATTAGGCGATAATCGCCGGTTGCGGAAGCTGCTTCTGCAAGTCCTTGTACCACTTGCTGTACTTATACATACGGTAAGTAGTGCTTAATTCCCGGAGCTGTTCCTCGTCGGAACAACAGTTGCCAAACTGCTGTCTCGCCTCCTGATCCATAGCGACATAGTCCATGTAGGATAGTTTCAGTTCCGTGATTGCCTCATGGCACTTTGGACACTTCTGTTTGTGCCCATTTAACATATAAACCCGATGGCAACGCTTACAATAGTGCATGTACATCATGAAAAATTCCCCTTTTCTCATTGAACTAAAATGTTGAAATTGTAATGTTGCTCTTATATTGTGTCAGTTATGGGAGACTTAGTCAAGCGAATTTTACCAAAATAAGGGATATTCGGCGGTGTTAAATATCGCGTACAGGAATATTGACTCTGGAATTATGTAAATCTTTTCCAAAACCGGAAAAAGGGCAAATAACCTTGATAGTGAAAGCTTATTATGTTATAATTTTTACAAATTTGTTACAATGAGAGGTTTACATAAATGCAGGAAAGAAAGCATAGTAGAAAAAGAGAAGGAGCAAAGGATCTTAGGTTAGAGGATCTGCTGGTGGATGAAGAAGGAGCTTTCGATGAAGAGGATGAGGACAGTGTTACGGAAGATACACTGGAATTCTTAAGTCTTGATGATGAGATAATCGAGGAATACAATCGGAGTCATGAATCCACGAAATGCGAAGCTGCTACTGTCGGTGCACATAGGAATCGTGACGCCGAGTACGAAGACGAGGATTATGAAGAGGAAGACGACGAGTACGAGGATGAGGACTATGAGGAAGACGATGAGTACGAATATGATGCTTATGAGGAAGATGGTGTCATAGTCAGGTTCAAACATTTTCTGGCTGATATGGGTACTCTTGATATGGTGGTGGCGGTGCTTGGTGTCGTAGTGTTGGCAGGGGTGCTTGTCACAGGTGGTCTTTATGCCAATGCCGGAATGATGGAGAAGCAGGTAGAGGCTTTTGCTTCAGTAGGAGAGGAAATCGAGGGAATATCCGTTATAGGTGAGGGCGGCTTAATTGCCGTATCGGAATCCGCTAAGCTGGCTAATATGATGGCAACAGAGGAAGAAGAGCAGGTCCAGGAGGAAGAAGAGGAGGAGAAGAAGGATACCGTTGAGGTAACCCTTCACCTGACCTCTATTCAGTCTGATTTGAAGATTAAGTTTGTCAATAAAGAGACAGGCAAGCTGATCGGCAGTGTGCCCTTTGAAGTAGAGGTAACCAGTGGCAAGAAGACCTATGATCTGAAGGATGAGGACAAGGACGGTATTATTTACCAGACGGGAATTGATTCCGGTTCTTATCAGGTAACGATCAAGCCTTTTAGCGGAACGGATTATGAAGAATATAAATTGCCCGATAAGGCGAGCAGCGTAGAGGTTACGGATAAGATTGCTTATAAGAAAGTAGATGTGGCAGATGAAGTCAAAACGGAGGCTGAAGTCAATGCTGCAGCTGAGGATACGGCGCAGCAGAATACTGTTGTAGAGTCTGTTCTGGCAGATACTGTTGAGTGGGTGGAATCTACCAAAACTCCCATCGGAGAGGGAGAAGATAGCTACGAGGAGGTTCCTAAAAATAAAATTCCGGATCCATGGACTGTGAGCAGTATTTACAGAAAGCTGGTAGAAGAAGGAGTGGAGGAGACTCCGGCAGCAGTGACAGTGTCTCTTAATAAGGACAGCCTGACCTTAAAGAAAGGTGAGAGCGAATCTATCAAAGTGCAGGTAAGTGACAGCAGTGCCGGATATACGGTGGAATGGAGCAGTGGGGATTCTTCGGTTGCTACGGTAAGTGACGGAAGTGTCAATGGTGTCGGTGTGGGCAATACGACCATTACGGCTAAAGTGGTAGTGGGGAGTATGATTCAGGAGTTGTCCTGTTCTGTCACTATTGAAGAAGCGGACAAGGAAGAAACAAAAGACGACGATAAGGAAGATGATGAAAAAGATGAGGATAAGAAGGACGATGATAAGCAGGAACAGACAGTCATTACCAAAGTGTCCATCAGTGGCAGCAAAGAGGTAGCCGTAGGGAAAACAATAACACTGCAGGCATCCACGGAGCCTAAGAATGGTAAAATCACATGGAACAGTGAAAATGAAAAGATAGCGAAAGTAGACCAGAACGGCGTTGTGACCGGTGTGGCAGAGGGCAAGGCCAAGATTAAAGCTGTCTGCAAAAATGAAGGTGCGGACGACGTTTCTGATTCAATAGAGATAGAGGTTAAAAAGGAAGTAACGATAGACGGCAGTACAAAATTGAAGGATCAGGACGGCAACCAGTTGTACTACCGCAATTCCAATAAGGAATACATTGAAGCCACTTACGACGATTACGGTAAGAAAGACACTTTCTATAAGAAAACAACGAAGGTGTCAAAATATAAATATACCGGATGGCAGACGATTGACGGATATGTGTATTTCTATGATAAAGACGGTAACATAGTGACCGGGGAGCAGGTTATTCAAGGCGCGAAATATAATTTCGGCAGTGACGGTAAGCTGTCCTCTAATTCCGGCACCATGGGAATTGATGTGTCTAAGTGGAATGGTTCAATCGACTGGAATGCGGTTAAGAATTCAGGAGTATCTTATGTGATTATCCGCTGCGGATACAGAGGATCCTCCACCGGAGCGCTGATTGAGGATCCTAAGTTTAAGAGCAATATCAAAGGAGCTAAGGCTGCCGGACTTAAAGTGGGCGTTTATTTCTTCAGTCAGGCGGTCAATGAAGTGGAAGCGGTAGAAGAGGCTTCTATGGCGGTCAATCTGGTCAGCGGTTATGGATTAAATTACCCTATATTCCTAGATGTAGAAGCCAGTGGAGGCCGTGGGGATGGTATCAGCAAAGAGACCAGAACTGCCGTATGCAAGGCATTCTGTGCTACGGTGCAGAATTCCGGTTATTCTGCCGGCATTTATGCCAATAAGACATGGTTTACAGAGAAAATCAATACTGCAAGTCTGACGGGTTATAAGATATGGCTGGCACAGTATGCAAGCTCACCGACTTATACGGCCACCAAATATGATATGTGGCAGTATTCTTCCACAGGAAAAGTTAGTGGTATCAGCGGAAAAGTGGATATGAATATCAGTTATATGAATTATTAGTCTTGGAATTCTATGCCAATTCTACTATAATAAAATAAAAACGCGCTGTCCGCATAATGCGGATAAGTCTGGCTAAACGCTTAAGAACGGAGGACATTATGAGAACATATCTGGTAACAGGCGGTGCCGGTTTTATCGGTTCCAATTATATTCATTATATGTTTAAGAAATATGATGATCAGATCCGCATTATCAATGTGGATGCATTGACCTATGCAGGCAATCTTGAGAATCTGAAAGATATAGAGGACAGAGACAATTATACATTTGTCAAAGCAGATATCTGTGATAAAGAGGCAATTGCCGCAATTTTTGCAGAGAATGATATTGACAGGGTTGTACACTTTGCGGCAGAGAGTCATGTGGACAGAAGTATTAAAAATCCGGAAGTGTTTGTACAGACCAATGTGCTTGGTACGGCGGTTATGCTTAATTGTGCCAAGGCAGCATGGGAGCTTCCTGACGGTACTTTTAAGGCGGACAAGAAGTTCCTTCATGTATCTACAGATGAGGTATACGGTTCTCTGGAAGAGGATGGGGGGTATTTCTATGAGACCACTCCTTATGCACCTCACAGCCCATATTCGGCAAGTAAGGCAAGCTCGGATATGCTGGTAAAAGCATATATGGATACTTACAAATTCCCGGCTAACATTACCAACTGTTCCAACAATTACGGACCGTATCAATTTCCGGAAAAGCTGATTCCGTTGATCATCAACAATGCTTTACAGGGTAAGAAGCTTCCGGTGTACGGTGACGGCAAGAATGTGCGTGACTGGTTATACGTGGAGGATCATGCGAAAGCCATTGATATGGTACAGGAGAAGGGAAGATTGTTTGAAACATATAATGTAGGCGGACATAATGAGAAGCAGAATATTGAGATTATTAAGATCATTATTGAAACCCTGCAGGAGATGCTGACGAATAATGATCCGCGCAAAGCGCTTGTCAGTGAGAACCTGATTACTTATGTGGAGGATCGTAAAGGGCATGACAGAAGATATGCCATTGCACCGGACAAGATCAAGGCAGAGATCGGCTGGGAACCGGAAACGATGTTTAAAGAAGGCATCCACCGCACGATCCAGTGGTTCTTTGAACATGAAGACTGGATGAAAAATGTGACAAGCGGTGATTATCAGAAGTATTACGAAGACATGTATCAGGGAAGATA